>JAKSKI010000001.1 GCA_024401865.1 Bacteroidales bacterium
TGGCGACGCCATTCTCTATTCCATCGATTTTGACCTCATACGGGTCTCCGTTCACTTTGAATTTGTACTCTGACATGTTATTCTTGTTTTATTGTTTATCTGCTTTATTTCGTTCCGAGATTCCTCATTGAGAAAATCTTTGACGACCAGGGGGAAGGTGTCGCAGCAAATGTGAGCTCACCTGCACTTCTGCGTTTTTTCATCCTGATTTTACCAGGGAAATCCACCATGTATTGAGAGAGCGCCATACCTATGGCTGTGTATTCGTCATCTGTCGGAGCGGACAGTTCCAGCGTCAGGGATAGAGCGACAACGGCCGCTTCTGTATCTGTGATTGTGCTCATTACAAAGGAAGATTATCGTGTTTTTTGGCCGGCAGGCTCTGGCGCTTGTTTGCCAGAGACTCAAGGGCCCTGATGATGCGGAAACGGGTGGTTGCAGGTTCAATCACGTCCTCGATGTAACCCTTCTGGGCTGCCTGATAGGGATTTGCGAAGAGGTCATTGTATTCGGCGGTACGTGCGGCCTTGATCTCCGCCCTCTTTGCCGGATCTTCCTCTTCTTTCAATTCCTTTCCATAAAGAACGCTGACAGCGCCGTCGGCACCCATCACGGCTATGTTGGCGGTAGGCCAGGCGTAGTTGATGTCACCCCTGAGCTGCTTGCAGCTCATCACGATATGAGCGCCGCCGTAAGACTTGCGGAGAGTTACGGTAATCTTGGGTACCGTTGCCTCGCCATAGGCATAGAGCAACTTTGCTCCGTGGGCGATGATGGCACCGTATTCCATCTGTGTGCCGCAAAGGAAGCCCGGAACGTCCACGAGGGTCACCAGAGGGATGTTGAATGCGTCGCAGAAACGTACGAACCTGGAGGCCTTTCTCGAAGCGTTGATGTCGAGCACGCCTGCCATGGCCTTCGGCTGGTTCGCCACGATGCCCACACTCTTTCCGTTCATATGGGCGAAGCCTACGATGATGTTCTTTGCGTATGAGGCGTGAACCTCGAAGAAATCTCCGTCATCGACTATGCTGTTGATAACGGAATACATATCATAAGCCTGATTGAGGTTGTCGGGAACTATGGTGTTGAGCGACTCGTCAATCCTGCCGGCAGGGTCGTCCGTAGGTTTGACAGGCGCTTCCTCCAGATTGTTCTGGGGAAGGAAAGAGAAAAGCTTCTTGATGGATGCAATGGCCTCGGTTTCGTTCTCGGCGGCGAAATGGGCCACGCCGCTCTTGGAAGCGTGAACCCTGGCACCGCCAAGGTCCTCCTGGCTCACGACCTCTCCTGTGACGCTCTTGACGACAGCGGGACCGGTGAGGAACATATAGGAAGTGTCCTTCACCATGAGGGTGAAGTCGGTAAGTGCGGGAGAGTAGCAGGCTCCACCGGCGCAAGGTCCGAAGATACCGCTTATCTGGGGGATCACTCCCGAGCAGAGTATATTCCTCTCGAAGATGTCGGCATATCCCGCAAGAGCGTCGATACCCTCCTGGATGCGTGCTCCGCCGGAATCATTGATGCCGATGAAAGGTGCCCCGCACTGCAGTGCCATATCCATGGCTTTGCAGATTTTCTCGGACATCGTCTTGCTCAGGGAACCACCGCTGACAGTGAAATCCTGGGCAAAAACGTAAACGATACGACCGTCAATCGTGCCTCTACCCGTTACGACACCATCTCCGTCAGTATGTGATTTTTCCATACCGAAGTTGGTGCAACGGTGCTGAACGAAGGTGTCGAACTCTTCGAAGCTGCCTTCATCGAGCAGCATCGCAAGCCTTTCACGAGCGGTGAACTTGCCTTTCTCGTGCTGTGCATCGATTCTTTTCTGACCTCCGCCAAGTTCGGCTGCAGCCCTGCGGGCCTTGAGAGAACTGAGTTTGTCTTCCATTTCTTATATACGTTATAATTTATTATCAATGAATTTGTTAACCCAAGAATGAGATTAGTACACCTGCTGCAACCGCCGATCCGATGACACCGGCTACGTTGGAAGCCATACAGTAATTCAGAACGTGGTTCTTGGGGTTGTATTTGGTGCTGATACCGTTGCAGACACGGCTGGCCATAGGCACGGCGCTCAGACCTGTTGCTCCTACGAGCGGGTTGATCTTCTTCTTGGCGAAGATATTCCAGACCTTGACCATGCAGATACCGCTCGCGATACTGAGGGCGAATGCGAGGAATCCACCGGCCACGATTCCGAGGGTCGTCCAGTTCAGGAAGGCCTCTGCGGTCATCGTTGCGCCGACGCAAAGTCCGAGGAAGATGGTGGCCGTATTCATAAGGCCGTTGGATGCGGTCTGGAAAAGACGGTTGGTGTCGGGACCGATTTCCTTGATCAGGTTGCCGAACATAAGCATACCTACCAGGGAAACGGCTGTGGGGACGAAGATGGCGACTATTGTGGTCGTTGCGATGGGGAATATGATCTTGAGGGTCTTCATATTCTTCACCTCGTTCTTTTCGGGATAGAGCTTGTCCTGCTCGCGCATATTGATGAGCAGTTCATCCTTCGAGCAGAGACATTTGACCACAAGCGGGATGATCACCGGTACCAGGGCCATATAGCTGTATGCTGCAATGGCGATGGGACCGAGGAGGTGAGGTGCAAGCTTGATGGTGGTGAAGATTGCGGTAGGGCCGTCCGCTCCGCCGATGATGCCGAGGGATGCGGCTTCCTGGGGTGTGAAACCAAGCGCAAGCGCTGCGAGCAGGACTGCGAAGATTCCGAACTGTGCGGCGGCACCGAAGATGGCGAGCTTGAGGTTGCGGAGCATCGGACCGAAGTCTGTCAGAGCACCGACGCCCATGAAGATGATAGGCGGAAGAAGACCGCTCTTGATGAGGGCGTAGTAAAGGTAGGTGATTATTCCGAACTCGTGGGAGATATCGTGAAGAGGCATCTCCCAGATGTTCCTCACGGTACCGTCAGCAAGGGTGACCATACCGGCGGAATCCGCCTGCACGACGCCCATGTCACCGCCGGGGAAGTTTGCAATCAAAACTCCGAAGGCGATAGGGATGAGGAGCAGCGGTTCGTATTTCTTAACAATGCCAAGATACAACAGTCCGAACGCTATGACATACATCAGCAAATAGGAGGGTTCGCTCACTATGTTGCTGATAGCGGTCATATCATAGACCCTTTCCAAAATTTCTGAAAAACTCTGCATACTATCTGCCAATATTCATTAATACATCATTAATATCCACTCTGCTGCCGTTTTCGACCAGAACTGCCAGGATGGTGCCGTCTTCTGAGGCACATAGAGAGCTCTCCCCTTCGGCGTTCGTGATCTTGCAGAGCACGTCCCCTTTCTTGAACTTGAACGGCAGGTTGGGCCTGCGCCCTTCGCTGTCGGGAGACAATTTGAATGTTCCGCCGACAGGAGTTATGAGATCATAGATTCCGTTCCCGGCCTCGGTAGCGGCGGGGACAGGCTCTGCCGGGGCGGGCTGAGGAGCAGGCACGGGCGCCTGCGCGCTGTTCTGCGAATTCATGCTGTCCTTGTCGGGCAATCTGTTTACCGTGGCAATAAGCAGCTTGCCAAAGTATATGACTATAAGCAGAATGACGAACACCGTCACCATTCCCGCAGCCATAAGCAAAAGACCTGTAGATAAATTATTCATTGTGATACTGTAGTTTTGAATGTCAAAGTTATCGACTTTGCGTCAATTCTGCAACTGATTTCACGAGCATTTTTCCGATAGCGGCAATCGGTTATTGACGACCTTGTTGAATTCTTCAATGATTTCTGCAATGCCTTCGGGGGTGGCGGTCCGGGCGCTGCGTCGAGCCAGCGCTTCGGACAGTTGCCTCAGTTCTTCGTGAACGTCATATTCCTGTCCGGTCAAATCCTTGAGGCTTACCGGGTTGGGCAATTCGGACGGCCAGTCTGTCTGGTTGAGGTCCAGCCCGACTCCGACTATGGAGAAATCTATTCTGCCGGCGCGTATGCTGTTCTCCACGAGTATCCCGCATATTTTCTTGTCCCCGACCCATATGTCATTGGGCCACTTGATCCAGGGACTGATACCTTTCGAGTGCAGATAATCCCGTATGCCAAGAGTCATTATTGATGTAACGGCCAGCGCATCCGAAGCTTTCAGGAGGCGATGCCTCAGCAGGATGGAGAAAGTGAGGTTCTGCCCGGGTGCGGAATGCCAGGTATGGTCGCCCTGACCGCGTCCCGCCGACTGCTTCGCGGTCGCGATTATCGACAGATCGCCTGACTGCTCCAGACGTCTGCGGAGCTCGTCATTTGTTGAGTCTGTGCTTTCCAGCCAGATTATTTCGGGTTCAGTAAAAGATTGTTCCATATTTGAAATAATTGCTGCAAATATATAAATTTGCATATTGAAAGGAAACACGGTAATGGAAATCAGACAGCTGAAGTATTTTGTCAGGACGGCGCAAATTCTGAATTTCTCCGAGGCAGCACGCAGCTTGTATGTAAGCCAAAGCACTCTTTCCCAGCAGATAAAATCACTTGAGGATGAGCTCGGAACGATTCTGTTCCAGCGGGATTCACACTCGGCGTCCCTGACTGAAAGCGGGACGTTGCTTCTGCCGCTGGCAATTCAGACACTTCAGGACTCCGAAGCCTGCAAGGCACAGGTGAATGACCTCAAAGAACTGCTGACGGGAGAGCTCAACATCGGCGTGACATACTCTTTCAGTCAGATTCTCACGGAGACCGTCAAGAATTTTGCCAAGGCATACCCGGGCGTGAAGCTCAATATCTTCTACAGAAACATGGCTGAGCTGATGGAAGTGCTCCGTCATCGGGAAGTCGACCTGGTGCTGGCATTCAAGCCGGACCAGCCATACGAGGAAATAGAATCCAGCTACCTTTTCGGCGACAAACTTTCAGTAATAATGCGGAAGGATCACGCACTTGCCGACAGGGAATCCATCAGTCTTGAAGAACTCAAGCGACACCGTCTCGCCATTCCGGCGAAGGGCCTTCAAGCGCGCAACGCCTTGGAGAAATATATCTGCATCGAACGTTCCGACCTGAATGTCTGCCTGGAGATCAACGAAGCCAATATCCTGCTTGACATTGTACAGAATACCAATCTGCTGACCATGCTGTCCGAAGCATCCGTCCGTGGACGGGACTTCCTGAAAGCAGTGCCGCTCGACCTTCCGGACAACCAGATGCAGGGATGTGTCCATACTCTCAAACGCGTATACCACAAGCGGAGCGCAGAGGCTTTCGTGAAGATGCTCCGCGATGCAAATACAATTCAGGAAATTTCCAGTAAATGGCTATAATCAAAGAACTTAACGGCACTAATCCCAAGGTTGGACAGCGGTGCTTTCTGGCAGAGAACGCTTCATTGATAGGTGATGTCACCATCGGTGACGACTGCAGCATATGGTACGGTGCCGTGCTGCGCGGGGACGTAAATCCGATCGTGCTCGGCGACAGGGTGAACATTCAGGACGGAGCAGTAGTCCACACACTCTACAAGCGTTCGGTCGTTGAAATCGGCAATGACGTATCTGTCGGCCACAATGCGGTGATACACGGTGCCAGAATCGGCAACAATGTCCTTGTGGGAATGGGTGCGGTATTGATGGACAATGCCGTCATTCCTGACAATACGATCATCGGTGCCGGTGCGGTCGTGCTCAGCAATCAGGTCCTTGAGCCGGGCGTCTATGCCGGAATTCCTGCCAGGAAGGTCAAGGATGCGTCTGAATCCGTGGCAGCCGCGGCCCATAACAATGCGCAGGGCTATCTGCTATACAAGGACTGGTATAAAGAATGAAAAATGGACTTTCATACGGCTCCGGCTACCAGAGATGAATCTGCCCCTTTCCATAGCGTGGAGATATCTGTTCTCCAGGAAATCACATAATGTTATCAACGTGATTTCCCTTGTGAGTGCCATCGGGATGGCGCTCGGGACTGCTGCGCTGGTGCTGATAATGTCCGTATACAATGGTTTCAATTCCATAATAGACAGCAATCTGTCGGATTTCGATCCTGACGTGAAGATTTGTGCGGCCGACGGCGGTTATGCCGTGCCGGACAGTCTGGTCCGTATCATCGGTGCTGACAGCAGGGTGTGCCGCGTTTCCCGTTCGCTCGAGTTCGAGACCTTCCTGACATATGGCGACGCCCAGGGTGCAGCCCATCTGTTGGGGACCGACGGAGATATGTCCATAGTTCGCGGGGACCTGAATCTGGCGGCTGTGGGTGCGTCCCTTGCTTCGGATATGGGTATCAACCCCAAATTCGTCGACCCTGTCGTGATTTACGCTCCGGACCGGGAACGTAAGATCTCCCTTCTTGATCCGATGGCTTCGATGCGTACGGCCGAAGTGTATCCCGAACGCGTGTTCAGCGTCAATCCCGCAGTTGATGCAAGCACTGTCGTCGTGACGCTGTCAACCGCCAGGCATCTCTTCGGCAAGGACAACGCCTGCTCCTCCGTGGACGTGAGGCTCTGTGACAATTCCGACAGGGCGGTCAGGAGATTCAAACGTGACGTGTCCGGCAAAGTCGGAGACACATACGTGCTTATGGACAAATATGAGCAGCATCCTGACGTGTACAGGATGATGCGTCTCGAGAAGGCGGCCGTATATCTCATTCTTCTTTTTGTGGTGCTGATTGTCGCTCTCAACATCTTCGGCAGCCTTTCGATGCTTATTGTCGAAAAAAAAGAGGATATGGACACTCTGAAGGCCCTGGGCGCCGACACGGGATTGATCAACCGTATTTTCGTGTTCGAAGGATGGCTGGTGTCCCTGGCTGGAATGGGCGTGGGATTGGTGGCCGGTGTCTTGACGGCGTTCCTGCAACAGCAGTTCGGACTTGTCAAAATGCCGGGCAATTATATCGTTCAGGCATATCCCGTGGTGCTGCATCCGGCGGATGTGCTGCTGGCCGCGGTGAGCGTGGGAGTGATAGGTTTCGTGATTTCCCTTGCCGCCTGCAGCAATATTAAAGAAACTCAACAATAGTCCGATATGACGCAGATCATCATAATAGTAATTCTGGCGCTTCTTGCCGCCGTTTTCGTCGTGACGACCATCATAATGTCCGGCAAGGCTTCCACGGCAAGGGAGAAGGCGGAGTCGAGCGCACTTGAAGCTGCCGCTCTCCGGGGACGGCTGCAGACGCAGGAAGCTCTTGCCGAAGAAAGGGAAAAGGCCTTCGATGTACAGCGCAAGCAGATGGAGGAGAGTTTCAAACTTCTCTCGGAGCAGAACAGCGCCGGGCTCAGGAGACAGAATGCCGAGTCTCTTGCGGAATTGCTCAAGCCCATTCAGGAAAAGTTCTCCGGTTTCGAAAAGTCGGTCAGGGAAAGCCAGGAGAAGTCCGTGGCCCAGGATTCGGCCATGAGGGAACTGCTCAACACGGTTATGAAGCAGAGCGAGAGCATAGGATCCGAGGCCCGCAATCTGGCGAATGCGCTTACGGGACACGCGAAGATACAGGGCAATTTCGGCGAGATGCTGCTTGTTGACCTGCTTAAGCAGTCCGGCCTTCAGGAGGGAGTCCACTTTACGACGCAGGATGTGCTCCGCGATGCTCAGGGACACGAAATCAAGAGCGAAAGCGGTGCCACGATGATTCCCGATGTCATAGTCTACTACCCGGACGGAAGCGAGGTCATCATTGATTCGAAGGTCAGTCTCAACGCATACGTGGAGTATATGAACTGCGAGGACCCCGTACAGAGACCGGTCCTTGCAAAGCGCCACGTGGATTCGATAAGCCGTCACATCGACGAACTCAAGCTCAAGGACTACGCATCCTATATTGAAGAAGGCAAGCGCAAGGTTGACTACAACATAATGTTCATCCCGATGGAAGGGGCTTTCAGGGCCATGCTTGATGAAGCTCCGACCCTATGGCAGAAAGCCAAGGACTCCAAGGTTCTGATTGTAAGCCAGCAGAATCTTATGATTGTGCTCAATATGATATTGATGAGCTGGAGGCAGTATGACAGGGAGAGGAATATTGAAGAGGTCTATTCGACGGCGTCGGAGCTTATGAGCCAGCTCAAGAACTGGATGGATTCTTTCGTGAAGGTTGGCGATTATCTGGACAAGGCAAGAATTAGTTATGAAGACTCGCGCAAGAAACTCGTGGAGTCCAACCAGTCTGTCATCAGGAAGATTGACAAACTCGAGCATCTGAAACTCTCTCCCAAACGTTCAAACGCCAGGATAAAGTCGGGAGCAAGGATAGTGAACGGACAGGAATCCATTATTCCTGCAGAACTTTCTTCGGATTCTCGCTAAAATTTCGGATATTTATAGCCCGGAAACATCAACACCAACATAATGAAGAAAATATTTGTCATAGCATTTGCGCTCCTCAGCGTCGGAGCCGCAGCCCAGCAGAACGGGGGCATTTCTCCCGAGATGCTTGCGGAGATTCAGAAGGGTTACGAAGGTACAACGGCAGACAAGGCAATCCGCAACGCCCTGAACAATGCCGATTTCAACGTTCTGGCTGTCAACTCCGAGAAGGCTGCGAGGATTGACGGCAATTTCTCCGACCGTGTAAATACGGACGCTGTCACCAATCAGATGAAATCCGGCCGCTGCTGGCTGTTCTCCGGTCTCAATGTGCTGCGTGCCGCTGCCATTTCCAGGCACAACCTCGGTGACTTCCAGTTCTCCCAGAGCTACTGTTTTTTCTGGGACCAGCTTGAGAAATGCAATCTCTTTCTTCAGGCCGTAATCGACACCCGCAACAAGCCGTTCGAAGACCGTGAGGTGGATTGGTTGTTCGCCCATCCGTTGAGCGACGGAGGCACTTTTACCGGCGTGGCCAATTTGGTGATGAAATACGGTGTGGTTCCCTCATATGTTATGCCTGAGAGCCGTATAGCCAACGGAACATCCCAGTTGGCTTCACAACTTGCCACGATTCTCCGTCAGGACGGACTCCGCCTCAGGGAGAACCCCGAGGGCGTGAAGGCCAAGAAACTCCCCGCCTACCTTCAGGAGCAGAAGGTCGCCATGCTCAAGGAGATATACCACGTGCTTGCTCTGGCTTACGGAGTGCCTCCCACCCAATTCGAATGGAACGGCAGGACATACACTCCCGTGGAGTTCTACAGGGAGATGGTGGGCTATGACCTCAACAACGATTATGTGATGCTTATGAATGACCCGAGCCGCGAATACGGCAAGGTATACGAAATAGCCTATGACCGTCATCTCTATGACGGACAGAACTGGCTCTATGTCAATCTGCCTGTCGAGCGCATCAAAGAGATGGCCATAGCCAGTATCAAGGGTGGAGATGCAATGTATTTCTCCTGCGATGTAGGTAAATACCTTGACAGAGTGCGTGGACTGGCCGATCTGAAGAACTTCGACTACGAGTCCATACTTGGCGTGAAGTACACTATGGACAAGAAACAGAGGATTATGACCCACGCCAGCGGTTCGTCACACGCGATGACTCTGGTAGCTGTCGACATCAAGGATGGCAAGACCACGAAATGGATGGTGGAGAACAGCTGGGGTAAGAATACGGGATATAACGGATTCCTGATTATGACTGACGAGTGGTTCGACGAGTATATGTTCCGTCTTGTGGTTGACCGCAAGTACGTACCTGCGGACGTGCTTGAGATGCTCGATCAGAAACCCGTTCAGCTTCCTGCCTGGGATCCGATGTTCCTTGGAGAAGAATAAAGAAGAATAAGAGATGAAGAATTTTTTTGACGAACTCAAGTGGAGGGGGATGATTCATGATGTCACTCCCGGTACCGAAGAAGAACTTGGCAAGGGCCCTATGTCAGCCTATGTCGGAATAGACCCGACAGGAGACTCGCTTCACATAGGACATCTGGTCAGCATAATGATACTCAAACATTTCCAGGCCTGCGGCAACAAGCCGTATGCGCTGGTGGGAGGTGCCACCGGAATGATAGGCGACCCTTCGATGAAGAGCCAGGAGCGCAACCTGCTCGATGAGGAGACCCTCGAGCACAACGTGAAGTGCATCAAGGAGCAGTTGGGCCGGTTCCTGGATTTCGGCTCGGATGCTCCCAACAAGGCCGAACTTGTCAACAATTATGACTGGATGAAGGATTACACCTTCATCAACTTCACGAGGGATATCGGCAAACTCATCACGGTCAACTATATGATGAGCAAGGATTCGGTGAAGAAGCGTCTAAGCCGTGATTCGAGCGAGGGAATGTCCTTCACGGAGTTTACCTATCAGCTGCTTCAGGGATATGATTTCCTCTATCTGTACCAGCACCACAACGTCAGACTCCAGCTTGGAGGGGCGGATCAGTGGGGCAATATCACCACCGGCACCGAGCTTATTCGCAGGACTTGCGGTGGAGAGGCGTTCGCACTGACCTGCCCGCTTATCACCAAGGCGGACGGGGGCAAGTTCGGCAAGACAGAGAAGGGCAACATATGGCTCGATCCCGAACGTACCTCGCCTTATCAGTTCTATCAGTTCTGGCTCAATGTCAGCGACGAGGATGCGGAGAAATACATCAAGATATTCACGATGCTCGACAGGGAGGTAATCGAATCCGCCATCGCGGAGCATCGCGAAGATCCCGGACAGCGCAGGCTGCAGAAACTCCTGGCAAAGGAGATAACCGTTATGGTTCACGGAGAATCCGAGTATGAGAATGCATTGAAAGCATCCCAGATGCTGTTCGGCAAGGCCACTGCGGATGATCTCCGCAGTCTGGACGAAAAGACCTTCCTGGCAGTGTTCGACGGTGTGCCCACCTTCGAAATCGGGAAGTCGAAACTTCCGATGAACATTCTTGACGCCCTCGCAGTCGAGACATCTGTTTTCCCTTCCAAGGGTGAGGCCCGCAAGATGATTCAGGGCAACGGATTCAGCATAAACAAAGAGAAGCGCACCGATCCGAACGGCTCACTCTCTGAAGCGGACATCATAGACGGCAAGTACATCCTTGCACAGAAAGGCAAGAAGGATTACTATATCATCATAGTCAAGTGATGGAAGGACAGGCAAGTACAAGACAACTCAAGGTCGCGAGGGAAATTCAGCGCGACCTTGCTGAAATCATTCGCGGCAGGGGAATGGCCGTGTTCGGCGGAGCGATGCTTACCGTGAGTGAGGTAAGGGTGAGCCCCGACCTGAGCGTGGCCAAGGTCTATGTCAGCGTGTTCCCCTCAGAGAAGCAGACGGAGGTTATGAATACGCTCAAGGTTGAAGGAAAGTCCCTGAGAGGGGAGTTGGGACGGATGGTGGCCAAGCAGCTTCGGATAGTGCCGGACCTTGACTTCTATCTGGACACTACCCTTGACTACGCCGAGCATATCGATGAGCTTCTGAAGAAGTGAGGATAATGTTTATCGGGTGGTGCATTGTCACTCCTTTTTTGTAAATTTGCACCGCCTGATTCCTGTATGAATCTATATCGACAAAAATATATCTGAAATGAGAAAGCAAATCGTTGCGGGCAACTGGAAAATGAATACAACAGTTCCCGAAGGAGTAGAACTCGCAAAGGCTGTGGTCGCAAAGGCTTCAGCAGTCCCCGCTAACGTGGGACTTATAGTTGCAACCCCTGCAACTCACCTCACAAGCGTAGCCGCAGTTCTTGATTCACGCGTCGAACTGTCAGCGGAGAACTGTGCGGATCACACTTCCGGTGCATATACGGGGGAGGTTTCCGCTGCCATGGTCAAGTCGACAGGTGCAAAGTGGACCATTCTTGGACATTCCGAGCGCCGTCAGTATTATGGAGAGACAGACGAGAAACTCGTCGAGAAGACAAAACTGGCTCTCGCCGAAGGTCTCGGCGTCATCCTTTGCGTGGGTGAGAATCTCGAACAGAGGGAGGCCGGCAAACATTTCGACGTTTGCGGTGAACAGATCAAGAACGTTCTCTACAATTTCACGGCCGAGGATATGAAGAACATTGTCGTGGCCTACGAGCCCGTATGGGCCATCGGCACAGGCAAGACAGCAACATCGGAGCAGGCGGAAGAGATACACGCTTATATCCGTAAGGTGCTTGCCGACAAGTTCGGACAGACAGTGGCTGAGGATACTACAATCCTTTACGGCGGATCCTGCAAGCCTTCCAATGCGAAGGAACTTTTTGCACAGAAAGATATCGACGGAGGTCTGATCGGAGGCGCGGCGCTCAAGGCTGACGACTTTATTCAGATTGCCCTGTCATTCTAGGATGCTGACGACTGCCGCGATTTCCTCGCGGGCACTCCAGAGCCAAATATTGCCGCCCTCGATCTTCAAGACTTCGAGGGCGACATTGTTTCTGCTCTCGATATCGTTGTATGTAGTCCAGCTGATGCGCTCGGCGACAACCCGCTGACCTTTCTCCGTGGGGATGTCGTTGAGGACGATTATGGCGTGTGATGACATATTGTCCGTCATCATTCTGAATTCCGCTTTGGAGCGGTTGAAACCCAATTGGCAATCCGCCTCCCTGTATGAGAATTTGACCACGTTCCGAACCACTATCTGAGGATTGCTGTCCAGAAGCACCATAGGGTCCGGTGCCGGACTCTGACAGGATACGACGAACAGGCAAGTGGCCAGCAGGAATAATGGAGTCTTTCTCATCTGACAGTGATTTTTTTGACAATGATGTCCTCGGAACCGTCTTTACAAGTGACTTTTGCCTTGAGCGTGCCGCTCCCGGGAATGATCCAGAGCCCGTCGGGACCGGCAGAGATTTCCTTGCCCTCGAAGGTCCATACCGTTGAAACGGCATCCGGGACGTTCCTGACTCTAAGGTGAATGGATGAAAGGGACTCGAAAGTGCCGTCATCCCGTCTGCCTGGGCTGTCCATCATGATGAAGGGGCTGGAATCTTCACGGTAGTATTGGGTGTTGAATGCCAGGGTCCTCCCGAATGATACCCCGTCCATGGTGCTGAAATGCAAAGAGAGGGAATAACTTTGGGCCGGTTTCAGACCGTTGATTTCGATACGGTATATTCCCTCGGGCGTGGGCCGTGCATCGCTTTCGGTCATCGTACCGTCTTCGCTCCTGCAGGTGACACCGGCCCGCTCGATCAGGGAGAGGTCCAATTCGGTGTCCCAGCACACATACACTCCGTCCTGGAAGGGGACCAGGCTCTTTATCCGTACCGGTTCAACCACATTGAATACGAATTCATCACCCTCGAGATGAATCCCGGTCAACGCCAGAGTGTCACCGAAAAAATATCCGGACACAATTTTCCCCAGCTCGGCGCACTGTCGGTCCGGGCGGCAGTTCACCTCATTCAAGGCCCATCTCTCAGCTGCTGTAAGGCTTTTTTTCTTGTTGTCGGAGAAACCGGCATAGGTCTGTGATTTGTCTATCCTTACTATTACCAGTTCTTTGCCGTTCCTGTTCTCGACAAGATCGTATTTCCCGTTGACGGGAGAGGGGATGACGGCGAACCTGTTCTCCGCAGAAGACGGGGCCAGTCTGTTGTATCCCTTCTGAAGTACAGTGCCGTCATCGTGGCAATATTGGTCGTAGTCGGCACAGCACAGGTCCGCGGGCGTGCGTCCGCCATCATTCCTGTTGCCGTCCGCCATCAGAGACAGTCCGCCCAGTCCGGGGGCGAATCCACCGCTGGCTTCTCCGTCGGTGTCATACAGGTCCACGAGTCCTGTAAGATGTCCGAATTCGTGACAGAAATTGCCTATGCCGGCCAATTCTCCTGCCCGGCTCTGTTCGGTGCATACTGCAAAACTGTCGAACTTGTGTCCGTCCAGTATTATCGATATCCCTGAATCTGACAATTTGAGTTGTTGCGGCCAGAAATAATCGTCCCCCGCGCCCAGCGATTCGTCTGGTCCGGCCATGATAAAAAGAAGGTGGTCCGTTCCGGAGAAATCCGTGTCGGGATTCAGAGCCTTGAGGGCTTCGGTGACCGCTTCCACAACTCTTGCATCCTTCCCTCCCGAATGGTTGGCTCCGTAGTAGGAATAAGATTTTGTCAGGCCGACCGGTGAACTGAGTTCGAACGAATATTTGCCCTCATCCGAAAATTGCCGCTTGAAGTATTCCTCCGATGCATGTACAATCGAATCAAGTTGATCCGGGGTGCAGCAGAATTGCAGGTCGGGAAATTCTACAGGTATGACACGGCACAGTTCTGCACTGTGTGCCGGTAATGCCGAAAGCAGCAGAGCGGCCGCCACGATTACAAAATTCCTTAATCCCACAGCCGCAAAATTAGGAAACTTTTCGATAAAAGCGCAATGCTGCAGCCATAAATCAAAAAAGGCCGACAACCTTGCGGCTGACCGACCTTTTTACTTGTACTAAAACCTAAACCTGCAATATAGATGCAGTCGGTTTCAGAAACGTTGCATTCTTCTTGAAATTATTTTGAAGCCTCGACAGATGCCTTGCGGAACTCCTTGAGGTCCTTCATAAGTTCGAGAGCAGCCTTACGTGCGCGAGCACCTGCAGCCTTGTTGCCTTTAACGACCTGAGCCTCAGCATTTACCTGGAATGCAGCGACTTCTTCATTGATTTTTGCTACGAGAGATTTCATAGTGATTAGTGTTTATGTTAGATAATAAAAATATTTATAACTATTTGACGTAAAAATTCGTTGCAAGGTAAACACAAATTTTGTCAAATGCAACAAATATCGACCTAAAAACGTGGTTTTCAGTGATTTTTTACGTTGAAACCATTCATTGCGCGGTCTATTCCTGCCAAAATCCAGTCTGATACTCCTTGTATTGTGTGCTCGCAGATTCCGGGCATCATCTCGGATTGTCCGCTGTCCAGTGTTCCGAGCACATAATCAATCTGACCGCCTTGTGTGAATTCGTGGCCAACCCCAAGCCTGATGCGCGCGTAATCCTGGGTTTCAAGCATTTCGTTGATGTTTTTCAGGCCGTTGTGGCCGCCATCGCTACCGTTCCTCCTCATCCTCGAGGCCCCGAATGGCAGATTGATGTCATCGCAGATGACCATCAGCTTGGATACGGGCAGGTCCAGTTTGTTGAGCCAGTATCTGACGGCATTGCCGCTCAGGTTCATATACGTGGAGGGTTTGAGAAGATATATGGTACGGCCTTTCAGCCCCAGCCTGGCCATATCTCCATAACGTCCTGTCTCAAAAAACGTATTGGATGCCTTAGCCCAGGCATCCAATACCATAAATCCCATATTGTGCCTGGTGTTCGCGTATTCGGGTCCGATGTTTCCGAGCCCTACTACAAGGTAGGTTTCACCAGGCATAGGAGCGATTCTTATTCAGCGGGAGTCTCCTCGACTACGGTGACGTTGCGTGTGCTCTTGACGCCGCAGATAATCATATCCTTGTCGGAGATGATGGAGATGTTGTCGAACTTGAGGTCTCCGGCCTTGATCTTCTTGTCGAGTCCGAGGCTGGTGATGTCCACTGTGAGTTCATCGGGAAGATTGGCCATGACTGCGCTGACACGTACCTTGCGGGAGATCTGGTAGAACTTACCGCCCTGCTGTGCACCGATGGCGTGTCCTGAGATTACTACAGGAACATCGATGGCGATGGGCTTCTTCTCGTCGACTGCGAGGAAATCAACGTGAAGGCAGTTGTCATTGACGGGATGCCACTGGAGTTCGTGAAGAACTGCCGTGTATTTTGCGCCGTTGTCGAGGACAAGGTCGATGATGTATGACTTGGGAGTGTTGGTGACAGCCTTGAGCTCTTTCTCGTCAACTGTGAAGAGGACATTGTCGATACCGCATCCATAGAGGTTGCAGGGGACAAGACCCTGACGACGGAATGCCTTTAGGACTGCCTTGTTGCCGACCTCGCGGGCCTGGCCTTTCAATTCGAAGTGTTGCATTTGTGACTTGTTTAAAATGTGTTACTCATCCCGGGGCGGGCCCGGTACCCATTGCACCAAAACCGGCAGACGGTTTTTGAAATGCGGACGCAAATATAGGAAATTTATTTTAATCTGCAATGCCGGCGCCTACGAGTCCTGTGGCTCTGTTCCAGGCGAGCGTCTTGTAGTATTCATCCAGAAAGGCCGAACCCTGTCTGGGCAGGTATGAACTGAAGCCGCAGAAAGCCTTTACGTCAAAGCTGTCCAGGATGCGGTCTGTATGCGCCTTGTAGATGATACAGCGGTCAATGGCACCCGATAGAACGGCGAGGTCGTGCTCGGAAATGCCCGCCTTGACCAATATGTCCTCGAGGTCGTAGAACCAGTGCTTGTCCGTTGTGAAAAAGCCCTGGACTTTGTTGGGATTGACGGATGCGATGCCGCTCCTGTATCTTTCGAAAAACCTGTTGCATACGGTGGCAAGGCTGTCCAGACGGCTGCAATCCACCAGTGAAATGGTTGCAGTACGGCGAGAACCGCTCTGCGCGTTGTAAAAATCGTAAAATGCCTTGCAGAAATCCTCGGGCGAGCGTCTGGTCAGCAGGCATTCGGACAATTTGGAGTAATCGAAGCCTGAGGCGAGTACCTGAGCCTGGGAGAATCCGATCCTGTCCGTCACGTGCCTCAATTCGTAGGCCGTCTCGATGCCCCCCATCAGGCAGGCATCAAATATGATATAGTCCGGATGCATCGGTATGGCACCGGCCATATCCTGCAGCGTCATTTCGTGGGAGGCCTTGAGGTATGTAGGGGTGCCTTCATAACTGGCGCCGAAAGTCTTGGTTTTGGGCAGATGAGCGTCGGAAGCGCTTTTCAATAGGGTTTCCCTGGGCTTGCGATAATAATCCTCGGGCAGCCATCCGGTACCGTGGGACGAGAATATCAGGCCATAGTGGTCCGACTTGAACCTGTCGCAGATGAACGACAGCACGCCGCTCATTACGTCTTTCTCGAGCAGGGTCACGTTTTCGTCAAGGACCTTGAGGGTGTCCATTATGGATTTGCCTGCCCAGTCCGACCTTATCTGCACGATGACCGGTTTGGTCGGGGTGTTGAAGTCTTCGTCATTGGCTGCGTTGTGGGCTACCAGAACAAGAGCCTTGGGAACTGATTTCATCGGAAGCGCCGATTTCCTGACCGTACGTATGTTGGCCTGGATGTCGCTGCTGAGATTGTTGTATCCTACAGTGTACAGAATCACCACATCATCATATCTGTCGGGCACATAATCGCCTCCAGTCCTCTCACAAGCCACCGATATCAGCGACACAATGCCCACAAAGGCTATTTTCTTCAAGAGTTCCATACTCTGCAAAGATAGCAAATTTTGCCTATATTTGCAGGGTGACAGGAGATTTTGCATATTACCTCCGCATGGAGAGAAAGATGTCTCCCAATACGGTGGCGGCCTATGTCTCGGATGCTGAGAACTTTGTCACATTCTGCGGCGGGGACGCATCCGGGGCGGACAGCACTGTGGTGGGTGATTATCTTGCTTCAAGAGCGGAATCCGTCTCCAAGCGATCCCAGGCCAGAATATTGAGTTCGCTCCGGTCGTTCTTCGACTGGATGATACTGGAGGGAACGCGCAGGGACAACCCCTGCGATGCGCTTGAAACCCCAAAATTGGGCAAGTACCTGCCTGAAGTTCTTTCGGTGGAAGAAGTGCTGGCGATTATGGAGAGTGTCGACACTTCGGACTGGAAAGGCGTGAGGGACAGGGCGATACTCGAGATGCTGTACGGCTGCGGGTTGCGCGTGAGCGAGTTGTGCAATCTCCGCATTTCACAGGTTTATGAAAAAGAGTCTTTTGTGAGGGTGATTGGCAAGGGCGACAAAGAAAGGCTTGTACCTGTGGCCGGCCCTGCGCTTGAATGCTTCGCCGCATATATGGAGGTCCGTCCCTGCCCGGCAGGTCCTGAATATGATGACACGGTCTTCCTGAATCGTTTCGGCAAACCCTTGAGCCGGGTCTCCGTGTTCAATATGATCAAGGAACAGGCACTTCTGGCAGGGGTGCGGAAGAAGATATCACCCCATACCTTCCGACATTCATTCGCTACCCATCTCATTGAGAACGGGGCTGACCTCAGAGTGGTTCAAGAGATGCTTGGTCACGAAAGCATTCTCACTACGGAGATATATACACACATAAACACCGCCACCTGGCAGGCAGCGGTGCTTGAACATCACCCGAGACGGTAACGCCTATCTGTTGCCGACAGCCTTGTTGAAACAATCCCGGCAGAGAGGCTCATATACGTCTTTCTCTCCCAGAACGACCAGGTCCGGATTCTTTGACAGACGGTGGGAGTAGTTTGCAAGATTGCCGCATTTGACGCAGATGGCGTTGACCTTCTGCACGTCTTCGGCTATGGCCATAATGTCAGGCATGGGGCCGAAGGGCTTGCCCGTGAAATCCATGTCGAGACCGGCAACTATCACTCTGATTCCGTGGTCGGCAAGGAATTGCACGACCCTGACCAGCGACCCGTCAAAGAACTGGGCTTCATCTATGCCAACGACCTGCACTCCGGTTTCCAGTTCGAGAATCTCCGCCGGCGATTTGACCGGTGTGGCCTTTATGCTGGTGGAATTGTGTGAAATCACGTCAACTTCGGAATATCTGTTGTCAACGGCCGGCTTGAAAATGGCTATCTTCTGATTGGCAAACTGGGCGCGACGGATCCTGCGGATGAGCTCTTCGGTTTTGCCTGAAAACATTGAGCCGCAAATAACTTCGATGCAGCCGGTTTTTTTGTGGTTTTCTGAAAACATTTGTGTAGATTTGTAGTTGGTGTATGCAAATATAGCAAATATTGCGTGATGGAAAAACGAATTTTTGATGATATAACAGCCAAAATCGATGCTCTTCAGTGTGAGCTGGACGCCCTTCGCGAGAGGGTGTCATCCCTGATGGCCGAACCGGCCGCACCCGCATTTACGGAACCGGTGGATATCATGCTCGATGATGCGGCTCCGGTGCGACCGGAGCAGGAATCTCCCAAGGCACCCGTTCCCGAACCGGAGCCCGTACCGGAATCAGAACCGGATCCTGCGCCTGTTCCCGAACCGGAACCGGTACCCGTGCCCGAGCCGGAGCCGATTCCAGTCCCCGAGCCCGTAGCTGAGCCGGAGCCTGTTCCCGAACCCGAACCCGTGCCTGTTCCCGAGCCTGCAGCTGTCAGAACAAGGCCTGATTACGCCTGGGCCAGGGACATCCCCGGCAATCCCGTGAGTAACATTATCAGCGGCATATCTCTCAATGACAGGGTGCTTCTCATCAATACACTGTTTCAGGAAGACCCCATACTCTTCCAGAAGACAATTGCCGCTTTCAATTCGATGTCTTCTCTCAACGAGGCCTACGACTATATTCTCGCCAGTTTCCCGAAGTGGAATCTCGGTTCGGACATAGTATACCGTCTGATGATGGCAGTAAGACGCAAACTCGACTAGAGCTATGGCGGGTACTCTGTATATAGTGCCCACACCCGTAGGCAACCTCGAAGATATGACTTTCAGGGCAGTACGGGTGCTTAAGGAAGCCGATCTGATATTGGCGGAGGATACCCGCACCAGTTCGGTCCTTATGTCGCATTATGATATCAAGGGACGTCTGTTGTCTTATCATAAGTTCAATGAACATCAGATTACGGGAATGATTGCCGAACGGATTGCGGGAGGTCTTAACGTGGCACTGGTCAGCGATGCCGGCACTCCCGGAGTGTCCGATCCCGGATTCATGCTGGCCCGCAGCTGCGCCGCTGCAGGCATTGCGGTGCAGACTTTGCCCGGACCTACGGCCTGCATACCGGCAATAGTATCCTCCGGACTCCCTTGCGACAGATTTTGTTTCGAAGGTTTCCTGCCGCAGAAAAAAGGCCGCAAAAGCCTGTTGGAAGAACTTTCATCGGAGAGGAGGACTATGATATTCTATGAGTCTCCGTACCGTCTCGTCAAGACGCTCGAGCAGCTTTCCGAGTTATTCGGTCCCGACAGGGAATGCTCGGTGGCACGGGAGATTTCGAAGATTCACGAGACTCACCATCGCGGCTCGCTGTCATCCCTCGCGGAGTTTTTCCGCCAGAACGAGCCCAAGGGTGAAATCGTGATAGTGGTGGCAGGTGCCGACGGACCTGTCAGAGGACAGCATCAGAACAAATACAAGGAGGAGAAGGATCGTGGAGAAGGAGAACAGCAATCGCGGCAATAACATTCCGGCAACATTCAGGGTCGGTGCCATTTCACTAGCTTTTCTGATAATCGGATATCAGGTGGCCCTTTTTGTCCACAGGGTTTCCGTCGAGCGGATAGAGTCGGCAAGGGACAGACCTGATACGGTTTATGTGGTCGATTCCGCCCTGGCGGCCAGGATTCTGGGCTCCGGCATCCGTACTCCGTCCCCGTCGGGCGGCCGAACTGTAGAGGTGCGCAGGGACGCCCCGCATACTCCTGCCGTGACAAGGGTCAGGGACAATACCAGAAGAATCGAGTCCTTCCGTTTCAATCCCAATTCCGTTACAGTGGATGAACTTATCAGACTCGGATTGACCAGGCGTCAGGCCGAATCCATAGACAATTACCGCGCAAAGGGCGGCCGATACCGTCGAAAGAGTGATTTTGCCGCTTCATTCGCAGTACCTGATTC
Organism: Bacteroidales bacterium; assembly: GCA_024401865.1. Lineage (GTDB taxonomy): Bacteria > Bacteroidota > Bacteroidia > Bacteroidales > UBA932 > Cryptobacteroides. The sequence continues at coordinate 20,508 of JAKSKI010000001.1, forward strand.
GGTATTTGCCAGGCTGGAGCCCTTCATCGACATCCCGCGAGTGGACATAAACATCGCGGATTCGGCAGCATTCGACGCCCTTCCCGGCATAGGAGGATACTTTGCCGCAAAAATGGTGTCCTACAGGGAGGAGCTCGGCGGCTATTCCTTTCCCGAGCAATTGATGGACATATGGCATTTCGACAGGGAACGTTATGACGGGCTGTCGGATCTGATATGCTGTTCGGCTCCACGGGATTCTTTCGGACTCTGGACGCTTCCCGCAGATGAATTGAAGAAGCATCCGTACATACACGACTGGCGGACCGCCCGTGCAATCGTGCTGTACAGAGACAACAACCCCCGCTCCGACTGGACTCCGATGGGGCTTGCCGAAGCGGGGATTATTTCAAATGATACAGCACGCAAGCTGTCGTGCTGCGCTATTGCCCGTCCTCCCGATATTTCTCGCTCTGCTCCCTGATCAGTTCGTCGAGTACGCCGGGGTCGAAATAGTTGATTTTCATAGCGGCCTTGACTTCAGAGAGAGTCCTGGAGGCCACGGCCCTGGCGGCTTCTGTACCCTTCTTCAGGATGGAGTAAACGTACGGTATGTCCTGCTCGAGTTCGTGACGGCGGGCACGTATGGGTTCCAGAGTGTCGTTGAGCACGGCTGTAAGGAAATTCTTGATCATCACGTCGCCAAGTCCTCCGGCGCGATACTGGGCCTTGACTTCATCCAGGCTATGGAACTCGAAGCTTGCCTTGCGGCCGGTGAAACAGTCACCGAACTTGTCAAAATGTATGGGCTTGCAGAATGCATCCAGATAAGTGAAGACCGTATTGCCTTCAACTTTGCCGGGATCGCTAACCTGAAGATGCCCCGGATCGGTATACATTCCCTTGACCTTGCGGGCGACTTCTTCGGCTGAATCCGACAGATAGATGCAGTTGCCCAGGGACTTGCTCATCTTGGCCTTGCCGTCAGTGCCGGGAAGCCTGAGGCAGGCGGCATTGTCGGGGAGCATTATCTCCGGCTCAACAAGCACGGGGCCGTAAGTCGAATTGAATTTGCGTACAATCTCCCTCGTCTGCTCTATCATAGGCTCCTGGTCTTCGCCGACAGGGACGGTTGTCGCCTTGAACGCAGTGATGTCGGCTGCCTGGGAAATAGGGTAGCAGAAGAATCCGACCGGGGTGCCGGCCTTGTTGTCATCAGTGTCGGAGAAACCTCTCATCTGAATCTCGGCTTTGACCGTCGGATTGCGCTGGAGACGCTGGACGGTGACGAGATTCTGATAGAAGAAGTCGAGCTCGGTGAGTTCGCTTATCTGCGACTGGATGAATATGTTGGATTTGTCAGGGTTAAGACCGGCAGAAAGGTAGTCCAGGGCCACCTCGATAATGTTCTGACGCACCTTTTCCGGATTGTCCGCATTGTCTGTCAGGGCCTGGGCGTCGGCTATCATTATGTATATCTCGTCGAACAGACCGCTGTTCTGCAGCTCCACCCTTCTGCGCAGCGAACCTACGTAATGTCCGATGTGAAGACGTCCTGTGGGACGGTCTCCCGTAAGTATGATCCTGCCCATCAGTCCTTCACTTCCTTGAGCGACTCGCGCACCTGTACTTCGATCTCTTCGCAGAGTTCGGCGTTGTCTTTAAGCAACTGCTTGACAGCCGTGAGACCCTGGGCCAGCTTGGCATCCTTGTAACTGAACCAGCTGCCGCTCTTGTGTATGATGTCGAATTCGACGGCCAGATCCACAATCTCGGCAACGTGAGAAATGCCTTCACCGTATACTATGTCGAACTCGGCCTTCTTGAAAGGAGGCGCCATCTTGTTCTTGACGACCTTTACCCTGGTGCGGCTTCCTGTCGCCTCGTCACCGTCCTTTATCTGGGTGGTGCGGCGCACGTCGATGCGCACCGAGGCGTAGAACTTGAGCGCGTTGCCGCCCGTTGTCGTCTCCGGGTTGCCGAACATGACCCCGATCTTCTCGCGAAGCTGGTTGATGAATATGCAGCAGGTGTTGGTCTTGGAAATGTTGGCGGTAAGTTTGCGCAGAGCCTGGCTCATCAGTCTGGCCTGAAGACCGACCTTGTTGTCTCCCATCTCGCCTTCTATCTCAGCTTTGGGTGTCAGGGCGGCGACGGAGTCTATAACCACAATATCCACTGCACCGCTGCGTATGAGATTGTCCGCTATCTCCAAAGCCTGCTCTCCGTTGTCGGGCTGTGATATGAGCAGTGTCTCGAGATTGACCCCGAGAGCCTGGGCATACGTCCTGTCGAAAGCGTGTTCGGCATCTATCATTGCCGCGATGCCGCCCATCTTCTGGGCTTCCGCAATGGCGTGGATGGCAAGTGTGGTCTTGCCGCTTGATTCGGGCCCGTAAATCTCGATGATGCGCCCTCTCGGATAACCTCCGATGCCCAGGGCGTGATCCAGAGCGACCGAACCGCTCGGGATGACCTGAACATCCCATTCTGGCTGATCTCCCAACTTCATGATCGTCCCTTTCCCGTAATCTTTCTCAATCTTGTCGATCGTGGCCTGCAATGCCTTGAGTTTGGCGGCATTGACATCCGTGGCCTGTGCTTCAACTTCTTTAGCCATAATGATTTGATTTATTTGTTAATGTGCAGCGCCGGACTTCTGCGGCGGGATACCTGCAAATACAAATATACAATATATTTTGTTAAATTTGTGCGTATGAAAGAAAAGTTGTTGGGAAAGACTCTGACCGAATTGCAGGAGGCCGCGGTGTCCGTCGGACTAAAGCCTTTCGTGGGCCGGCAGTTGTGCGAATGGCTTTACATCAAGCGTGTGTCGGACTGGGACAGGATGACCAACATAGGTAGGTCCGCCAGGGCTTCCCTTATGGAGAAATATGTGCTCGGCACTTCGGCTCCTGTGGGAAGGGCGGAATCCTCCGATGGCACCGTCAAATATCTGTTTGCCGTTGGCGGACAGGATGAAGCCACCGCCACGGTCAATGCAGTGGAGGCCGTGATGATTCCTGAAGAGGACAGAAGGACGTTGTGTGTGTCCAGCCAGGCCGGGTGCAAGATGGGATGCCGCTTCTGTATGACGGGAAGGCAGGGCTTTCACGGCAATCTGGATGCGGCCGACATACTCAACCAGTTCCTCGGCATCGATGACCCCTGCACCCTGACCAATACCGTATTCATGGGAATGGGGGAGCCTCTGGACAATTTCGGGGCGGTCAGCCGTGCCATTGAGGTGCTCACTGCGGACTGGGGATTCGCCTGGAGTCCCAAGAGGGTGACCCTGAGTACGATAGGAGTGCTTCCAAGCCTGAAGAAATATCTCGACTCATATAAATGCCATCTTGCCATAAGTCTTCACAATCCGTTCCCGGACGAGCGGCTGCGGATGATGCCTGCCGAGAAGGCTTTCCCTTCAGCCGGGGTGCTGGACCTGATAAGACAGTATGACTTCTCGGGCCAGAGAAGGGTGAGTTTCGAGTATACGATGTTTGCCGGATGGAATGACGACAAGCGTCACGCCGATGCACTCATCCGACTGCTCCGCGGCTTGGAGTGCAGGGTGAACCTCATACGCTTCCACAGGATACCGGATTTCCCGTACGATACCGCGTCGCCCGCCGCCATGGAGGCTTTCAGAGACAGATTGAACAACAACGGAATAGTATGCACAATCAGAAAATCGCGAGGCGAGGACATACTTGCAGCTTGCGGAATGCTTGCCGGAAAGCACTCTTCGCACTGACGCTGTTCATTGCTTCCGCTCCTTCGTGGGCCCAGAACCCAAACGGACTCTCCGTGGACTCGGTGCATCCTGATGAGGATGCCGCCACCATTGCCCTGATGAGGAAGAAGATGGAGCAGGTAAGGACAAGGGAGGGCCGTCCCACTGTGGCTCTGGTACTTAGCGGCGGAGGAGCCAAGGGCGCCGCCCAGCTGGGCGTCAAAAAGCTTATGGATGAACTTGGCATCCCTGTGGATATGATATGCGGCACGAGCATAGGAGGCCTGATTGGCGGACTCCTTGCCGTGGGCTATTCTCCCGAATTCATCGATTCATTGTTTACCCATCAGGACTGGAGCGAGACACTTACGGACAGGATAGACCCGTCATATGTCTCTGTCGAAAGCAAAATGTACAAGTCCCGCTTCCTGTTGTCAGTGCCGTTCCATTATCAGGACGAGACTTTCAACCAGAGGGTGAAGGAGCAGGAATTGTACAGCCCCAGGAAGGGCAAGCTCCATCTGGGCGCCAATGACAACGTGGCCGGTGTCGGCATCAACTCCACAGCGAGTTCCCTGCCTGCCGGATACGCCAACGGATTCAACGTCAACAACCTGCTCTCGAGTCTCACGGTGGGATATCAGGACAGTATGGCGTTCAAGGACCTGCCCATCCCTTTCTTCTGTGTAGCCACGGAACTTATATCATGCAAGGCCAAGAACTGGGAGAACGGTGAACTCAAGACTGCAATGCGCTCCACAATGAGCATTCCAGGACTCTTCAAACCGGTCAGAACCCGGGGAATGGTGCTTGTGGACGGTGGTATGAGAAACAATTTCCCCGTCGACCTCGCCAGGGAGATGGGTGCCGATTACGTGATCGGAGTGGAACTGTCAGACCGTCTGATGACATATTCCGAGCTTAACAACATCGGCGATATGGCCTTCCAGATGATAGACCTTATGGGCAAGGAAGCGCACGACCGCAACATCAAAGGCTGCGATATTTTTGTCAAACCTGACCTTGAAGGCTATAATATGCTGAGTTTCAAGGCTGAAGCCATAGATACGATGATAGAACGCGGCCACCGGGCGGCAATGCTCCACAGGGACGAGTTCGTGACTCTGAAGAAGATTCTGGGGGAGAAATCATCCCCGAAGCTTCACGGGAAGCCTGCGGTAGACATCAACCGTACGGCGGTCCAGTTGCGTTCGGTGCAGTTCAAGGGACTGACTGACAAGGAGGCCCTCTTCCTCCAGAACAAGATCAAGCTGACTGCCGGCCAGTTCGTCACCGCTGCCGATATGAAGGACGCGATGTCAAAGATACAGGCAACAGGATGTATGGAGTCGGTGACTTATTCCCTTCTCGGAACTGAAGGACCGTATGATCTCGTAATCAACTGCAACAAGAGCCCTGTCCACCAGGTCGGTTTCGGACTCAGGGCGGATAACGTCGAATGGGTGTCGATTCTGCTCAACCTGGGTCTCAACAAGCACAAGCTGATGGGCTCTAAGTTCGACTTCAATCTCAAGTTCGGTCCTTGTCAGTACTTTGATTTCAAATATTCGCTGGACCTTCCGCATATGCCCACCGTCAACGCTGACTTCAGGATTTCACATACGGTGGCAGAGATTCAATATCCCGAAAATGGAGCGGTGTCGGCCGGATTCTGGTCTCATCGCGAGCGGCTGTATCTGTCCAATATGAAATGGACCAGGCTGGACGTGAAGGCCGGTTTGCAGAACCAGTATTTCGAGATGCCCGGGGAATGGTTCAAGACCGTCGGCCCGCATCCGCTTACGGACGAGCAGATGAAGGGTAATTATTGTTCGGCATTCATCAATGCGGGACTGTATACCCTGGATGATCATTTCTTCCCTTCCAAAGGCGTCAATTTCAATATGGGTTATGAATTGGTGTTCGCCAAGTCGGGCAATCCCGATAAGATACCTTATCACATCCTGTTCCTCAACTGGAAGCCGGTCATCCCCATTGGTGAACGTTTCGCCATCATACCCGATATCCATTACAGGAGTCTTTTCACCAAAAATTCGTATGCGGACGATATCCCCATCGGGTACGGCAATTATGCCGGCGGAGGATTCCAGGGCCGTTTCTTCGATCAGGCAGTGCCTGTTGCCGGCTATTCCGGCCTTTTTGCACTGGATGACAATATGGTGGCGGTCAATCTGGCTTTCAGGGTATCACCTGTCAAGGACCTGTTCGTTACCGCGGAATGCGGGGCTTTGAGGGCGAACGATACTTTTTCGGGGCTTCTGTCAGGTTTGAGACCCGACTATTGGGGAGTCTCCGCCGGAGTCGGATATGACTCGATATTCGGACCGCTCAAACTTCAGTTCGAATGGTCGGAAAGAATGGGATTCGGCTATTACCTGTCTCTGGGATATGACTTCTGATATGGACGAAAGATCGAAGAAAATACTCTCCCGTCTGGAGGCCAGGTGCTCCAAATGCGAGTACTGCTCGTCGGATATATACCGCAAGGCTCTGGAGGCGCTCAAGAGGGAAGCGGGGCCCGAAGCCGATATGGAAGAACTCCGGGAGGCGGCCGACGGGATACTCTCGTCTCTGGTCACGGACAGATTCGTGGACGATCTGAGGTACGCCACGGCATTTGCTAGAGAGAAGTCGTCGATCACAGGCTGGGGGAAGGTGAAGATCAGGTTTGCACTGGCGGCCAAGAAGATTCCCGAATCCGTGATCGGGGAAGCTCTGGGAGAGATTGATGAAGGCGCATCCGGAGACAGACTCGTCAAAATGCTTGCCGCCAAATGGAAGACCCTCAGCGCTCCGGACGGGAAGCCGCTTCAGGATGCCAAGCTCAAACTCATAAGATTCGCCCTGACCAGGGGATATGAATATGAAGACGTGCGCTCCGCAGTGGAATCCGTAATTCGCGATGGACAATCTTGACCTCTCCACGGTTTTCGCCCGCAACTGCGAGGTGCGTCGCATAGACCGGGCCCGGGCGGCTGCGTTTATGGATTCCTGCCATCGTATGGGCAGCGCCACCTGCAGACATTGCTACGGTCTTTTCATCAAACGGCGGACCGGAGGATCCGAGACGGAGTTGGAATGCGGGACTATGGTGGCGGCGGCAACGTTCTCCAACGCCAGGAGATGGCGCAAGGGAGATGTCACAGTGGCATCATATGAATGGATACGCTATGCCTCGCTGCCGGGTATCCGCGTCACTGGAGGTATGGGCAAGCTCCTGAATGCCTTCGTCGAAGAGGTCGGTCCCGATGACGTCATGTCCTACTGCGACCTCGGGTGGTCCGACGGTGACGCCTATCGCGAACTTGGATTCACACAGGAAGGCGTGGTCGAAAGAACAGGGTTCCGCTGCCTCAAGTTCAGAAAGACTTTTCCCACTTCTGCCCGGCCTTGAGACTGACAGGCCCGTCGGTGATGCCCTTTATGTTGAAATCTCCGTCAGAGGTCGCCTCGAGGCACACGTAGGTCAGCTTGCCGTCAGACCACCGGGCCGATACCTCAGCCCCTCCGCGGACCCTTAGTCCTCTGAAGGAACCGTCCTTGAGGGCGGATGGCAGTGCGGGAAGCAATTCGATTCCCGCATCGTTGCTTTGGACAAGCATTTCCGCTATGCCAGCACAGCCACCGAAGTTGCCGTCAATCTGGAAAGGCGGATGGGCACAGAACAGGTTGGGATAGGTGCCTCCTCCGGCGCCATAGCTGCATCCCGTTGACGAGACGGGATGCAGAAGGTCGCATATGAGTTTGTAGGCGTGGTCGCCGTCGTGAAGCCTTGCCCAGAAATTGACTTTCCATCCCATAGACCATCCGGTGCTTTCGTCACCGCGGACCTCCAAAGTGCGGATTGCCGCTTCAGCAAGGTCCGGAGTCCCCTCCACGGTGATTTCGTCACCGGGATAGAGACCATACAGATGGGACACGTGCCTGTGATGGACATCGGTCTCCTGCCTTGGCTCGGGCCATTCCATAATGCGCCCGTCCTCTCCTATGGTCGTGGGCATAAGCCTGGCCTTCTTCTCGTCCAGCACCTTGACGAAGTCTTCGTCCACTCCAAGTATGGAGGCGGCTTCGGATACATTGGTGAAGAGTTCCCTGACTATCTGCGTATCCATGGTGGATCCGGCGCTGAGACTGACTTTGCTGCCCTTGTGCCAATATGCCAGTTCGGGGGAAGTGGTGGGCGCGGTCACCAGGAAATGGCTTCTCGGATCCTCCACGAGCATATCCACGAAGAACAGCGCAGCCTCCTTCATCGTGGGATATACGTCGGCGAGATATTCCCTGTCCATCGAATACTGGTAATGTCTGTACAGGTGCTGGCACAGCCAGGCAGCCGTCGTGTTGGTGGCTCCCCAGCTGGGATGCTCCCCGGGGTAGGTATATGTCCAGACATTGCCCAGAACGTGCGTCACCCAACCCCTTGAATTGTAGAACACCCTGGCTGTGTTACGGCCGCTCTCCACCTGGCTTTTGGTCCATTCTATGAGAGGAAGGTGCATTTCTGCGAGGTTGCCGGTCTCAGCGGGCCATAGGTTCATCTGAAGGTTTATGTTGAGGTGGTAGTCGCCGTTCCAAGGTGTCTTGATGGTACGGGCCCACAGCCCCTGAAGGTTGGGGGGAAGACAACCGGGACGGGTGGAGCTGATGAGCAGGTATCTGCCGAACTGATAATAGAGACTGACCAGGGACGGGTCCCTGTGGTCCCGGTCAAAGGCTTCGAGCCTCCTGTCCATCGGCATATTCTCCCTCTCCGCATCGTGGCCGAAGTCCACGCTGACCCTGCCGAAGAGTCCGCCGTAGGCAGCGCGGTGGGCCGCATACAGTCTGTTCCACGATTTGCGGGAGGCTTTGTCCACGTCCGACTTGAGCTCTTCGGACCAGTTTGCGGAGAAATAGTCCGTCCTCATTCCTATCAGTATGAGAGCCTCGTCAGCATCGCTGACATCAATGATGCCGTCGGAAGATATCAGACGTCCTCCTCGGGGGAGAATGACTCTTGTCCTTGCCTCGAAGCGCATTCCTTCAAATGCCGCCCCGGCATCGGGTTCCCTTCCGCTTTGCAGGCGTCCGCGGAATATCAGGTCTCCGTCTTCTGTTGTGCACACGGGCGATTGGACCCGGTTGAGCTCTATGTTGGACAGCCTGTCCATCGAGATACTGAATCCAAGGGCGCCCTTCCTGTCAGCCTTCAGTCTTACTGCAATCACGTCGTCGGGATATGATGCGAATATCTCCCGGGTGTACCTGATGCCTCCCTGGACGTAAGTGACAGTCTGTACGGCATCCTCCAGGTTCAATTCGCGACGGTATCCGGAGACTTCTCCCTCCATTCTGTAAGAGATGCGCATATTGCCAAGGAGCTGGTATGCTCCGTATGGTTTGGCGTATGACTTGCCTCCGTTGGAGCCTACACCTCCGTAAGTGAAAGTTCTGTATGTGAGTTCCTGAGCTTCAAGATTGCGGTCCTGAAACAGCAGGGCGCGTATTTCAGGAAGGAATTGCGACGCTTTTGTGCTGTCGTTCACCTCCTTGCTGCCGGACCACATCGATATCTCGTTGAGGACATAGGTTTCGTCGGAAGTGCCGCCGTCAGCCATAATGCCGATGCGCCCGTTGCCTTGGGGAAGGCATTCCTCCCATATCGATGCGGGGGAGTCGAAATGATAGCGGAGCGCCGGGTCGGACGGCTTTGAGTTGCAGGCGGTGAGCAGCAGGCACACGGCCGCGGGATACAGTATGCTCTTCATAATGTAAAGATAGTCTTTTCTTTTTTTATTTGCCAATTGTGGCTAACTTTACGGGTAATGAAGAATATTGCGATAGTGTGTGCAATGCTGAAGGAGTATGACCTCCTTACGCGTGAATTCGGTGACGGGGCTGACGTGCACTGTCTTCTCTCCGGAATCGGCAAGGTCAACGCCGCAGTCGCGGCGGAGCGCCTCATTGCACGATACTCTCCCGACTGCATATTGTCCATCGGAGTGGCGGGTTCGTTTGCCGAAGGCGTCAGTGAAGGGGAGACGGTGATTGTGGACAGGACAGCCTACCACGATGTATGGTGCGGTGTCCACTATCTTCCCGGACAGGTGGAGAATATGCCCTTGTTCTATCCCAGCGATCCCGAATTGATTGCAATAGCCAAATCCAGCCTTCCCGATGCTCACGTGGGTCTTCTATGCACGGGTGACCAGTTCTACATAAGTCCCGAAGAGGACGCAAGGCAGAAGGGTCTCTTCCCCGATGCCCTGGCCGTGGATATGGAAGGTGCAGCCGTAGCCCAGGTTGCATATATGCATTCGACACCCTTCCTGGCGGTCAAGATAATTAGTGACACGCACAATGACGGCCGGCAGAAGGAGCATTATGATGACTTCTGGGACAGACTGGCGGAGATATCCTTTTCGTCCATACATAAACTCCTGGACAACCTGTTATGAACAAAATCCCCAGCTTTACAATCGATCATTTCCGCCTCAGGAGAGGCATCTATGTCTCCAACAAATACAGTGTGGGAGGGGAGACGCTCACGGTTTTCGACATACGTATGACGGAACCCAACCGCCAGGAAGCCGTCCCGCTTCCGGCCCTGCATTCCATCGAGCACCTTGCCGCCACATATCTGCGCAATGACCCGGAGTGGAAGGACAGGGTCATATATTGGGGGCCTATGGGATGCTGTACCGGCAATTACCTGATTCTGACCGGAGATCTCAAATCCGAGGACATAGTGGACCTGATGAAGGCCACCTTCAGTTTCATAGCTGAGTACGAGGGAGAAATCCCCGGAGCCGCTGCCAGGGATTGTGGCAGCTGGCGGCTGCACGACCTGGCCGGAGCCCGCGAAGCCGCAGGCCGCTATTTGCACGAGGTGCTGGAAGTTATCGGCGACGAGAATCTGAAATATCCCGAATAATACCGAGCGCCTCCCTGCACAGGGCACTGATCCTGCCCCAGTCCCCCGCCGCGACGGCATCCCCGGGGAAGAGATTGGACCCCATTCCCACGCAGGTGACTCCGGCGTTGAACCAGGCTTCCAGATTGTCACGTTCGGGCTTGACTCCGCCTGTGACCATAAGTTTGCTCCAGGGCATGGGAGCAAGAAGCGCCTTGACGAATTTGGGCGTAAGCACGTCTCCGGGGAATATCTTGCAGACCTCACATCCTGCCCTCTGGGCTCTGCCCACTTCCGATACAGTGCCGCAACCGGGCATATATGGGACACCCGCCAGACGGCACCAGGGAGCCACTGCGGGGTTGAACTGAGGCCCTACCACGAATTCCGCTCCCATCCTGATGAATCGGCGGGCGTCACGGGCAAACGAAACCGATCCTATTCCCAATATCATTTCCGGCAACTCGGACCTGACGAATCCGACCAGCTGGGCGAAGACATCGGCCGCCTTGTCGCCCCTGTTGGCGAATTCGAATGCGCGAACTCCGCCGTCGTAACAGGCCTTCAGCACCTTTTTGGAGATTTCCAAATCGGGATTGTAGAATACCGGCACCATTCCCGTGCCGCTGACGGCCTCGAGGACCTGCATTTTGCTGTGTCTTGTCATAATATGGATCATCTTTGGACGCGTCCGTTAGAATTGCCGGCCACGAGACTGAGCACCTCGTCCTCGCTCACCAGGTTGAAGTCGCCTGGAACGGTCTGCTTAAGCGCGGATGCCGCCGTGGCGAACTCGATGGCGGCGCGCTGGTCACCCTTGTATTTGAGCATTCCATGAATGAGACCTCCGGAGAAGGCATCGCCTCCTCCCACCCGGTCTACGACAGGGTCTATCTCATACCTTGTGGATTCGCAGAATTCACGGCCGTCATATATCAGGGCTTTCCATCCGTTGCGGCTGGCGGAGAATGATTCACGCAGTGTGGAGACTACATGACCGAATCCGAACTCCTCCTTCATCTGTCTGAAAATCCCCTTATATCCTTCCGCTCCGGTGGCTCCCGACGCAACATCGGCGTCGGGCTTGAATCCCAGACACAATTCCGCATCTTCTTCGTTGCCTATGCACACGTCAACATATTCCATAAGCGGCCGCATTACCGAAATGGCCTTTTGGGGAGTCCAAAGTTTCTTGCGGAAGTTGAGGTCTACGGATACTGTCACGCCGTGCCGTCTGGCGGCTTCACAGGCCAGCCGGGTGAGATTGGCCGCATTGTCGGAGATGGCCGGAGTGATGCCTGACCAATGGAACCAGTCGGCATTCTCCATAATTGCATCGAAGTCGAAATCTTCGGGGGCGGCTTCGGCTATGGCGGAATGTGCACGGTCATAGATGACCTTCGACGGTCTCATCGAAGCTCCGGTCTCGGCATAATACAGGCCTATCCGGTCTCCGCCCCTTGCTATGAAGTCTGTCCTTACTCCGAATGAACGCAGGGAGTTTACGGCAATCTGGCCAATCTCGTGGGAGGGGAGTTTGGTGACATAGTACGAATCGTGTCCGTATGAAGCAAGGCTTACGGCCACGTTGGCTTCTCCACCTCCGGGTATCACCCTGAAGGATCCGGACTGTATGAACCTCTCGTTTCCTTCGGGACTGAGCCTGAGCATTATCTCGCCCAATGTGATGATTCTTGCCATAGAATGTAGAATAGTGATGGACAAATTTAAAAAATAAAGATATCTTTGTCAAAATTAAGGTTTCAGCTATGAAAAATTTTATTCTTCCGGTATTGGCTGCAATGTTGTTGTGCTCTTGCGGATCAATCAGACTTGCTATGGATACGCGCACTGCGGAGGGCGACAGGATATTGCTTACTTCCGGCTCCCACCTGTTCGGTGACGTGGATATCGCATTGGGAGCCAAAATCAAGAGCGACAGGGATACTGTGCTGGCAGTGCTTGTGACCTACGGCGGCAGAAGCGATCACGGAGTCTTCGAAACAGGAGACAAGATGATGATACGGCTCTCCGATCAGTCCGTGATAAGCCTGAGCAATATCTATGACCGTGAATATGAGAAGAATACGGAGACATATACCACAGAGGACAGAGTGTCCCGTTTCGGCTATGCCTACACCTATTCTCCATTCACCGGGGATGTGTACATTACTCCGTATGAAGCTTCGGCTTTTGTGCCTAGAGTACATACGGCCACCACGACCAACTCATACGCACTGTATCTCATCACCAAGCAGGAGCTTCTGGATATCATCGTCAAGGGAGCGGTCAAACTCAGGGTGGAGACCGAAAACGACGAACTGGATATGACTCTGGGCACCGAAAGGGTGGCGGAGATCATGTCAGGCCAGTATGCCTGTCTCAAAGACGGATTCGTCAATGAACACCAGCGCAGGGAATTCTGACGTTAAACCGCTTATTAATATCATATGAAGCCATTACACATCATCGTCGCAGCATCTCTCGCATTGTCATCCTGCTGCGGCGCCGGTCCGCATCTTCCCGAAGCACCGGATTACAGGACGTCGGACCCCGCCGTCGATTCCATGCTGCAGGCAATCAGGAACGAATGGGGCACCTCGGAACTCAATTCGATCATGGTGGTCAAGGACGGCCGCAAGATGCTCGAATATTATGACTGCTGCTATGGCCCGGATTTCTTGAACATCTGCTGGTCGGCAAGCAAGACATTCACAGCTACAGCCGTAGGTTTTGCAGTGCAGGACGGCCTTCTTGAGGTGAATGGCAAACTCGTGGATTATCTCAACCCGGAGCAGCTGCCCGATCAGGTCAGCGATACCCTGGCAGGCCTGACCCTGTATGACCTGCTGAGGATGTCTTCCGGACTCAGGACCGACCCGATGGGCAAGGTGAGTTCGCTGGAAATGAAAACCCCTACGAAAACCGTTCTCGATGCAGGTTTCGAGAATCTTCCCGGCGATAAATACAGGTACAACAGTCTCAATACCTACCTTCTGTCCGTAGCCGTCTCCAATGTGACCGGCATGTCATTGGAGGATTATCTCGATGGGAAGCTGTTCAAGCCTCTCGGTATTCGCAAACATCATTGGGACAAGAGCGCCGAGGGTTATAACACGGGAGGATGGGGCCTGTACCTGCCCACCGAGTCCCTTGCCAAGATGGGACTGTTTATGCTCAACCGTGGCGTCTGGAACGGGAAACGCCTGTTGAATGACGAATGGTTTGACGAGGCGACAACGCCCCGGATATACCAGTATCACGGCAAGGGATACAACGAAGAGCGGATAGCTTCACTCCGGGGCAATGATTTCAATATGGGCTATGGGTACCAGGTCTGGATGAACTCGGCCGGGGGCTACCGCCTTGACGGTGCCCACGGCCAGTTCGTAATGGTGCTTCCCGAGTACAACGCTGTCATAGTCCTGACAGGCAATGTCCGGGAAACCGGTCCCGAGATGAAGGCAATGTGGAAGTATCTGCTTCCGCTTGTCTGTGACTGAACCCCAATGTCAGAATACCCACTTTGCTCCCAGGCAGGGACGGCACCAGAAACCCTTTGCTGAACCGAAGTCATAGGAGAGTTCCAACTCGCCGCCAATGTTGAGGTTGGGGCAACCGAAATGCTGTCCTACGCAATACCAGAGTTGAGGCTCGGCGATGAACACGACGCCTGACTCCTCTGACTTCTTGGTGAAATCTCCGTCAGGATAAACTAAGTGCTTCTCTCCCCAAACATCGGCAAAGCCGCAGAAACGGAGGCCCTGCAGTCCGAAGAGATCCTGCATTCCCCAGACAAATGTGAACTGAAGGGGGACGTTGCCTTCATTGCCCCATATCTTCTTGTAGAGGAGCTTGAAGTTGAAGGTGTTCTTGAAATCCTTCGAATGGACAAAGAAGTCGACACCGGCAAGGAGAGCGTGGTTGATGGGATATGACCTGTAGACACCGCCGTTGTACTCCAACTGGAGGCTGAGGAAGTTCAGAGGCGTGTCCTGCCAGAAATTGAAGCAGCGTGCAATCTCCCAATAAGATCCGCCGGGACGGTTGGCCTGCTCTTCGCCCAGGGTGTTTCCTTTCTGGGGATTATAGTCATAATCGATGAAGAAGAAGGTGTTTCCCCAAGGGTCATTGTAGAAACCTTCGAGAGTCGTGGTGATGATTTTGCGGTCCTTTCCGAAGTCATATTGGAGCTGGAGGTTGGTGGAGCCGTTGCCGATTGTGGATTTCTCCTGTGCGCAGACGCTCAGGCCACTGAGGATGGCGCATGCAAATGCCGCGACTGTAACGATGAGTTTTTTCATATGGTAATAGAGTTGTTCATTAATATGTGATTGTCATTATTGCTTGTCCTTCTTGATGACAGGCTTGGCTCCCTTGAGAGAGGCGGCCTCCTCCGGCATTTCCTCGTGCCAGTTGGGATGACGTGTGGAACCTCCGAGGTTGACGGTGAGGTCCGCACGCTTGTTCTCTCCGAATTCATAATCCTTGCCGGGAAGTGCGGCATTCATGACGATACCGACCAGAGCGGCCACTGCGAGGCCTGAGAGGGATATCTTGCCGAGAACGATGGCACCCGGACCGTAGTTGACACCAATGGCGAGTACCATGATGAGGGCGGCAATGAGAAGGTTGCGTGAGTATGTGAGGTCAACCTTGTTCTCGACGAGGTTACGCACGCCGACTGCGGAAATCATACCGTAGAGCACGAGGCTGACGCCACCGATGGTGGCAGCCGGCATAACGGTGACTATGGCCGCGAATTTGGGACAGAAGGAGAAGATGATTGCGAGGACGGCTGCGATGCGTATGACGCGGGGATCGAATACCTTGGTGAGGTTGAGGACTCCGGTGTTTTCGCCGTATGTCGTATTGGCAGGAGCTCCGAACATGGATGCAAGGGCTGTCGCGAGACCGTCTCCCATAAGAGTGCGGTGCAGACCGGGATCTTCGAGATAGTTGATGCCGGTTGTGGAGGAGATTGCGCACATATCACCGATGTGTTCCATCATAGTTGCGAGAGAAATCGGGATGATGGTGATGATGGCGGTAACCACAAGACCCCAGTTGGGATTGCCGAACACGGAGAATGCAGTGTTCTTCATCTCGAATGGAAGCCCTATCCAGGATGCTTCTTTTACCATAGTGAAGTCGACGAGTCCGAAGCAGGCTGCTACGACATAGGAGCCTACCACACCCATAAGCACGGGGACAATCCTTATCATTCCCTTGGCCCAGAGGTTGCAGACCAGAATGATGACGACTGCCAGAAGGGCAATCCACCAGTTGGTGCAGCAGTTGTTGATGGCCGAGCCCGAGAGGGTGAGTCCGATAGCGATGATGATGGGACCGGTGACCACGGGAGGGAAGAATCGCATGACCTTCTTGACGCCGAAAATCTTGATGAAGCCGGCAAGGATGAGGTACATCAGACCTGCGCAGAAAACGCCGATGCAGGCATAGGGCAGGGATGCGGCCTTGTCAAGACCCTGGGCGGCACCTATCTCGACAACGGCGGCATAACCGCCGATGAATGCGAATGACGAACCCAGGAAGGCGGGGACCTTCATCTTGGTCAGAAGGTGGAACAGTAAAGTGCCGAGGCCCGCGAAGAGCAGGGTGGCGCTGACGGAAAGCCCGGTGAGGGCCGGAACGAGAACGGTGGCTCCGAACATTGCGAACATGTGCTGGAAGCCGAGGAGAAGCATCCTGGGTTTGCCAAGAGTACGAGCATCATAGATGCCCAATGGTTTAGTAATATCTGCCATAATATATAATAGAACGGATTAACCTGATAACAAATTTAAGGTTAATCCGTTAGTGCGGGGATTTTGGCCCGCAATATTTTATAAACAACTTTTCAACAGACGGCTGCGCTATCTGTATTCGTCCCAGGCTTTGATGGCAAGGTCATCTTCACCCAGTCTGCAGAATGCCGTGATGTATGCGGTCGCAAGCCTGCGGTTGGTGATGAGGGGTACGTTGAAATCGATGGCAGCGCGGCGCAGCTTGTATCCATTGGTCAGTTCACCCGTGGAGAAGTCCTTGGGTATGTTGACTATGAGTTCCACTTTCTGGTCTCTGATAAGGTCGACGGCGGCGGGGAAGCCCTTCTTGCCTTCTTCGACTTCGCTGGGCCACAGCGCACGGAGACAAGGGATTTCGTTCTCCTGAAGATATTTGAACGTGCCGGAAGTGGCATAAATACGGTAACCTGCACCTATGAGCCGCTGGCAGGCGTCCAGAAGGTCGGCCTTCTGTCTGGCGTTGCCTGACGAAATGAGCACGTCTTTCTTGGGAATCCTGTGACCGACGGAGATCATCGCCTTCAGGATCGCCTCGTCCAGGGTGTCGCCTATACAACCCACTTCTCCCGTGGAGGCCATATCGACACCGAGCACGGGGTCAGCCTGTCCGAGTCTCGAGAATGAGAATTGGGAAGCCTTGACACCTACGTATTCGAGTTCGAACGCGTCGGTCGTGACCGGGGCCGGATGCTCTCCTAGCATACAGCGGGTGGCAAGTTCTATGAGGTTGGTCTTGAGTATCTTTGATACGAACGGGAAGCTTCTTGATGCGCGCAGGTTGCACTCGATGACCTTGATGAATCCGCTTCCCACAAGGAACTGGATGTTGAAGGGACCGGTGATGTCGAGAGCGCCCGCTATCTTTGCGGCTATCTTGCGGATATGGGCCGCAGTCACGCCGTAGAGCTTCTGGGGAGGGAACTGGATTGTGGCGTCTCCCGAGTGTACGCCTGCAAATTCGATGTGCTCCGATATGCCGTAGGCCACTAGTCTGCCTCCGTCCGCCACGGCGTCGAACTCTACTTCCTTGCATTTCTGCATGAATGCACTTATGACGACAGGGTGTTCTTCGGACACGTCCACCGCCATATCGAGGTATTTCCAAAGGTTGTCCTCGTTGTAGCATACGTTCATTGCCGCACCGGAGAGTACGTAGGAAGGTCTTACGAGCACGGGGAATCCGACCTCGGCCACGAACCTGTCCACGTCCTCCTTGGTGGTGAGTTCGCTCCATCTGGGCTGGTCGATGCCCAGACTGTCCACGATGGATGAGAACTTGTTGCGGTCCTCCGCCTTGTCGATGGATTCGGCGGTGGTTCCGAGAAGTCTGATCCCCGCTTTCTCAAGAGGCAGGGCGAGGTTGTTGGGAATCTGTCCTCCCACGCTTACCACCACACCGAAAGGCTGTTCCAGAGCGCAGATGTCCATTACTATCTCGAAGCTGAGCTCGTCGAAATAAAGCCTGTCGCAGACATCGTAGTCGGTGGAAACCGTCTCGGGGTTGTAATTTATCATAACCGCGTTGTGACCGCGTGATCTCAGGGTGTTAAGCGCATTGACGCTGCACCAGTCGAATTCCACGCTGCTGCCGATGCGGTATGCGCCGGAGCCAAGCACTATGGCGGTGTTGCCGTCTTTGGCGAACCCGATGTCGTCACGGTCGCTGTTGTAGGTGAGATACAGGTAATTGCTGTCCTTGCCGTTGCCGAAGTCCAGAGTCTTTATCTTCTTGACAAACGGCCTGAGACCTCCGGAAATGCGCTTTGCCCGCACTTCGGATTCCTTGCATCCGAACACGCGGGCAATCTGAATGTCGGAGAAACCGAGTTTCTTGGCCTTGACCAGCAAGTCTTTGCCGAGTTTGTCAAGACTTCCGACCTGCTCCAGCTCCCTGTAGACATTCTCGATATTCACAAGTTTGTTGATGAACCAGGGATCTATCCTGGTAAGTTCACATATTCTCCCGGCTGTGTATCCGGACTCGAGAGCCGCCGCAATGGCAAACATACGGCCGTCTGTGGGATGAGACAGGGCATAATCAAGGTCTTCGGACTTGAAGGGCTTGTTGCAAACGAATCCGTGTGCACCCTGACCGATCATTCTCAGACCTTTCTGGATGGTTTCCTCGAAGCATTTGCCTATGGCCATCACCTCTCCGACGCTCTTCATCGTGGTGCCGATTTCCCTGGAGACTTTCTTGAATTTGGCAAGATCCCAGCGCGGAAGCTTGCAGACGACATAGTCCACAGAAGGAGTCTTCGCTGCGTTGCCTATCTCGTCGAGACTGTATCCGAGGCCGATTTTGGCGGCTACGAAGGCAAGGGGGTAGCCCGTCGCCTTGGAAGCGAGGGCTGAAGAACGGCTGAGCCTGGCGTTGACCTCTATGACGCGGTAATCCATACTGCCGTCAGGGGCGAATGCGAACTGGATGTTGCACTCTCCTACAATGCCGAGGTGACGTACTATCTTGACCGAAAGCTTGTGCAGGAAGTCCAGTTCTTCTGCAGTGAGGGACTGGGTAGGGGCCACGACGATGCTCTCTCCGGTGTGTATGCCGAGAGGATCGAAATTCTCCATATCGCAGATTACCAGACATTTGTCGTTGGCGTCGCGGACTACTTCGAATTCGATTTCCTTCCATCCCTTGAGGGATTTCTCCACGAGAAGCTGGGGCGAGAACGTGAAAGACTTGCTGGCGGTGGCTTCCAGTTCTGCGGCGTTGTCGCAGAATCCCGAACCGAGTCCTCCAAGGGCGAACGCTGCGCGAAGAATGACCGGATAGCCGATTTCTTCGGCTGCTGCCGCAGCATCCTCTATAGTCTCCGCTGCGTGCGAACGAATGGTCTTGACACCTATTTCGTCAAGCCTCTCGACAAACAGCTCACGGTCTTCCGTATCTATAATGGTGGTGACAGGTGTGCCCAGCACGCGGACGCCGTGGCTCTTGAGGAAGCCGCTCTTATACAGTTCGATTCCGCAGTTCAGAGCCGTCTGTCCGCCAAAAGACAGGAGAATGCCGTCCGGCTTCTCCTTTTCGATAACCTTTTCGACGTACTTGGGTATCACCGGCAGGAAATATATCTTGTCGGCCACACCTTCCGATGTCTGGACCGTTGCGATGTTGGGATTGACAAGGACGGTGCTGATACCTTCCTCCCTCATTGCCTTGAGGGCCTGTGCGCCACTGTAGTCGAATTCTCCAGCCTGTCCGATTTTCAATGCTCCGGACCCGAGCACGATAACTTTACGAATGTCTTTCATATCACCATTGTGCCGCTTCTTTCATCAATGCGGCTATTTTGTCATTACAAAGATTGCCTATGCTTCCCAAATGGGTGTGCCTGATTCCGCCTTCGAAGTGGAAGCTGCCTTCGTTGACTTCCCTGCCCACCTGGCGGTAAGCGTCCCTGAAGGGCATACCGTCCAGCACTCTCCTGTTGACCTCCTCCACCGTGAAGAGATGGTCATACAGGCCGTTGTCGAGGATGTGTTCGTTGACCTCGATGAAATCCAGCATATAGGATGTCATATCCAGGCAGCCGTGCATGAGCTCGAGGGCGGGGAAAAGAATGTCTTTGAGTATCTGGTAGTCACGGTGGTAGCCGTGGGGCATGTTGCTGCACAGGAGGGAAATCTCGTTCTCGGTCGAGAGTATGCGGTTGCACTTGGCCCTGACCAGCTCCCATACGTCGGGATTCTTCTTGTGAGGCATTATGCTGGATCCCGTGGTAAGACTGTCGGGGAAATGTATGAATCCGAAATTGGGACACATATACATACAGCAGTCGGAGGCGAACTTGTTGAGCGTCAAGGCAAGGCTGCCCATCGCCGAGGCAACGCACCTCTCTGACTTGCCGCGGCTGAGCTGAGCGGCTATGCTGTTGTAGTCCGGGGATGCGAATCCCAGCAGACGCGTGGTCATCTCCCTGTCGAGCGGGAATGAATTGCCGTATCCCGCGGCAGAGCCGAGAGGATTGCGGTTCACAACCCTGTAGGCTCCCTGCATCATGCTCATATCATTGACAAGGGCTTCGGCATAGGCTCCGAACCACAGGCCGAATGATGACGGCATCGCAATCTGGGCGTGGGTGTAACCCGGCAGCAGGACCTCACTGTATTTGTCGCTCAATGCCTGAAGCTTGTTGAAGAGCGTGAGAGTTTCGCTGCGGAGAGCAAGAAGCTCGTCCCTCAGGAAAAGCTTGAGGTCGACCAGAACCTGGTCGTTGCGGGACCTGCCCGAGTGGATTTTCTTGCCTATGTCCCCGAGCTTCCTCGTGAGAAGGAGTTCGACCTGGGAGTGTATGTCCTCCACATCATCTTCGAGTACAAAAACGCCGCCCTCGATGGAGGCGGCTATTTCATCCAGAGCGGACAACAGTTTGCTCAACTCTTCCGACGAAAGAAGGCCGACGGACTCCAGCATCTTGATGTGGGCTTTGGAACCCATAACATCGTATCGTGCGAGTCTCAGGTCAAGAATACGGTCATTGCCAACGGTGAAGGCTTCCACCTTGTCGGTGCAAGAAGTGCCTTTATTCCAGAGTGTGGCCATAGAAATTTTCTACAAAGTTAATATATTTTTTGATAGAATCGGATATTTCCTCACAAAGAATATACTCGTCGGCGTGATGCGAACGAGAAGATTCTCCCGGCCCCATCTTTATGGCATCCTTGCCTGTACGCATCCAGTTGGATGTGGTGGGCGAAGAGAAGGTCCCGATGCCCAGATCCGCCAATGTCCTGAGGAGAGGGGAGTCGGGGTGGGTGGCGGACGAACGGTTGGCAAGGTTTCTGGGCGTCAGCCTGCTCCGGCACAGGGCCTGGAGCTCTTCGAGAATCTCCTCGTTGGTGTATTGCTCGGTAGGTCGGATATCTACCACGAAACTGCACCTGTCAGGAATCACGTTGTGGGCTGTGCCGGCGCATATCTGGGTGACGTTCAGACCGACCTCTCCCATAATCCGAGATATCCTGGAGAATTTGTGGGCCCTCAGGGCGGCGATATCTTCCATCGCGATGTAGAGTGCGTTCACGCCTTCGTTCCTTGCTGCGTGACCGCTGACACCTTCCGCTACGGCATCCAGGACAAGCAGACCTCTCTCGCTTGTCGCGGCTTTCATCCCGGTAGGCTCTCCTATGATGACCCAGCGGGCGTCACGCACCTCTTCCGGGCCGTCGGGTCCATACAGGAGTCTCGCTCCCCGGGGGCCTGACCTTTCTTCTTCGCAGCTCAGTGCGAGTACAATGTTGATCGGCAGGACCTTGTTGTAGAAATGGCGGAACGCGGCAATCATTGCTACTGCACTGCCGCCGTCATCGTTGGATCCGAGACCATATACCGTGTCCTCGTCGGTGCCCGGGTCATAAGGGTCGCGGCTGTATCCCGCGGCCGGAGCGACCGTATCCATATGTGCATCCAGCACGAGGGTCGGCAGAGACCTGTCGAAATGAAGGCAGGATGCCACAACATTGTTGCCTATGCGGCGGGGGGCAAGGTTCCAGGAGTTCAATCTGTCATACAGCAATGCCGCGACCTCTTCCTCGTGGAAAGATTCGGAAGGGATGCGCACCATCGAGCGCAACAGTTCCACGGAGTCCTGGCAATACCGGTTCATAACATTATCATTGTGCCGCTGTCGTCGGCCGTTCTGAGAGCATTCTTTATCGAAGCGCCCGCAGCTCCGCAACGGAGTGCGTAAAGGCAGTTCTCTATCTTGGGAATCATTCCGTCGGCGATGCTTCCGTCGGACTTCATCTTTTCGAAATCCGCGGTACTTACGGCGGGGATGACGCTTGAGGGGTCATTCCTGTCAGCGAGAACGCCGTCCAGCTCGAAGCAGCAGATGAGCTCGGCCTTCAGTGCGGCGGCAACCGAAGCGGCCACAGTGTCGGCGTTGGTGTTGAGAAGCTGTCCCCGGCCGTCGTGGTTGATGGCGCAGAGTACGGGAGTGAGCCCCAGGTCAAGGAAGGACTCAAGCATCGCGGCGTCAACGCTTCGGGCGGACACGTCACCCACATAACCATAATCGACAACAGTAACTCCGTCGGAGAGTACCCTTGGGGCACGTTTGCCGGCCCTGATGACATCGGCATCACATCCCGACAGGCCGAGGGCATTGCATCCGTATTTCTGGAGCGTGGAGACCAGAGTCTTGTTGCACCATCCGGAATATGTCATTGTAACCGCCTTAAGAGTGTCGGAATCCGTAACGCGTCTGCCTTCAATCTTGACGGGTTTCTGTCCCAGGGCTTCCTGAAGAGCTGATGCCATCACGCCTCCCCCGTGTACGAGTACCTTAGGCCCATGCACGGATGCGAAATCCCTGCAGAATGCCTCCAGCATCGCAGAGTCCTCGATGACGTTGCCCCCTATTTTGAAGACTTTTGTCATAGACTCTCGAGCATACGTTTCATCACCACCTGAGCCGATACGACACGGTTGGCGGCCTCGGGGATTACAAGACTGGTGGGGGCGTCTATGACCGAGTCGGAGACTATCATATTCCTTCTTACGGGGAGGCAGTGCATGAAGTATGCATTGTCTGTGACGGCCATATGCCTCTCGTCCACAGTCCATCCCATATCCTTGGACAGAATCTGACCGTATTTGGAAGGGTCGGTGACTCCGGGGCAGCTCCAGTTCTTGGCGTACACGAAGTCGGCGCCTTCCAGAGCCTTCATCTGGTCATATTCTATCCTGGCGTTCCCGGCGAAGCGGGGGTCGAGTTCGTAACCCTGAGGCTGCGTTATCACGAAATCCACGTCCGCAGCATTCATCCACTCCGCAAATGAGTTGGGCACTGCCTGGGGCAGGGCCTTGGGATGGGGAGCCCAGGTCATAACCACCTTGGGACGCTTCTTCCTGCGATATTCCTCTATGGTGATAAGGTCGGCGAATGCCTGGCAGGGGTGTACGGTTGCCGATTCCAGGCTTATGACCGGCTTGTGACCGTATTGTATGAACTGGCTCAGGATGGGCTCGTTGTAGTCGGATTCCCTGTCGGAAAGACCCGCGAAGGAACGTATGCCGATGATGTCGCAGTAACTGGTCATCACGGGGATGGCTTCGCGCAGGTGTTCGCTCCTGTCCCCGTCCATAACCACGCCCATTTCGGTCTCCAGCTTCCAGCTGTCCTGGCCGATATTGAGGACTATGGGGTTCATTCCCAGGTTGAGGGCTGCTTTCTGGCTGCTCAGCCTTGTGCGGAGGCTGCTGTTGAAGAAGACCAGCATAATGGTCTTGTTCTCGCCCAGATGCTTCCAGGCGAAGGGGGTTGCCTTGACCTGTCTGGCTTCATCCAAGGCGGCTCCGAGGTCTCCTATGTCTGATACGTGAAAAAAAGTTTTCATTGCAGTACCTCCTTGAGCGCGCCGATAAACGTGTCGGCGTCCTGTTTGGTGATTACAAGAGGCGCGAGCAGGCGTATCATGTTCTTGCCCGACACCCCGGTGAATATATGCTTCTCGAACAGCAGTTTCCTGCGTATCTCGGCCACGCTGCCGTTGAATTCGATGCCTATCATAAGACCGCGGCCCCTGACCTCCTTGATTTCGGGGGATGAAGGGATGCCTGCCTTGAGGTATTTCCCCACCTCATAGGCGTTGTCTATGAGATGCTCGTCCCTTATGATGTCGAGTACCGCGTTGGCTGCCGCCATTGCGAGGTAGTTGCCTCCGAAGGTTGTGCCCAGCATACCCTTGACGGCCTTGAATGCGGGGGAGATGAGTATACCTCCGCAGGGGAATCCGTTGGCTATGCCCTTGCCCATGGTTATGATGTCCGGCCTGATGCCCTCCCACTGGTGGGCGAAGAACTTGCCGCTGCGCCCATAGCCGCTCTGGACCTCATCCAGAATCAGGCAGGCCCCGTATTTGTCACACAGGCTTCTCAGGGTCCCAAGGAATCCCGGCGCCGGCACATTGATGCCTCCGCAGCCCTGGATGCCCTCGATAATAACTCCGGCAACATCTCCCTTCTTCAGTGCGCACTCCACGGCTTCTGCATCATCGAGCTCGCAGAAACTGACTTTGTGGTTGGCGTTGAAAGGAGAAACGATGGCGGGATTGTCCGTCACCGCCACAGCTCCGGACGTGCGTCCGTGGAAGCTTTTGCGGAAAGCTATGATCCTGTCTCTGCCGGTGTGGAAGGAGGCGAGTTTCATCGCGTTCTCATTGGACTCGGCACCGCTGTTGTCAAGGAACAGGCTGTAGTCGGAGTAGCCGCTGGCCTCGCCCAGTTTGTGCGCGAGCCCGGCCTGGAGAGGATTGACCACGCTGTTGGAGTAGAATCCTATCCTGTCCAGCTGGTCCTTGAGAGCCTTTACGTAGACCGGGTGGCAGTGACCGACGGAGATGACGGCGTGGCCCCCGTAGAGGTCCAGATATTCCTGCCCCTTGTCGTCCCAGACCCTGCAGCCGGAAGCTCTGACCGGCGTGACTTCGAACAGACTGTATACGTCGAAAAGTTCCATTAGAATGCGGATGCTTTAAGTTTGAGGCCTTCCGTTTCGTTCAGGCCGAAAATGATGTTCATATTCTGGACAGCCTGGCCGCTCGCGCCTTTGAGAAGATTGTCGATGACGGAAGAGATGACCAGTTTGTCTCCGTGCTTCTCCAGGTGCAGGATGCATTTGTTGGTGTTGACAACCTGCTTGAGGTCGACGGGATCGTCAGAAACGAAGGTGAATGCCGCATCCCTGTAGAATGAACGGTATGCTGCCACGGCTTCTTCTTCACTCAGCGGACAGGATGTGTACACGCTGGCGAAGATGCCTCTGGCAAAATCGCCGCGCACGGGTACGAAATTGATGTCGGGAAGAGCCTTGCCCTGCAGGATGCCGAGGTTGCGGCGGATCTCGATGAGGTGCTGGTGCTCGAACACCTTGTAGGTGGATATATTGTCATTGCGCCAGCTGAAATGCGTGGTCGCGGCGGGCTTTACACCTGCTCCGGTGGAACCTGTGACGGCTGTGACCTGCACTTCGGACTCCAGCAGCCCGGCGCCGGCCAGGGGCAGGAGGGCCAGTTGGATGGCTGTCGCGAAACATCCGGGATTGGCAATCCTGGAGGCTCCTTCGATTCGGGACTTCTGCCATTCGGGCAGGCCGTAGACATATCCTTCTCTTTCGTCACGGAAGTCTTGAGCCAGGTCTATCACCTTGAGCCCTTCCGGCAGTTGGTTCTCCTGCCAGAATGCTGCACTTTTGCCGTGACCGGAGCATAGGAAAAGCACGTCTATGCCGTCAAGCGCTATGTTGTCGCAGAACTTGAGATCCGTATCCCCGATGAGGCCGGAATGTACGCTGCACAGCGGATTGCCGGCGTTGCTCTCCGAGTGGACGAACGACAGTTCTGCGTCAGGATGATTGACCAGAAGCCGTATCAGTTCGCCTGCGGTGTATCCTGCTCCGCCTATGATGCCCGCCCTAATCATTGATGAGTTCGTCTTTGTGTGACAGGTAGTATGCTCTCAGAGGGGTGGACGTAACCTTGATGAAGCCCTTGGCCTCATCGGAAGTCCAACCCTTGGCGCCCTCGCCGTATTCTCCCAGTTTGTTCTTCACCAGGTCGTCAGGGGAATCCACTCCGACCGTGGAGAAGCTGTAGGGACGGAGTTCGAGGGTTACGGTACCGTTGACATTGCGCTGGCTGCTCTCGAGCATTGCCTCGATATCCCTCATCACGGGCTCGAGGTACTGGCTCTCGTGGAGGAACATTCCGTACCAGTTCGCCACCTGATCCTTCCAGTACTGCTGCCATTTGCTCAGGGTGAATTTCTCAAGGAACTTATGGGCTCCGATGATCAGCATAGGTGCAGCCGCCTCGAATCCGACACGGCCCTTGATGCCTATGATGGTATCGCCTACGTGCATATCGCGACCGATGCCGTATGCGGAGCCAATGGCTTCGACTGCCTGGATGGCCTCGATCCTGTCCTTGTACTCCCTGCCGTTCACCGAGCACAGTTCTCCGTGGCTGAATCCGAGACTCAGGATTTCGCTGCCGGTTTTGCTCACCTGCTTGAGGTATGCGGTCTCCGGAAGCCCCTGCTTCGAGTCGAGAATCTCGCCCCCGCAGATGGAGGTGCCCCAGATGCCCACGTTATAAGAATATTTGAGCTTGGTGAAGTCCGCGGAGAAACCGTTGGCGTTGAGGTAGTCCACCTCTTCCTTGCGGCTCAGATTGCCGTCGCGGGTGAGGGTGATGATTTCCACGCCGGGACACATCACCAGAAAGGTCATGTCGAAACGAACCTGGTCGTTGCCGGCTCCGGTGGATCCGTGTGCGATGGCGTCCGCGCCTATCTCCCTGGCGTATCTCGCGATGGCCATTCCCTGGAAGATTCGCTCGGAAGATACGGATATGGGGTAGGTGCCGCCCCGCAGCACGTTGCCGAACACCATATATTTGAGGCTCCTGTCGTAGTATTCTCTGGTGACGTCGAGGGTGGCGTACACGGTCGCTCCCAGTTTATAGGCGTTCTCCTCGTTGGTCTTGAGCTGCTCGGCACTGAATCCGCCCGTATCCGCACAGACTGCGTGAACTTCGTACCCCTTCTCTTTTGCGAGGTACATTACGGTGTAGGAGGTGTCGAGTCCTCCGCTGAAGGCGACTACAACTTTTTTCTTCATATGTGTCATTCGTTAAATATCATCCGGATGGTGTATCTCGAGGTGCTCCTTCGGATCGTAGAGCAGACCGGTGCATATGCACATTGTATAATTGTGGCTCTTGAGAATGTCGAAATGGCGGCACCCCTCGCAGCCTTTCCAGAATTCGGGGTCGTCGGTCAACTCGCTGAACGGTACCGGCCTGAAGCCGAATTCGTAGTTCATCTTCATCACTGCGGCGCCTGTGGTGATGGAGAATATCTTGGCATCCGGAAACAGGGTCCTGGAGAGTTTGAATGTCTGCTCCTTTATCTTGCGGGCGAGTCCCAGACCCCTGAACTTGTGGGCCACGATGAGTCCGGAGTTGGCGACATATTTGCTGTGGCCCCAGGATTCGACGTATGAGAATCCCGCGAATTCCCCGTCGGCCGTGACGGCTATGGCGGCCTTGCCGGCCTTCATCTTCTCCTGGATGTACTCGGGAGTGCGGCGCGCGATGCCTGTCTTGCGCTCCTGGGATGAGATGAATATTTCGTCACAGATGTCCTGGGCGTATTTCAGATCACCCTCGTTGGCAACACGTACCGTAATGTCCGAGACGTTGAACATCGTCTTGATCGTGTTGGAGATGTAGTCGCGGTCGGCATCTGCGCGCAGCATCACAAGCACTGTGTCATCACCTGCTATGGTGCCCATAATCCCGCTGATGCCGGCGGAATCGATGGTGGAGGATATGGGGGCTGCGAATCCGGGTTTGACCTTGATGGCGCACAACTGCCCCGACACTTCCACGCTCTCGGCCACGAAATGGCTGCGGCTGGTCTGTATTGCGCGTATCTTATAATGCTGGCCGCCTTCGGGGCTTCCTACCTTGATGGCACCCAATTCCTTGATGTCTCTGGATAAAGTAGCCTGCGTTGTGCATATTCCGCGCGACTCCAATGCCTGCAGGAGTTCCTCCTGGGTGTGGATATTCTGGGTCTCAACAATGCTGGCAATAGTCTTCTGACGTTTTTCTCTCTCGTTCATAACTCAAAAATGTATGCAAATATATGAATAATTATTCATAATTGCAAGAAGAGAGAAAACATTCTCCTGTCAGAGGCGGTGGTCATCGTGGAAAGCCGCCATACGTTCATCAAGCACGGGGTACAGTTCTTCGGTCATACGGCTCACACAGGCCCGGACTCCTTTCTGTCTGCTGCCGGTGGTC
This sequence comes from Bacteroidales bacterium, assembly GCA_024401865.1. Classification (GTDB taxonomy): domain Bacteria; phylum Bacteroidota; class Bacteroidia; order Bacteroidales; family UBA932; genus Cryptobacteroides. The sequence continues at coordinate 48,766 of JAKSKI010000001.1, forward strand.
GAGAGGCAGATCCCGCTGACACCGTAATGGATTAGTTCCGGAAGCAGTTCCTCTCCTGGCATATCGCCATAACCGATGGTGAAGAAGAATCCGTCGCCGACCTTGTCGGTCACGTCGCGGTCATATACTATGTGAAATCCGTGCCTGCAGAATATTTCCTTCATCCGGCGCGCCCTTACCTCATACTCCCGGGTGTCTTCCACGAAATTGATGACTCCGTCGCAGGCGAGGTTCAGCATCTTTGCATATCCGAACTGAGTGGAGGCGGTGCAGCCGCTGGTTATCATATACAGAATGGAGGCGGTCAGTGTCACGCCAAACACTCCTGCGTCCTTGTAACGCTCGGACAGGGCAGGGTACTGTTTGTCATACAAGGCGTCGCTGATGCAGCACAGGGCTATCCGCTGGCCGGCATAACTGAATATCTTGGAAGCCGACAACATCAGGATGTAGTTGTCGGTATAGCGTGCGACAGTGGGAAGGTACGGGGCTTCGAACGGTTTGGACAAATCCTTGCGGTAGTCCATACAGAAATATGCAAGGTCTTCCATCACCACTGCGTCATATTTTGTGGCGAGTTTGCCAATCACTTCAAGTTCTTCCTCCTCCAGACATATCCAGGCCGGGTTGTTGGGGTTGGAATAGATGATGGCTGCGATGTCCCCGGAGGCGAGCTCTTCTCCGAGTCTGGCTTCGAGGCGTCCGGCTCCTCTGAACGGGAATATGTCGAATTCCTTCCACTCTATTCCCAGGATCCTCAATTGGGACTTCTGGATGGGGAAGCCCGGGTCTATGAAGAGCACCTTGTTCTTGCCGGGAATCCTCTGCGTGCAGGCAAGGAATGAGCCGAAGGATGCAGCGACCGAACCGGTGGTGGGTATGCAACTGCGGGCGCTCAGGTCAATGTCGATGAAAGCCTTGATGAAGCGTGAGGCAGCATCCTTGAGTTCCTTTATGCCGGCAGCCGCCGGATATTGTGAGCCTATGCCGCTGTCGAGGGCGCGTTTCTCCTCTTCCACACCGTAACGGTTGATTTCCAGACCGGGAGAGCCCTGATCCATCCTGATGAATGGTATGCCGGTCTTGTTCTCCAGATACTGGGCCACCAGAAGCACTTCTCCTATGGTGGCGGACGAGAGGCTCTTGACGCTGTTCCTGCTGCAGGCCTCTTCTACGAGTGAGTCGCTGAAAATCTTCATATCCCAAAAGTAAAGATTTGGCCACTTAAAAGCAATTAAAATACGATAAATTGCCGATTATGTGCTAACTTTGTACATTATGAGCACAATAATAGATGGAAAGGTCCTTTCGCTGTCCCTCAAGGAGGAGATGAAAGGAAGAATAGTTGAACTTGAGAAGCGATATGGCAGGAAACCCTGTCTGGTCGTAATCATCGTGGGCGACAACCCCGCCAGCCGTTCTTATGTTACAGGCAAGATCAAGGCTGCCGCCTTCGTGGGTATGGACAGCCGTCTGGTGGAACTTCCCGAGGATGTAAGCGAGGAGAAACTTCTGTCAGTGATTGACGGACTCAATGCAGATGATGCCGTGGACGGTATTCTCGTCCAACTTCCTCTTCCCGCTCACATCAATGAGGATAAGGTCATCGATGCCATCGCCCTCGAGAAGGACGTGGACGGATTCCACCCCGGCAATGTGGCCAAGTTGTGGCTTGGACGCCCCTGTATCGTGCCCTGCACTCCCAAGGGAATCATCAAGATGATAGAGACTACCGGAATCGACATTTCCGGGAAGAAGGCCGTGGTTGTGGGCCGCAGCAACATTGTCGGCAAGCCGGTCGCCAAGCTTCTTCTTGACCGCAACGCTACCGTAACCATCGCGCATTCACGCACAAAGGATCTTGCGGCGGTCTGCGCCGAGGCCGATATCCTTGTGGCTGCGGTAGGTCGTCCCTGTATGGTCACAGCCGATATGGTCAAGCCCGGAGCCGTTGTCATCGACGTGGGCATAAACCGCATCCCCTGTGTCAAGGAGGACGGTACTCCCGGCTCGCGACTTGTCGGCGATGTCGATTATGAGTCCGCTTCCAAGGTTGCGGGATTCATAACACCGGTTCCCGGAGGCGTAGGCCCTATGACCATCACCATGCTTATGGAGAACACTATCGAGTGCTTCCTCCGCAAGCAGGGATGCTAGGAACTTGTTTGCCATGACTTCCAAATTCCACCTTGCTCACGGTATATTCTCGCCGGCTTTTCTTTTCCTGGCGGGGATCGTTTTACTGGTCAACGGATGCAACGCGAATCCGGAAACTCCTTCCGATGCGGATATTCTCGGCAAGTGGTATGCTGAATTCCATGAAGAAGAATTAGGCGGTGACTGCTCGGTGGAATACTCGTTTCAAAAGAATGAGGAGTTGGTATTGACTTTGGAATGTGCCGGGGAACAGCTCGCGATTCCAATGCTCTGGCGTACCGAAGGAGGTATCCTTTATGCCATAGAGAAGGACGCCTTGGAGTTTTATGAAGAGGAAAGTACTGATTGGACGGGCGTGTCCTACAAAATTAATGGCAGTACGTTGGAATTCTATGAAGGTGGTAAATTGACAGCATCCTTCAAGAAAGTGAATTGAACCGGTCCGCTATGATGAAAAACACTCGGGTAATATTTACAGCACTTATATGCTGCCTGTGCATCTCCTTCAGTTCGAATGCGCAGCCTGTTCCTTCCGCACGCCCGGTATGGGTTGTGGCGCATGCCTGCAATTCGCCTCAGTGCCTCTTCGATGCCCTTGAAGACGGTGCGAACGGAGTCGAAATAGATGTGGCCACAAGTACCGATTACTGCAGATACGGTGCGGAGCCCTTCTGGTCCGTCGCCCACGATGGATTTGTAAGTCCCGAGCAGATGAAGATATACAATAGGGAACCGGAAAGAATCGCCAATCCTAATACACGCTATGTTTCTCTCGAGGAATACCTGATGCTTCCCGAAATGGACGAACTCAGCATCCTGTGGCTGGATGTCAAGGGGGCGGGTCCGTATTCCGCGATCGATGTCCTTGTACAGCACGTCCACGAGGTGTTGGAGAAGCGTTATGGCAAGGATGAATACGGCAATGTCGATGTACCATACTCGATAATATATGGCGCTTACGGATTGGATGCCATGGAGCAGAGAAAGATATACTTCAGACCTGGGGACAAGAAGACAGATCCGCCGATGGTTATCGATTGGCTCAGAGACAATTTATGGGAGAATGAAGGTACCGGGCTGGCCCGCGAAGGGAGCACTATGTTCAAATATGCAGCCGGCACCTTGGAGTCCCTGGAGAAATTCTTTGTTGATGAGCATGATTTCCCCAAAGAGAAGCATTTGATGACCAATGGTTTCGGCTGGCCCTACTGGCCTGTGTTCACCTTGGATTCCGAAATCACCGAGAGTCTGGTAGAGGCAAGGGCGCTTGTGGAACAGGGCCGGTATTGCAGCAGGACAGGCACCTGGTCAATGGCGCTTCCCCACCATGGGCTGCAGGTTATCTGCAGCGGGGCGGATTATCCCGGCTCATATCGGACCGAGTGCAATCTCCTGCTCATAGAATGCCGCAATGAATTCCTCCCGGCATCACTTGTCCCGTTCCTGTATTCACACCAGGCCTTGAAAAATTACGTCAGCAGGTTCTTCAAGGAGAAAGGCGCGTATTACAGATACAACAAGGGCAGATACCGTATCGCCGGACAGAGGAAGGAAGACCCGTTCTACAACTGATCTCTTGCTGCCGCTATTCGTATGGCATCTTGCAGGGGCCATTCATACACAGAGTGTATGCCACTGCATTTCTTCCAAACACTTTCACAGGGAATATAACACGGAACGGGCCATAAGATTTGGATGCTGCGGCAAAATTAAGATACACGATTCCTCCGGGAGCATTGTACCTGTTTCTGTAGAACTTGGCATCAAGCCTGTTGCTGTACTCGTAGTGTAGATAATTGGCGCTCCAGGCCGAATCGGGATAACGGGTTATTCCCAATTTTTCAGCTATCCTCTTTATGGCGCTGGGAACACCTGTAAACGGCCACCACATCACCTTGTCATAATAGTTGATTGACCAGGTGCAGTCTCCTTTCATACAAGCTTGAGCCTTGAAGTCATCGACATACTTTAGCATCTGGTCAGTATGTGCTCTGGCCTTGTTGGAGGCATCGTCATTACTGGCGACTTCACCTATTTCGATATCCTGAATCCACAAAGGAGCCTCCACTTCCCACTTATTGGTGCTATTGTTCCAGACTTTGATGCAATTGTCGGTATTCTCTTCCCCATCACCGCCTGTTTCCTTCTCCCCAATCACGGCTCCGAATTTCGGTATGCTCGTATCTTCCCACTCTTCATCAGTCCAAAGCAGAATGATATGGTGCCTGGCATTACCCACGGTCAAATCCTTACGGAACGGAATGAAAAGACCGGGATGTGACTGAGAATAATTATAGAAGAATCTGTGACATTCGTCCCAAGCATTTAAACTGGGTCCTGCTGCCGTTACGATGAGCACCGCGAACTCCGACGGATATTTATTGAGATATCCGGTCAGAACGTTCATTTCATCCTCAAGCTTGGCTTGGCAGGGGAATATGGAACTGTAGCCGTGAAGAGCTCCCTCGTGCATCCCGACGTGGAAATCAAATACTCTGACGCCCCTGTCAAACATATAGTCCATATTTACGTTCTGATATCTGAAGAGCCTGAACAATACCAAAGCAGGCATCCTCCCCACTTCACTCGGGATGATAGGCTTCTCTGACAGAGCCTCTATGGCAGCAGGAAGCGTGACGTGACACACCTTTCTATTATCAGGCAGTCCCCCCTTAAGTCCCCAGCCTCTGTGTCCGACTCCCATCCAATTATAGAATTTGGCCCCCGTATCAATCATTCCCAGTCCGCTGCTCAAAGGCTCTCCCATATATTCTTCATTATCTTCCTCCTCATCTTCATCAAGGCCACCGGCTTCATCCATCTCCTCCTTATACATCTGACTCAGGCTTTCGGCGGCAGGGTCAGCCCTGTCAATCAATAGGGACCTTGCAATCAGGTCACTGTGGGATGCTACAAACGAATTTACGAATTCGTTATAGTCCTCCTCTTTCTGATCTTCGGACAGGGACATCATATACCATATCACAAATTCCATCCTCTGCAGCTCATCCCATTTCTGCATATCGGATTCAAACAAAGCATCCCATTCATTGAAAATCTCGACCCGCTTGTCATAATTGCCTGAATAAATGACTCTTGATGCGTCTGATCTGCTTCCTTTATTGTCAATGATCGAGACATTGATGACGGCATCGGTCTTCTCATAGGGGATTCTTGTGAATATGACAAAAGGATTCTTCACAAGTACGCCCTGAGCGTCAAACTCGGGAGCGATGGCTTTTACCTTCCAGTCATCATTATCTCCCGCCTTTGTGACAACTCCGTCCCCACTCTTCATCTCTGCGGTGAATGCGGCGAAATCGGACTTCTTGAAGTCCTCGGGGAGAATGACATCCATCGTGTCAAGAAGGTTTACGGTGACAGCATCGTAAGAGGTGAAATTTATCCGCCCTTCCGTCAGGGAAGCGACCTGCTCCTGAAGGCTACTGATGTCTTTTCTGATCAGGGAATCGTCATACTTCTGACAGCTGACTGCCAGGCAGAGTATGAGCGCAAACACGTGGAAGAATCTTTGCATAATCCGTTATGTTGAAAATTTGTGCCAGATTAGATGTTTTCTTGTGGGTTGGTGTCAACGGATGACAGGAAATAAGTCTTGCCATCAGGCCCGTCGGACATGGTAAACTTGACCTCGTCTATGCCTTTGACATAAACCTCGCTATGGGACTGCGCCAGATGCAGGAAAAACATACCGGGATGCTTATCCAGATTGTCCTCAACGTCCTTCAATGTCATAAAAGCTTTGGAATCCTGTCCCAGGGCATCGGGGCCGTTGATTTTAGAGATGTCAATCATCCATTCGGCAGTGGGCATACCGGAGCCCATAGCACGCAACGACCTCACAAACGACACTTTACGGGTAGCGTCGGAGCCAAGGAAAAAGCATAGCGACACTTGCGGGCTGAGAAAATTGATCAAATCAATCTTCACAGGTGCACCGCTGTTATCCTTCATGAACAAAGGAGCGTTGTCCTCCATCTGCCGGGCAAGGGATATGACACCCATAAGTGCATCTTCATTGCCGTACGGATTGATGAATACCGCCATGCCGGCACGCTCTCCGTCCTTATCAAAGACCTCGCGGCTTGCGGCTTCCACAGCTTCGCTTATTATCTTTCTTCCTGATTCGGACTGATTACCCGAATTATCCTTGTCGCAGGATACGCCACAGGCCAGGGCTGCGATGATGACTGTCAAGCAAGTAAAAAACTTTTTCATCTTTTATCAAAAATTGTTTGCACAAAGTTAACCTATTTTCAGATTACTCCAATGTTTATCGGTGGTGAGCCGATTCGGCTTTCTACCGGTTGGCCAGGCCCAGTCCGACTGAGAACATCAGATTGACGTTGGCGACGGCTCCTTCGATATCCCAGTCCTCCCGGTATTCATCGCCGGGCTTGTGGTACCAGGATGCCTGCGGGTACTTGTTCGGTTTGTCCGGATTCGCCAGGTCCTTGCCTGCTTTGACTACGACTGCAGCCACCCCTCTCCTGACGAAGTTCCAATGGTCAGAACGGAAAAACCATCCATCCGTATTGTCATCGTCAAAAACCACATATCGGCCCTGTGCGGCAGCAGCCGACAGGATGTAGTTGCCCAGTCCGCTTTCACAGCAATCGAGTATTGTGACATCCCTGGTAAGCGGTGCGGGAGCGATGCAGTCAAAATTGATGCAGGTGACAGTCTTTTCCATAGGGAATACCGGATGCTCGCAATAGTATTGTGAGCCGAACAGGCCGCTCTCTTCCGATGTCGATGCAAGGAACAGAATGGAGCGGCGCGGTGCCGGGAGTTTCTGCATCTTTTTGGCAATCATCAGGATTGCTGCCAGCCCGGATCCGTTGTCGGCTGCTCCGTTGTAGATAGCATCACCCGTTCCGTCAGGTTGGCCTGTGCCGAAGTGATCCCAGTGGGCGCTGAACACTACGCATTCGTCCTGCAGATCAGTGCCCGGAAGAACCGCCCCTACGTTGCAGGTTTCACCGATTTCATACTTGACATCCATAGAGAACGAACTCTTCGCTTTCAGGGGAATTGCCTTGAATCCCGGCTTTTTTGCAGAGGACAGAGCCTTGTCATAGTCAATGCCGGACATCTCGAAAAGTCTTCTGCACGCATCCTCGTTCAACCATCCTTGCATTCCAAGCTCATCGGTATTGCCGGTATCCTCGTTGAAGAGTGCAAGGTTGCTTTCCTGATGCCCGTTCACGCATACGTGCCATCCATATCCGGCGGCTTCTTCATTATGAATGATCAGGCAGCCTGCCGCACCGAGTTTCCGGGCCTGTTCCAACTTGTATATCCATCTTCCATAATAGGTCATGTTCCGGCCCCGGAAAAGGGATCTGTCGTAAAACCCGGGGTCATTTACCATCACGATCAATATCTTCCCGCCGACGTCTGTCCCTTCAAAATCATTCCACCCATACTCAGGAGCATCAATGCCGAAGCCGCCGAACACGAATTCGACGTTGTTGAACAAGACTTTGTCTGTCCGCCTTGCTGTCCATATCATCAAGTCTTCAGGAGTAGAGAGACGGACGGCGCCGCGGGCTGTTCTTATCCGTATCTCATTGCGGGGGATACGTACTGTCGTGGAAATTTCTTTGACTGTCTGGAAATAGCTTTCGCCGAATGCCGGTTTGAGGCCAAGATGACGGAACTCTCCGGCAAGATAGTCTATTGTCTTTGTTTCATAGGGAGTCATCGGTTTGCGTCCACCGAATTCATCCGATCCGATGGTTCTGACCCAGTTAATGAAATCATTGCTGTACGTGTCCGGACTGCCTTGCGCCTGCAATGGCTGCGAAACTGCAAAGACTGCGGTCAGTCCGAGGAGAAATTTATATCTGATGTTCATAGCGCCTGTTTCCTGCAGGTGATGTGGAAGCAATTCTGTTTGACCTCGTATTTGACGTAGATGTTGCCGGCGGCCTTCTCCTCCCTGAGGATTTCGGCGAGGGCGGTTTTCAATTCCGCGTCGGGGACGATTCCCTTCTTCCTGCCTACCTTGTCGTATCTGACGCAGGCAAGGTCGAAGGTGGTGCCGTAGCAGTGGGCTGAATTGGCGCTGGCGTTGACGTTGACCTTGCGGAGGTTCAGGACATCCTCCTTGGTCCTGAGCACTGACGTTACAATTGGTCTGTAAAGGGGAAGCCCGTTCTCCTTGAGCTTGGTCTGGAACAGCACTCCGATAGACTTGAGTTCGGCTGCGGCTCCTTTGGTAAGATACGGGACGGAACTGGTGAGTTCCTCTACGGAATATTCCCGGCAGGTCTTTATCTGTACCAGACCTCTCAACGAGATGTCATCCCGGGTCTCGGGAGGAGCAGGAAGCCCGAACTGTCCGGCAGCTTCCAGATGCCGGGCGTTCATATCATTGAATGTCCTGGAGTACCTTATGCTGTCTCCCTGGTAATGGTATTCCTCAGAAGCCCCTCCACATCCGGCCAGAAGCAGGCAGGCAAGACAACCCCATCCCGCAAGAATCTTCATAAAGCGATTTATTCGACGGTCTTGAACGGCATCTCCCAACCTGTAACGGTTGAAATGTAGGGAATCATACAACTGGCCACTTTGCGGTGACCGGAGTAGTTGGGATGACCGGAAGCTCCCATATCGGAAGTGACGTTGTGAACATCTTCCTGGATACTGGTCCAGTGTACATTGGCGAAACCGCAGGATTTGACGGCTGTCTCGACATAATAGTGCATCAGGGGATTCAGCCTCGATGACACGCAGAGCACAGGGACTTCGTCGCCATAATTTGCACGGACCTTTGCGATCAGTTTGCCGTATCCGGCAGTCCATTTCTCGATTGTGGGCTGCTTGCCCCTGGAGAAGTCGTTGGTGCCCAGATATATTACCACGACATCAGGCCTGACGGCGGATGCTGCAGCATCCCATACAAGTTCCTTGCGGTGGTTGTCGAAGGTCTGTGAATACTTGTCAAGCATAGTGCTCTCGGGCGAACCGTCATTGTAATTGCGCACCACACCGAGACCTGAATGGCTCACAAGATTGATGTCGGCATCGAAATACCGTCCTGCAATGGCTGCATAAGTGAGGTTGCAGTTCTCCTCTTCCGGACGGAACGGCTCCTTTGTGGACGCAGCCTCGGTGCCGAATCCGCAGGTGTAGGAGTCTCCAATGAATTCGATATGCCTGGAATGGGGCTTCTCCGTCTGGAGGAACTCTCCATCGCATTCGAAACTCTCCACGTTTATGCAACCCTGTCCGCCTTCGGTCCGCTTCTGGATGACAACCTGGTGAACCCCCTTCCTGAGTCCGGAGCAAACCGTTACCTCGCGGTTTCCTTCCTCATTCTTGAACTTGCTGTCCTCTCGGGCGACGGGCGCCTTGTCTATCCATACGTTGAACCAGTCCGCCCCTTCCTGGGTACAGGACATCTTGAGGGACGTGCCCTTGAACTTGACAATCACCTCAGTGCCGCTCCAGTCATAACTGACAGTGCCGTCACCGGCAAGGGTGCGTCCGATATATGTGATTTTGCTGTCCGTTGCGGGAATCACGGCTCCATAGGAGCAGCAGGTGATGAGGATCAGGGCGAGAGTGAGTAGTCTTTTCATATGTTGAGGATGATTATGCCGGCCAGCACAAGAGCCAGGCCCAGCAGTTTGCGCCCGGAGACGGGACGTTTGACTGTATTGAGAAGTCCGAAATGGTCGATGAGAGCTCCGCTGACCAGCATTCCGAATATATTGAGAATGGTCAGGAGTCCTACGCCCACATATCTGACAAGGTAAGTCTGCCCAACCACCACGCATACTCCGATGAGGCCGCCCAACCAGGTCCATCCCGGTCTGGGGGCTGTGATGACACCGGCGACATAGGGTCTGTGGTCTTTGGCAATGCACATTATTGCCAGAAGAAGTATTGTGCCGCTGGCGAATGAGAACAGCGAAGCCTGAAGAGGTGACCCGACGGCAACAGCCAGCCGTGAGTTGATTGCCGGCTGCATTGCCAGGGCCGCGCCGGCAACAATGCCGAGCAACTGCCATCCCAATGCTTTGACGGGATGCGTATCGGCACTCCTGCTGACAACGGAGAAGAACACTCCCAGGATGATGATCGCAAATCCGACAATCCTGGAGACTGAAAGAGGCATCACCGCAGTGTCGAAAAGCCCGAAAGCATCAATGATGAATCCGGCTGTAACCTGTCCCACAAGGGGCATGATGACGGTGTGGATGCTCCCTAATCGGGGAAGAAGCAGGATGTTGGCCGTGATGCCGAATACTCCGGCCGCGCCCCCCAGCCAGGCCCACCAGGGAAGTCCCTGAAGAGTCTCGGGAGAGAAAGACAATCCGTGCTCGACAGCAATTACAATCAGCAGCAGTGCGGCCGTTCCGCTGAGGAAACTGTATAACGAGGCTCCGATGGGGGAGTGGATATATCTGGCGGCCTCGGAATTGATGGCGGTCTGGACCGGTGCCACAAAGCCGAGGGTGAAAATCACGGCAATGAACAACAGAAACATGTTTCTATTGCAATGCCCAGTGGGCTATATCATTACGGTGAAACAGGTTGTCGCAGGAGATACTGTCCACGCAGGAGTAGGCTGCCTTATGGGCTTCTTCGATGGATGAAGCCCTTGCAACGCACATCATAACACGGCCACCTGAGGTGACGAGCCTGCCATCTCTCGAAGCTGTCCCCATATGATAGATGAAACAGCCGGGTACATCGGCTCCGATGACGATTTCCGCCCCCTTGTCGTAATGTCCGGGATAGCCCTTGGATGCAAGCACCACGCCCATAGTCACGTCTTCCGACCATTCAAGCCCTGACGTCAGGGACGAGCCGGAAGCAACGGCTTCGAATATCTCATAAATGTCCGAATCCAGCAGAGGCAGCACGACTTCGGTCTCGGGATCTCCGAAACGGGCATTGAATTCTATCACCTTGATGCCGTCCGCGGTCTTCATAAGTCCTCCGTAAAGTACACCGGACAAGGGACAGCCTTCGGCAACCATTGCGTCGGCAGCCTTCTGAAGCACGTTCTTGAGAGCGAATTCCTCATCCGCGGCGGTAATGAACGGAAGATGGGTGTATGCTCCCATTCCTCCGGTATTGGGTCCCTTGTCACCGTCAAAGGCCCGCTTGTGGTCCTGGGACAGAGGCATCGGATAAACATTATGTCCGTCCACGAAGGCCATAAAAGAGAATTCCGGGCCCTCCAGCCAGTCTTCCACTACAACCTTTCCCTTGCCGAAACTGCCGTCGAGAAGCATATCTCTGAGAGCCGCTTCGGCCTCGTCGGGTGTACCGGCTATGACCACTCCCTTTCCGGCTGCCAGTCCGTCGTATTTGAGGACGGCGGGGAAGGGGCGTGAAGAGACATATTCAAGAGCTTCCCTGTAATCGGTGAAACTGCGATATGACGCGGTTGGAATGCCGTACCTGGCCATAATGACCTTGGCGAACTCCTTGCTGCTCTCTATCCGGGTGGCTGCTGCCGTATGACCGAATATCTTGAGACCGGCGGCACGGAATCTGTCTGTAACGCCGGCGGCAAGGGCGGCTTCCGGTCCCACAACGGTGAGATCTATGCCTTCATTGCGGGCAAACTCCAGAAGACTGTCCACATCCGTATCCTTGATGGGGACACATTCAGCCTGAAGGGCTATGCCGGCATTGCCGGGAGCACAGTAAATTCTGCCTACCTTGGGCGAACGGCTCAATGCGTCAACTATTGCGTGTTCGCGGCCGCCGCCACCGATTACGAGGACCTTCTTCATCTGCTAATGCTTGAAATGTCTTACTCCGGTGAATATCATTGTGATGCCGAGTTCATCAGCCTTCTGCACGGACTCTTCGTCGCGGATGCTGCCGCCCGGCTGGACAATGGCTGTCACACCATACCTGGCTGCCAGTTCCACTGTGTCTCCGAATGGGAGGAATCCGTCGGATGCGAGGATGAGGCCCTCGGTGAAACCTGCCGCCTGAGCCTCCTTGAGGGCGATTTCTGCGGAGCCCACGCGGTTGGTCTGACCTGCGCCTACTCCGATGGTATGGTTGTCACGTACGACTGCGATGGCATTGGACTTGACGTGTTTGACTATCTTCCATCCGAAGTTGAGGTCGTCAAGCTGAGCCTTGGTGGGCTTGACCTTGGTGACGCACATATCGGATGTGACTGTCTCTATCTGGGTGTCGAGTTTCTGGGCGAGCATACCTCCGTTGACGCTGATGAACTGGGGAATGGCCTTGTCGGACCTGGTCATATCCACTTCCATCACCCTGAGATTCTTCTTGGTAGCGAGTATCTCAAGGGCCTCGGGAGTGTATGAAGGAGCAATCACTATCTCAAGGAAAATGGGCTTCATACCCGCTGCGACTTCGGCCGTGAGGGTCCTGTTGACAGCAACGATGCCTCCATAGATACTTACTGTGTCCGCCTCGTATGCTGCCTGCCAGGCTTCCTCTATGGTCTTGCCGACGGCTGCACCGCAGGGATTCATATGCTTGAGAGCCACGCAGAAAGGCTCGTCGAAGTCGCGGACCACGTTGAGGGCTGCGTTGGCGTCCTGGATGTTGTTGTAGCTGAGCTCCTTGCCCTGGATCTGACGGGCGAAGGCAAGAGAGAACGGTGCGCTTTCGAGAGCTGAGAAGAATTTGGCATCCTGATGAGGGTTCTCACCGTAACGGAGGCCCTGCTTGAGGTCATATTCGAGGAAGAGCTTCTCGTTGAGGCCCGCCTTTTCGCGCATATATGTGGCTATCATCATATCATACTCGGCGGTATGGGTATATGCCTTGGCGCTGAGCTTGAGACGGGTGTCATCGGATGTCCAGCCGTTGGTGCGGAGTTCGTCGAGGACTTTGCCATAGTCGGCGGGGTCGCAGACTATGTTGACGTCCTTCCAGTTCTTGGCTGCGCTGCGTACCATCGAGGGGCCGCCTATGTCGATGTTCTCGATGGCGTCCTCCATAGTCACGTCGGGTTTGGCTATGGTCTGCTTGAAGGGGTAGAGGTTGACACATACGAGTTCGATGGTCTGGATGCCGTTCTCCTTGAGCGTGGCCATATGCTCGGGAATGTCGCGTCTGGCAAGGATGCCTCCGTGAACCTTGGGGTGGAGGGTCTTGACCCTGCCGTCACATATCTCGGGGAATCCCGTGACTTCGCTGATGCCTATAGTCTTGACACCATTGTCATCAAGGAGTTTCTTTGTGCCTCCGGTGGCGATAATCTCCCAATCGAGAGCCTGAAGGCCCTTGACGAAATCAACCAGTCCGGTCTTGTCGCTGACGCTGACTAATGCTCTTCTTTTCATTTGTTCAATATCCTGTTAATTGTTTCTACATATAATTGATGTTCGATCACCTGCCCCAGACGGTGCACTTCGGCGGGATCCCCACCGTCGTAGTCGAAAGAGCGCTGGGCGATGATGCGTCCTCCGTCGAGGGATTCGTCTACCCAGTGGATGGTGATACCATATACCTTGACGCCGTATTCCACAGCCTGTTCGACGGCGTGGGCGCCCTTGAATGCGGGAAGCAGCGAAGGGTGGATGTTGATGATGCGGCCACCGTATCGGGACAGAAGCTCCTCACCGATTATGCGCATATATCCGGCGAGACATACGAGGTCTATGCCGATGGCGTCCATACGGTCGGCGATCTCCTTCTCGAAGTCAGCCTTGCAGGCATAATCCTTCGGATTGAAGACCAGAGTGGGAGTGCCGAACCTGACGGCGCGTCCGAGAACTCCGGCACCGGCTTTGTCGCACACCAGGATGGCGACCTCCGCATCTATCCGCCCGTCGGCGCATGCCTCCGCGATGGCTTCATAGTTGGTGCCGCTGCCACTTGCAAATACAGCCAGCTTTTTCATTGCATTATGATGTTGACACCGGGAGTGCCGGTGATTTTGCCGATGACGGAAGCCTTCTCTCCGTAAGAGCTCAGGATGGAGATGACCTTGTCGGCCTCGTCGGGCCTGACTGAAAGAACCATACCGATACCCATATTGAAGATGTTGAACATCTCGCGGTGGGGGATGCCGCCCCATTTCTCCAGACATTTGAAGACGGGAAGTATCTCCCAGCTGCCCTCATTGATTTCAATACCCTGTCCGGGTCTGAGGATGCGTGGAATGTTCTCGTCGAAACCGCCTCCGGTGATGTGGGCCACTCCGTGGACGTCACAGTTGCGTATGACATCGAGTACCTGCTTGACGTAGATTCTGGTAGGGGTGAGGAGCACGTCTCCTAACCTGCGGCCTCCGAATTCGCTGATTTCATCGGTGTAGTTCAGGCCGGCGTCGGCAACTATCTTGCGCACGAGGCTGAATCCGTTGGAATGGACGCCCGTTGAAGCTATGCCCACAAGAACATCTCCTTCCGAGACTTTGCTTCCGTCTATGAGCCTGGATTTCTCTACTACGCCGGTAGTGTATCCGGCAATGTCATATTCTCCTCCCTCGTACATTCCGGGCATCTCGGCCGTTTCTCCTCCTACAAGGGCGCAACCTGCCTGGCGGCAACCTTCCGCCACTCCGGCCACAATGGCTTCGACCTTGGCGGGCTCGTTGTGCCCGACAGCCACATAGTCAAGGAAGATGAGCGGCTCGGCTCCCTGGGCAAGTACGTCGTTGACACACATAGCCACTGCGTCGATTCCCACCGTGTCGTGCTTGTCCATTGCAAAGGCTATCTTGAGTTTGGTGCCGACGCCGTCCGTGCCGCTGACAAGGATGGGTTCCCTGATACCTAGAGAGGCGAGGTCGAACATTCCTCCGAACGAGCCTATGCCTCCCATCGAACCTGGCCTCTGGGTGGATTTGACGTGTTTCTTGATGCGGCTGACAACTTCGTAGCCGGCTTCGAGATTAACTCCCGCTTTTTCGTAATTTGCTGCCATATATCGTTATTCGTTTTCGTATAGAGAAGTGGGGTATTCGCCGTTGAAGCAGGCGAGACACAGTTCGGAGCAACCGCCTGTCGATGCCACGCAGTTGGCGCAGGATGCATATCCGAGAGAGTCCGCCTCTATCATCCTGCAGGCTTCCTCAAGGTTCCTGTCGGAGCAGAGAAGTTCTTCTTTGGTGGATGTGTCAACTCCATAGAAGCAGGGATGCTTCATCATCGGGCTGGCAATCCTGACGTGTACTTCGGATGCGCCTGCGGCCCTGAGCAGCTTGACAATCTTCAGACAGGTGGTACCTCTCACGATCGAGTCATCCACCAGTACCAGACGCTTGCCTGCCACGACGCTCTGCACTGCCGACAACTTCATCTGCACACTCTTCTCCCTCATTGTCTGTGAAGGCTGGATGAAAGTCCTGGCGATGTATCTGTTCTTGATGAGACCCGTTTCGAAGGGTATGCCGCTGCGTTCGGCATAGCCCATTGCCGCACTCAGTCCCGAATCCGGCACGCCGACTACAATATCGGCATCCGCAGGACATTCATCGGCGAGGCGACGTCCGACCTCCTTGCGGAAATTGTGGACGTTGCATCCGTCTATGTCGCTGTCGGGACGGGCAATGTAGATGTATTCCATCGAGCAGACCTTGTGCTTCTTGAAATCCGAATAGTGATTGCTACGGATGCCGTGGTCATCTATGGTGACAATCTCGCCGGGTTCCACGTCGCGTATGAATTCCGCCCCGAGAAGCTGGAAAGCGCAGGTTTCGCTGCTGACTACCCAACCATCCCCGAGTTTGCCCAGGGCGAGCGGCTTGATGCCGTACTTGTCCCGGATAGCATAGATGCGGTTGCGGGTGAGAATGACGAAGGAGAATCCGCCGTCCATCATATTGAGGGCGTTCTTGATGCGGAAGATGCGCTCCTCGACACCTTCTTTCTTGATGAGGTTGGCAAGAATCTCGCTGTCGGTACTTGTGTGGAAGAAGCATCCCTTGTCCTCGAGGAATTCGGTCAACTGTTCCGCATTTATGAGGTTACCCTCGCCGGCAATGGCAATGTCTCCTGTCTTGTGATGGAAACACAGGGGCTGTACGTTGTCCAGTCCGCCCTTGGCAATGTTGGCGTATTGTGTGCTCCCTATGCCGATCCGTCCGGGGATGTCAAGAACCTTCCCCTGGGCGAAGACTTCCCCCGCAAGACCAAGTCCGCGATGGTTCCGACATCTGCCATTGTCGTCGAAGACTGCCACTCCGGCGCCTTCCTGACCTCTGTGCTGAAGGGCGTGAAGTCCGAGATAAATCATTTGTGCGGCATTCTCTATGCCGTATGCTCCGAATACACTCATTTCGCGTTGGATTTGATAAGACGGTCCATTACTTCTCTGTACGATGCGGTGACGTCACTCATATCGTGACGGAAGCGGTCCTTGTCCAGTACCCTCCCGTCCTTTTCGTCCCAGAGCCGGCAGTTGTCAGGGCTGATTTCATCAGCGATGATGACATCGCCTCCGGCAGTCTTGCCGAATCTGAGCTTGATGTCCACCAGTTCGATGCCGGCTTTGTGGAACAGTTCCCTGAGCACTTCATTGGCTTTGGATGCGACGTCGTACATCGTTTTCAACTCATCGTAAGTGGCGAGGGACAGGGCGACCGCGTGATGGTCATTGATCATAGGCTTGCCGAGTTCCTTGCGGCGGTAACTCAGCTCCATAATGGTGTTGGGAATCCTCATGCCGTTCTCCACACCGAGCATTTTGGCCGTGGTGCCGGAGATTCTGTTGCGCACGATTACCTGAATGGGCAGGGGCTCGACCTTGCGGCAGAGCATATCCCTGTCGCCTGACTCGCTTATGAAGTGTGTCGGAATCCCGGCCTCCTCAAGCGCCCTGAAGGCTATGGCTGATATGCATCTGTTGCAGATGCCCTTGTCTTTGATGGAAGCCCTCTTGATGCCGCTGAATGCCGTGACTTCATCATTGAAATGAATTCTTATGACTTCCGCCTCATCGGTGCCGAATATGCTTTTGCCTGCCATAACTTATTTTCCTGTAAAATATTTCACCGCGTTGTCGAATATGGGCTGACAGAGTTCTTCGCTGATGTTGCGGAAGAGTCCGTCCTCGAATCTCTCGCTGTGGCCCATCTTGCCGAGTATATGCCCGTCGGGACTGATGATGCCCTCGATGGCATAGCTTGATCCGTTGGGGTTGTAGGGGGATTCCATCGTGGGCTCCCCGCTTACGGGATTGACATACTGGAACGCCACCTGCCCGTTCTTGAAGAGCTGGGCTGCGAGTTCCTCACTGACGACGAACTTGCCCTCTCCGTGGCTTACGGCGATTGTGTGCAGGTCGCCTGCAGACATTCCCGCCAGCCAGGGGGACGCGACTGTCGCAACCCTGGTGGTGACCATCTGTGAGATGTGCCTGTTGATATCGTTCCTGAACAGGGTGGGGGAGTCTTTGGTGACCATACCCAGACGTCCGTACGGGAGCAGTCCGCTCTTGACCAGAGCCTGGAATCCGTTGCAGATGCCCAGAATCAGACCGCCTCTGTCCAGAAGAGCGTGGATTGCTTCGGCTATATCCTTGTTGTTGAGAACGTTGGCTATGAATTTGCCGCTTCCGTCAGGCTCGTCTCCGGAAGAGAAACCGCCGCTCAGGGCGAGGATGTCGCATCTGTCTATGCCGGCTTTCATCCTTGCAATAGACTCGAGCACGTCCTTGCCGGTGAGATTCCGGAACAGTCCGAACTCGGTCTGAGCTCCGGCTTTGCGGAACGCCTTGGCCGTATCGTAGTCGCAGTTGGTGCCGGGGAAAACGGGCAGATAGACCAGGGGTTTGTCCTTGCACCTGGCGGCTTTCCTGTCATTGCTCCTTGTCTTGCATACAGTGCGGGCAACGGGAGGAAGGGCTGCGCCTTCGGATGATGCGACGTGGTCGGGATAAACGGACGAATAGCGTCCGCTCCAGGCCTCTTTGAGGCTGTCGAGAGAGATCTTCTCTCCATTGATGTGCAGCTTGCCGTCCTCACCGTCCGTGACTTCTCCGAGCAGTACGGCTCCGGGATATTCGAGAGCGCCGTCGGTCTCCACTATGATGGAGCCGTATGACAGTCCGAACAGGTCATCCTCGGACAATTTGACCTTGACGCCGAATGCGTTGCCGAAGGCCATTTTGGCAAGACCTTCCGCCACGCCGCCGAAGCCTACGGCCCAGGCTGACACTATGTTGCCGGCCTCGATGCCGGAGTGGACGAAGTTCCAGTTGGTCTTGAGCTGAGCTACGTCAGGCATCCTGTCGGCAAGGGGCGTGTGCTTGATGAGATACAGTTTGTGCCCGTCCCATTTGAGCTCGGGAGATATTACCTTGGAAGCCTTCACCGTGGTGATGCCGAATGCTATGAGGGTGGGAGGAACGCTGATGTCCTCGAAGGTGCCGCTCATCGAATCCTTGCCTCCGATGGAGGGAAGCCCGAACGACGTCTGCATCTTGAGAGCTCCGAGGAGGGCCGCAAGAGGCTTGCCCCAACTGTGGGGGTCGTGGGTCATTCTCTCGAAGTATTCCTGATAGGAGAACCTCATCGTACTCCAGTCGCCACCTGCCGCCACAACCTTGGAGCATGCCTCCACGACAGAGTAGGCGGCACCGTGATACGGGCTCCAGCTGCTGATGTCGGGGTTGAATCCGAATGCCATCACGGATGCCGTGTCGGTAAATCCGTCAGTGGGGAATTTCTGCACCGAAACCTGTGTCTCGGTGGACTGGGTCATACCGCCGAAAGGCATCAGGACCGTCGAACGTCCGATAGTGGAATCGAACATTTCTATGAGACCTTTCTGGGATGCCACGTTGGCGGACGACATTACTGCGTTCATCTTCTCGGCGAGGTTCCTGCCTTCGGGTTTCACAGAGAAGGGATTGATGTCTTCGACGGGAAGAATAGCCGCCTTGGCGTAATGTTTCGCTCCGGCGCTGTCTATGAATTCGCGGCTGAGGTCGGCAATGAGCTCGCCGTTGTTGAACATCTTCATCCTGCCGGTTCCGGTCACGTCGGCAACGTGGGTGACTTCGACGTTCTCGCTTGCGCAGAACTGCTTGAACTCTTCCATATCTCCGGCTTCCACCACTACGGCCATTCTCTCCTGAGACTCGCTGATGGCGAGCTCGGTGCTGTTGAGGCCGTTGTATTTGACGGGAACGCGGTCGAGATAGATGTCCAGGCCGTCTGACAGCTCGCCGATAGCGACACTGACTCCGCCGGCACCGAAATCGTTGGACTTCTTGATGAGACGGGTCACTTCAGGACGGCGGAACAGCCTCTGGAGTTTTCTCTCTTCGGGGGCGTTGCCCTTCTGGACCTCGCTTCCGCAGGTCTCGAGTGATGCCTCGGTGTGCTCTTTGGAGGACCCGGTGGCGCCTCCTATGCCGTCACGTCCGGTACGTCCGCCCAGAAGCAGGATCACGTCTCCGGGCGCGGGGCTTTCCCTTCTGACATTGTCAGCCTTGACGGCTCCGGCAACTGCACCGACCTCAAGGCGTTTGGCCACATATCCCGGATGATAGATCTCGCGGACGTGGGTGGTGGCGAGTCCTATCTGGTTGCCATAGCTGGAGTATCCGCCGGCGGCCTTTCTTGTGATGACCTTCTGGGGAAGTTTGCCGGGCATAGTCTCGTTAACGGTGCGGAGAATGTCCCCGGCGCCGGTCACGCGCATTGCCTGATAAACGTAGGACCTTCCTGACAGAGGGTCGCGGATAGCGCCTCCCAGGCAGGTTGCGGCTCCTCCGAAAGGCTCTATTTCGGTAGGATGATTGTGTGTCTCGTTCTTGAACTGGAGAAGCCAGCGCTCGTCCCTGCCGTCCACGTCCACGTTGACGAAGATGCTGCAGGCGTTGTTCTCCTCGCTCTGCTCCATATCTTCGAGCAGGCCCTTGGATTTGAGGTAGCGCGCGCCGATTGTGGCCAGCTCCATAAGGCACAGGCTCTTTCCTTCGCGGCCAAGTGCCTTGCGGATGTCGTGGAATTCGCCCAGTTCGCTCTCAATCTCCTTCCGGATGAACGAGTCGTCCACCGTGATTTCGGTGAGGACCGTGGTGAATGTGGTGTGGCGGCAGTGGTCGCTCCAGTATGTGTCGAGTATGCGGAGTTCGGTCTCGGTGGGATCCCTCTTCTCTGCGGAGAAATATCTGACCACTTCCCTGAGGTCATCGGAATTCATCGCCAGACCCCATTTCTTGCAGAAACCTTCGAATTCGCTCTCCTCCATCCGGGTGAATCCGTCCAGAACGGCCAGAGGCTTGACGTCCGCCGATTCGCTGATGTTGAGTTTGGATAGGTCCTTCTCCCTGGATTCCACTGCATTGATATAATAGTGCCTGATGGCGGCCAGATCCTTGTCGGTGATGCCGTCATCGAATACGAGCAGTCTCGAACTGCGGATCCTGACATCGGCCTCCGGGTCTATCAGGTGCACACAGTCCACGGCCGAAGAGGCCCTCTGGTCAAACTGACCCGGGATGAACTCGACGGCGAGATATTTCCTGCCTTCCAGGGGGAAACTGTCGGATACCGTATCGGTAACGGTCTCTCCGAATACCGAATAACGGCACTTGTCCAGGAGTTCGGGGGAGAATCCCGCGAGGTCGTAGACGTTAAGGAGCCTGAGCTCCCGGATATTCAAACGGAGGTTCTCGTTGAGCTCGCTGCGCAAACTCTCCGCCTCCACCCTGAATCCGTCATTCTTCTCAACAAAAATTCGGGTAGTATTGTTCATCTGTGAATTAGATTTCGGTGTTTTCGATGGCCTCGGTCTGCTTCCTGCGGAAGTCGGCCAGTTTGGCTTCGATGTCTTTGTCCGTCACGGACAGGATGGAAAGAGCCAGCAGCGCCGCATTTTTGGCTCCGTTGACCGCCACGGTGGCGACAGGGATGCCCGAGGGCATCTGGACCATCGACAGGAGTGCGTCCATGCCACCGAACGCCTTGCCGTTGATGGGAACTCCTATGACGGGCAGTGTGGTGTAGGCCGCGGTGACTCCGGGCAGGTGGGCTGCACCGCCGGCGCCGGCTATTATGACGTCTATGCCGCGTTCACGGGCGGTACCGGCCCAGCTGGCGAGAAGGGCCGGTGCGCGGTGGGCGCTGATGACCTTCTTCTCGTACGGCACGCCGAACTGGTCCAGAACGGCAAAAGAAGCCGACATGACTTCCAAGTCACTTGTCGACCCCATTATGATTCCGACTTTCATAGGCTCTAGGCGAAGAAAAGTTTGGAGAGAGTCATCGGATCAATGTACTTGCCGTCCTTATAGACTCTCATATTGCCGGAAGCTATCTCGTCGATAAGCATTACCTTGCCGTCGGGGGCATATCCGAACTCGAACTTGATGTCGTACAGGTCCATACCCTTGGCCTTCAGGTCGTCGGCGACGATCTTCGTGATCTGCTGTGTCTGAGCCTTGATGTCATCGTACTGCTTCTCGGTCATGATTCCGAGTGCCACGAGGGCATCCTTGGTCACGAGGGGATCTCCTTTGGCGTCGTTCTTGAAAGTTGTCTCGACATATGCGGGAAGGTCGGAGCCTTCGGCGATATATTCACCATAACGTCTGATGAAGCTGCCGACAGCCTTGTAACGGCAGATGACTTCGAGTCCGTGTCCGAACACCTTGGCGCGAAGCACCTCCATTGTGGTGTCCTTGAGGTTGGCGCTGACATAGTGTGTCCTGATGCCGGCGGCGTTGATTTTCTCGAAGAAATAGATGGACATGCGAAGATTGACGTCACCCACGCCGTCAATTGTGAGACCAACGGAATTCTCGCCCGGATCGAACACTCCGTCCTTGCCGGTGCAGTCATCCTTGAATTTCAGCAGACAGTTGCCGTTTTCAAGAGCGTAAACGTTTTTGGTTTTACCTGTGTAAAGGAGTTCCATATATAGTATGTTTTTGATTAAGACACAAATTTACTCCAATATATTCAATTATGGAAATAAAGTTATCAACATGCGGGATGTTGATAAATCTGTCGTTTTTTTTATTAGATTTGCACCTTGATGAAACAGAGAATATCATACGGCGACATATCTTATGGATGCGGGACAAACGTTGTTGTTTGTCCCGCTTTTTGTGATGTGCACGTTCATTTCAGGGTTCCTGGCCGTCCTGACAAGGAAACCATAGTGACGGGATGCCGCTCCGCTGTCGCGGGAGGTTATACCACAGTGTGTCCCATGCCCAATCTCAACCCTGTCCCGGACAGTCCCGGGCATCTGGCCGAGGAACTCGGCTTGATAGAGAAGGACGCATTCATAGAGGTGCTGCCATACGCTTCCATAACTTTGGGAAGGAAGGGGCTGGAGCCGGTGGATGTCAGGGCCCTCAAGGACAGTGTCGTGGCGTTCAGCGACGACGGCAGCGGGGTGCAGGATGATTCGGTGCTGCGCAAGGCTATGGAAATGACGGCTTCCGAGGGATGTGTGCTTGCTTCCCATTGCGAAGACGTCCGTTACGGCACAGCTCCCGAAGGGGAATGGATGCAGATCGGGAGGGATCTCCGGCTGGCGGAGGAGACGGGCTGCAGGTTCCACGTATGCCATATTTCAACTGCCCGTAGTGTCGATCTCATCAGGGAGGCTAAGTCCAGAGGCGTGGATGTCACTTGCGAGACGGCGCCCCACTATCTGCTGCTTTGTGAGGATGACCGCAGCGACGAGGGCCGGTTCAAGATGAATCCCCCTCTGCGGACCGCCGCAGACAGGCGGGCGATTATGGATGGCCTGCTGGACGGCACCATAGATATGATAGCCACGGACCATGCCCCGCATACGGCCGAAGAGAAGTCCCTTGGCCTGCAGGGAAGCGCTTTCGGCATCGTTGGACTCGAGACGGCTTTCCCTGTGCTGTACACTCATCTGGTAAGGACAGGTGTCATAAGCCTGGAGAAACTGGTTGACCTGATGGGCGCTGCTCCCCGCCGTCGTTTCGGAATCGATACGGACCCAGGGAGCTACACCGTATTTGACGTTCGTGATCCATATGTGATCGACAGCGCGAAATTCTTCTCCAAAGGACACAGCACTCCCTTTGACGGGTGGGAAGTGTATGGACGTTGCCTTAAAACCGTCTATAAAGGAAAGACAGTCTATGAAACAGGGAACATATAGCATATCAGCCAATGTTGAAATCGCCTCCGGCATATTCCGTATGCGTCTGGAAGGGGATACCTCCGCGTTCCTCCGCGGCGGTCAGTTCGTCGACATTGCAGTGCCCGGATTCTTCCTGCGCCGGCCCCTGGCGGTCCGGGAGTGGGATGACAAGGGCTTCGACGTGGTTTACAAGGTCGTGGGGGAAGGCACTGCAATCCTTTCCGGCCTCAAGGAGGGGGAGCGGCTGGAGGTGCTGACCGGGCTCGGAAACGGATTCGACGCCCGGGCCTGCAGGTCTTCCGCCCTGGTGGTGTGCGGGGGTTTGGGTGCCTCTCCTGCATTCTCCCTTGTCAAGGAGCTGCTCCGGACGGGGAGGAAGGTCACGGTGATACTGGGATTCAACCGCGCCACGGAAGTTGTGCTGTTCAAGGAATATCAGGCTCTGGGAGCGGACGTGCACCTGGTTACGGTTGACGGTTCGGCGGGACTGAAGGGCTTCGTAACCGATGCGGTGAATCTCCTCTCTCCCGAATATGATTACTTCTACACCTGCGGGCCCAAGGTGATGATGAAGGCTTTGTGCGGTCAGTTGGAAGGGCCGGGAGAAGTGAGTCTTGAAGAGAGGATGGGCTGCGGCTGCGGCATATGCTACGGCTGTACCTGTCATACGGTTTCGGGACCGAAACGCGTTTGCGCCGACGGCCCTGTATTCAAAAAGGAGGAAGTGATATGGTGACATCGGTGGATATCTGCGGAGTTCATTTCAAGAATCCCGTGGTCCCGGCCAGCGGGACTTTCGGCTTCGGGCTGGAGATGGCCCCTGTGTATGACCTCAATCTGCTCGGCGGCATCAGCCTGAAGGGAACGACACGTGATCCCCGGTTCGGCAACGAGTGCCCCAGGATAGCGGAATGTCCCGACGGGATGATCAATTCGGTCGGACTTCAGAATCCGGGCATTGATGCCCTGCTCCGGGACAAACTTCCTGCACTGCGCTCCCTGTACGGAGGTGTTGTGATAGCCAATGTCAGCGGCTTCTCCGTGGAAGAGTATTCCGAATGCTGCGCCAGGGCCGCTTCCGCTCCGGAAGTGGATATGCTCGAGGTGAACGTGTCCTGCCCCAACGTGCATGGGGGAGGTCTGGCATTCGGCACCTCGGCCAAGGCTGCGGCGGAAGTGACTTCAGCTGCCAGGAAGGCCTGCGGCGGCAAGCCTGTTTTTGTCAAGTTGAGCCCCAACGTCACGGATATAGTGGAGATAGCCAAAGCTTGTGAAGAAGCAGGCGCTGACGGACTCACTCTCATCAACACGGTGCTTGGAATGCGCATTGACATACGCAGCCGCAAGCCTGTCGTGGCCAACCGATATGGCGGATTCAGCGGAAGGGCTGTGTTTCCCATTGCTTTGAGAATGGTCAATCAAGTCAGCCGAGCCTGCAATATCCCCATAATGGGCTGCGGAGGCGTGAGTAGGGCGGAGGATGTGATAGAAATGATGATGGCCGGGGCGTCGCTTGTCCAGGTGGGTGCGGAAAATCTTCGCAACCCTATGGTCTGCAAGGAGATAGTAGAGTCTTTGCCGCTTGTTATGGAGAGACTGGGTATTAATGATATCAACGAAATAATAGGAATAGTATGAGAGACGTTATTGTTGCCTGTGATTTCGGAAATGCCGCCGAAGCGCTGGCATTTCTGGACAAGTTCTCCTCCTGCGAGAGGAAGCCGTTCGTCAAGATTGGAATGGAACTGTTCTACGGAGCCGGTCCCGAAATTGTCCGCGAGATCAAGCGCCGCGGCCACAGAATCTTTCTGGACCTCAAACTTCATGACATACCGAATACGGTACGGAAGACGATGAAAGTGCTTTCGGCTCTAGACGTCGATATGACGAATGTCCATGCTGCGGGCACCATAGAGATGATGAAGGCGGCCGTGGAAGGCCTGACCCGCCCGGACGGCACCCGCCCGCTTCTGATTGCTGTCACCCAGCTGACGTCCACCAGCGAGGAGCGGATGCGCTCCGACCTTTTGATTGACGCTCCCATTGCCGAGGTCATCGCACATTATGCGGAAAATGCCAGGGAAGCCGGGCTGGACGGTGTCGTCTGCTCTCCCCTGGAGGCTTCTGCGGTCAAGGATAAATGCGGCAGGGATTTCCTCGCCGTGACTCCCGGCATAAGGTTCGCGGATGCTGCAGCTGATGATCAGGTGCGCATAACTACGCCTGCCAGAGCCCGCGAAATCGGTTCCGACTTCATAGTTGTCGGACGCCCTATCACCGCTGCTCCGGATCCCGTCTCCGCCTATCTCCGCTGTGTGGAGGAATTCGCCGAATAGACATTCAACAGTAAATAGCAAAAACTCTAACGATATGGAAAAGATAATAGCCGGACAACTCCTTGACATCAAGGCAGTAGTCCTCAGACCGGAAGAGCCGTTCACTTGGGCAAGCGGCATCAAAAGCCCTATCTATTGCGACAACAGGCTCATCCTCTCCGCACCTTCGGCAAGGACTGTGGTCGAGCAGGCAATCGCAGACAAGGTCAGGAAAGAATTCCCCGATGTCCAGATGCTTATGGGTACCAGCACCGCAGGTATAGCCCACGCTGCAATAGCAGCATCGATACTAGGATTGCCGATGGGATACGTGCGTGGAGAAGCCAAGACTCACGGACGCAACAACAGGATAGAAGGCAGGATGGATCCTGGTACCAAAGTAGTCGTGATTGAGGACCTTATCAGTACCGGTGGCAGTGCAATCGAAGTCGTGGAGGCTCTTCGCGAAGCGGGAGCGCAGGTGCTGGGAATAGTCAGCATATTCACGTACGGGATGAAGAAGGGACTTGACAGGCTTGCCGAGGCCAAGGTCGTCAACCATTCCCTCAGCAATCTCGACGCCCTTGTTGAAGTGGCCGTGGAGAAAGGATATATTGCTCCCGAGTGGAAGGACAGGATACTTCAGTTCCGCAACAATCCTTCAGACGAAAGCTGGATCAAATAAATACTTCACGATATGAAACACCTTATCGACCCTACCGACCTCACCAAAGAGGAGATCGACGGCATAATCTCCCTGGCGGAAGATATCATCGCCAAGCCCGAATGCTATCACGACTGTCTGCGCTACCACAAGCTTGCCACTTTGTTCTATGAGCCTTCCACCAGGACAAGGCTCAGTTTCACGTCGGCGATGATGGAACTCGGAGGCAACGTGCTGGGTTTCTCGGATGCCAAGAATTCTTCCGTGTCCAAAGGTGAGACCGTCTCCGACACCGTCCGTGTCGTTGAGAATTTCGCCGATATCATCGCTATGCGCCACAACCTCGAAGGTGCTCCCTTCATAGCTTCCACCGTGTCAGGAGTTCCAATCATCAATGCCGGTGACGGTTCCCATGCCCATCCCACGCAGACTCTGACCGACCTGCTCACCATCAAGCGCGAACTCGGCCATATCGACAACATCACCATAGGATTCTGCGGCGACCTTAAATTCGGACGTACCGTACATTCTCTGATCAAGGCACTCAGCCGCTATGAAGGGGTCAAAGTCATATTGATAGCTCCCGACGAACTCCGTCTGCCCGATTATATCAAGCACGACGTGTGCGAGAAGATGAACATCAATTACCGGGAGGTCAAGACAATCGAGTCTGTGATATCCGAGCTCGACGTTCTCTATATGACACGTGTCCAGAAAGAGCGTTTCCTTGAAGAGGAGGAGTTTGACAGGGTGAAGGACAGCTTCGTGCTGGACCTCGAGAAACTCTCCGCTGCCAAGAAGGATATGGCCATACTGCACCCTCTTCCCAGGGTCAACGAGATCAAACCCGAGGTGGATTCCGACCCCAGGGCTGCATATTTCCGTCAGGTAGGCAATGGCAAGTTCGTGCGTATGGCGCTGATATACAGTTTGTTGAAGTGGAAGGACGACCCCACGCACGTAATGCCCGGGCATCCCGACTTCTTTGAGGACCCCAATCTCAAATGTCACAATTCCAAATGTATATGCAACCACGAGCCGGCCTCGCCCCTGTTCCGCCATACTCCGGGGGGACATATACGTTGCGCATATTGCGACTCGTTCATAAAGTAATTGCCGTTGAGAAGATTCCTTGCACTGCTCCTTCTTCTGCCCTTGACTGCCACGGTGCTCCGGGCGGAAGGGGTGCCGGTGCTGGAGTCCCGCGACAGTGCATTGTCCAGGGCTTTTGAACTGGCATTGCGTACCGTAGAGGGCAACATCCGGGACGGAGTCATAATGGCCGGTGGAGATTATGGCGGAGAATGGACACGTGACGCCGCCATCAATGCCTGGAATGCGGGAAGCCTGATATTCCCCAACCAGACGCGCAACAGCCTTTGGGCCGTCACTTTGGACGGCGGCAAGACCATAGGACATCAGTATTGGGACAAGATAATATGGGTGCCGTGCGCCTTCAACCACTGTCTTGTGACAGGAGATGCAATCGAACCCGTATACAGATGCTCCGCTTCCACAATGGAAGAGCTCGAGCGGACAGCATACGATACCGGACGCGGGCTTTTCAACGGTCCCTCCGTGTTCAATGACGGCATAGCCGGATATGAAGCGCCGATTCCCGATGATACCCTGCGCAGATCCGGGGCCGTCTACCATCCCAATACCGCCCATATAAGCTGCCTGAGTACAAACTGTGTCTATCATATGGCGTATATGAGTCTGTCCTCGATGGCCTGGAACTGCGGTGAACCCCTGAAGGCGGCCTCATACCGCATCAAGGCGCTGAAGTTGCGCAGGGCAATACGCATCGCTCTGTATGACAGGGGAGAAGGCAGGCTATACTACCTCGTTGACCACAATGGCGACATCCATCGTTTCCAGGAGGCACTGGGGTATTCGTTCGCCATACTCGGAGGAGTCGTTAGCAGAAAAGAGGCCCGAAGTCTGGTAGAAGGCGCAACCGTGTCAGAGTACGGAATCACCTCCATATATCCGGACTTCAAACGCTTCGACAGAGAACATCCCGGCAGACACAACAATATGGTATGGCCGTTTGTAAATGCCTTCTGGGCTGAAGCCGCCCTCAAGTCGGGGGACAGGGACAAATTCGAGAACGAGTTGAGAAATCTCGCCCGGCTGGCCCTGAACGGAGGGATGTTCTATGAAATCTACAACCCCTGTACGGGAGAGCCTGACGGCGGCTGGCAACTGGGTCTGCATTGGCAATCCTGCCGCAACCAGACCTGGTCGGCCACGGGATATCTGAGGATGGTCGTGGGAAGCGTGTTCGGTCTGGGATTCGGCCGCCATTCGATGACTGTCGACCCTGATGTCAAAGCCGCTTCCGAGTTGGGGTGTACCGCTCTCCGGAATCTGCGGTACAGACATCACGATGTGGACATAATAATCGCACCGTCCACTGACAAAAGAAAAGGCACATACGTCAACGGAATCAAAGTCCGTCAGGCGTCTGTGCCCTGTGATGGTTCGGAATCCTACGAAATAGTGATATACCGATAGAGTATCCTATTCCCACTCGATTGTTGCGGGCGGCTTGGGTGAGCAGTCATAAACCACTCTGTTGACGCCGTCCACCTTTGAGATTATCTCTTCGGAGACTTTGATGAGGAAATCCATAGGAAGGTGTACAACCTCTGCTGTCACAGCATCCACTGAGTTTACAGCCCTGAGGGCGACCACATTGTCATAGGTGCGGCGTCCGTCGGTGACACCGGTGCTGCGTACGGGAAGAAGCACCACTGCGGCCTGCCAGATCTTCTCGTAGAGACCTTCGCGGCGGAGAGCCTTGATGAAGATGTCATCGGCTTCCTGAAGGATGTGGATGCGCTCGGGGGTGAGTTCCTCAAGGCACCTCACGCCGAGACCGGGTCCGGGGAAAGGATGGCGTCCGAGGAAATATGAGTCGAGTCCAAGTTCTGCACCAACCTCGCGCACCTCGAATTTGTAAAGGTATTTGAGAGGTTCCACGAGACCGAAGTTGAGGTCCTCGGGGAGACCGCCCACATTGTGGTGGCTCTTGATGGTACCCTTGTCTGAATGTGACTCTGCGATGTCGGGCCAGATTGTACCCTGTGCGAGCCACTTGGCATCCTTGACCTTGCGTGCCTCATCGGCGAACACGTCGATAAAAGTCTTGCCTATCGCCTTGCGCTTGAGCTCGGGATCCTTGATGCCCTTGCAGGCAGCGAAGAACTGGTCTGCGGCACGAACACCTATTACGTTCAGTCCCATTCCCTTGTAGCTCTCCATCACATCTTCGAACTCGTTTTTGCGGAGCAGACCGTGATCCACGAAGATGCAGACAAGTTTGTCCCCGATAGCCTTGTTGACAAGCAGCGCCGTCACTGTAGAGTCGACGCCTCCGGACAGGCCGAGAACGACGGTGTCATTCCCCACCTGGGCTTTGATTTCAGCGATAGAGTCCGCAACGAACTTTTTCGCATTGAGTTTTTCTCCGTTATACATTTTATAGTGTTTTGATAGTTCGTCTTTATTCGCCGCGTGAATAGTTAGGAGTCTCCTTGGTGATGGTGACGTCGTGGGGATGGCTCTCCGTCATGCCGCTGGCAGTGACCTTGGTGAACTTGGCCTGCTGCAGCTCTGAGATGTTGTGGGCACCGCAGTAACCCATACCGGAGCGCAGACCGCCAATAAGCTGGTATACTGTCTCCTCAAGTGTCCCCTTGTAAGGTACACGTCCCACGATTCCTTCGGGAACGAGCTTCTTTGTCTCAACGTTGGTCTGGAAATAACGGTCCTTGGAACCGGCAGCCATAGCGTCAAGGGAGCCCATTCCGCGGTAGGTCTTGAATTTCCTTCCGTTGTAGATGATGGTCTCGCCCGGTGCCTCGTCCGTGCCGGCGAACATCGAACCGCACATAACGCAGTCACCGCCTGCGGCCAGAGCCTTGACCACGTCTCCGGAGTAGCGGAGTCCGCCGTCGGCAATGACGGGAATACCCGCCTTATGGGCTTCCTTCGAACATTCGTATATAGCTGTAAGCTGGGGTACGCCCACACCCGCCACTATGCGGGTGGTGCATATGCTGCCGGGACCGATGCCTACCTTGATGCCGTCAGCGCCGGCCTTGACGAGGGCCTTGGCGGCCTCTGCTGTGGCGATGTTGCCCACAACGACGTCTATCTGTGGGAATGCGGCCTTGACAGCCTTGAGCTTGTCTATCACGTTCTTGCTGTGTCCGTGGGCGCAGTCGAGCACGACCGCATCTACACCTTCGGCAACGAGAGCCGCCACCCTGTCGAGCGCATCATCGGTGATGCCGACACCTGCGGCTACACGGAGCCTGCCCTTGCTGTCCTTGCAGGACCAGGGATGCTCCTTCTCCTTGGTGATGTCCTTGTATGTGATCAGACCCACAATCCTGCCGTTCCTGTCGACTACGGGAAGCTTCTCGACTTTGTGCTCCTGCAGTACTTTCTTGACATACTCGCGGTCGGTCTGGTTGTCCCTTATGGTGACAAGACCCTTGCTTGTCATAGCTTCCTCGATCTTGATGTCCATATCCGTCTGGAAGCGTACGTCACGGTTGGTCACGATGCCCACGAGAATGTTATCGCCATCCACTACAGGTATGCCTCCGATATGGTTCTCGGCCATCAACTTGAGAGCGTCTCCCACCGTCTGGCCCTTGCCGATGGTGACCGGGTCGTTGATCATTCCGTTCTCGGCGCGCTTGACCTTGCGGACCTCCGCCGCCTGGTCGGCTATGGACATGTTCTTGTGAATGACTCCAATACCTCCCTCCCGGGCAAGTGCAATGGCCATCGGAGCTTCCGTGACGGTGTCCATCGCCGCTGACACGATGGGGATGTTGAGACTGATGTTTCTGGAGAATCTTCCGCAAAGACTTACCTCTCTGGGCAGTACTTCCGAGTATGCGGGAATAAGCAGCACATCGTCGAAGGTCAGACCTTCGAGTGCTATTCTTTCTTCGACAAATGACATGGGGACTGCAATTTTATAATTGCATGCAAAGATATAAAAAAATCCGTAAATCGTCTATGCCGCCCCTGATTTTTCGCGCTTTTTTCGGGTCTTGTAGAGTTGCCAGGTGTTGAATGCGTTCTGCCATATGCTGAAGAACCCGCAGGAGATTGACGTTACGGGATCCAGGAAGGTGTAACCCATCCAGATGCCGAATACGGTGTTCTTCTGCCCGAGGGCCTGTCCTGCCGTGATGGTATGCCCGTAGCGTTGTCCGACCCGCTTCCCGGCCCAGAACTGGAAAATGCAGGCCAGGGCCGACGCGATGGCCATATCCAGCAGTACGGCAGGACCTTCGTCGCTTTGGACGATGGCTCTGGTGCTTGTGAGGATGGCCAGCGTGAGAGCCACGGCCCAGATGTAGAAAGCGGCATCCGTGTATTTCAGGATGCGGGCGTGGACAATTGGGAACAGATACCGGACCACCCAGGCCAGCAGGCAGGGCATAATGAGCAGGGGGAACACCTTGGCTATTATTCTGGAGAACGCCGCAGCGAACGTCATCCCCTCCATCGGGTGTATCAGGGGAATGAACGTGGGAACGAGTATGCTGACCAGAATGTTGATGAGAATTGTATAACCGACCACCCCCGCCATATCTCCGCCAAGTTTGCCCGTGACCACGGCACAGGCTGTGGCAGTGGGGCAGATGAGGCATAACATAAGGGATTCGAGTCCTATGAAGTGCCCGATGTTCCTGCATAATGCCAGGATGACGGCGAGCGTGATGAAAAGGGACCCCTGTATGATGAGCAGCCATCCCTGCCATCTGTGTGGCTTGAGCTGTGAAGGCTCTATCTTGCAGAATGCCAGGAAAAGCATCGAGAACAGCAGTACTGGCTGTATTTTCCGGCAGATGAATTCGAGATAGGGACCGGCCGGATGAAGTGCCGGTATCGCGTGGTATACGAGATATATTCCCGCTCCGGCAATCATGCCTATGACCAGCATCCAGTCTTTGAGAAATTTCTTGAAAGTATAGCGGTATCCTGACATTGCACTTTTGTATGAGGGTGCAAAAGTATTGATTTTTTGCGGATATTTTGTTAAAATTGCAAGATTAAACCTATCCTGATGAGTACTAAAACCGTTAATGGACCGGAATATCTGAAGATGCTGAGGGCTGGGGCTGTGGGGCTTGAAGCGAAGCGTACGGAGGTCAACGACCTCAATGTGTTTCCCATTCCCGACGGGGATACCGGAGACAATATGTTCATGACCCTCAGGTCCGGTTGTGATTCCGTCAATTCTGCCGAGGGATTGACCCTCGGTGAGGTCTCTTCCCTCATATCCCGCGGGATGCTTCTGGGAGCCAGAGGCAACTCCGGAGTCATCCTCTCGAGGATATTTGCGGGCATTTCCAAAGAACTCGCGGAAGTTTCCGAGGCCGGACTCGACTTATGGAAAAGAGCGATGCTCCAGGGCGTCTGCGAATCATACAAGGCTGTTGCCGTACCTGTCGAAGGTACCATCCTGACGGTGTTCAAGGATGCCGTCCGTGTGGCTGGAACCTATCCCGGGAATGATATCGAAGGGTATATGGAGTCATTATGCGGGGAAATGGCGGCATCTCTCGAGCGTACGCCCGACCTTCTTCAGGTACTGAAGGAAGCGGGAGTCGTCGACAGCGGAGGCGCCGGCCTCGTACATATTTTCGAAGGAATGCGGGATGCTGTCTGCGGCAGGACCTCGGACACCGGGCTCCCGTCATCGGCACCTGATACGGGACATATCGACCTGGACGCTTTCTCCGAAGACAGCGTTCTCGAATTCGGATATTGCACCGAGTTCCTGCTGAGGTTGCAGACTGCCAAGGTGGGTGTCGTTGCGTCGTTCGACGAGAGTGTAATCAAAGATTATCTTGCTTCCGCAGGCGAATCGCTGGTGTTCATACGTGACGGCAGCATCATCAAGGTACACGTGCATACCAGGACTCCCGGAGAGATACTCGGGGCTTGCCAGAAATGGGGTGAATTCCTCAAGGTGAAGGTGGAGAACATGACCCTCCAGCATCACGAGAACAATATGGACCGGAAGGTGGCGAGAGGCCCGAGGAAGAAGCGCGCCGTCATTGCGGTAGCTTCCGGAGAAGGTCTGGTCTCCATCTTCAAGGAGAACGGAGCTGATTTCGTGATAGAAGGCGGGCAGACAATGAATCCTTCAGCCGAGAGTTTCCTTGAGGCGTTCGACAGGGTGAATGCCGATTTGATCTACGTCCTCCCCAACAATTCCAACATAATTCTTACGGCCCGTCAGGCTGCAGGACTTTACAGGGGCTCCGAAGTCAGAGTCATAGGGACAAGGAACATAGGCGCCGGTTATGTCGTGCTGGGGTCCGTCGATTTTGCGCACGACGAAGCCGATGAACTGTGCGCTCAGGCCGAGCAGGTGGCATCTTCCACCGTGGCGGCAATGGTGTGCAGGTCCATAAGGGACACCAAGGATACCGTCAAAGGGGATTTCGTGGGTTTCTCCAACGGGAAGATAATGTGTGACGCTCCGGACAGGACCGATGCTTTTGTGAGCCTCTGCGGGAAACTTGACGCAGGCAGTTATGACGTCCTGGCGGTATTCAAGGGCGCAGACGTGCCTATGGAAGAAGCCGAGGCCCTCAGTGCCAGGCTGGGCGCCCTGTATCCCCGCCTTGAAGTGGCTGTGTGTGACGGCGGACAGCCTGTTTATGACTATATTATCGTACTACAATAACCTGAACAACAACATGTGGACTTATTTTACCGATACGGATACCGACATTTCTCCTGAAGTCGCTTCAGAATACGGGTACAAGCTTATCAGTATGCCCTACAATGTGGACGCCAAGCCGGTATATCCTTACGTATCATACAGTGAATTCGACTCCAAGGCATTCTACGATATGCTCAGGAGCGGGGTGCTGCCTACGACTGCGGCCATCAGCGAAGAGGAATATATCAAATATTTCGAGCCGGAGTTTGCAGCCGGCAACGATATCTTCTACGTACATTTCTCCGCTGCGATGACAATGACCTTCGGAAACATGTACAAGGCTCTTGATGTCCTCAAGGCCAAGTATCCCGGGAGGAAGTTCCTGGAAGTCGACACCAAGGGCATAACCATCATCAGCTATCTTATTGTCCGTGAAATCGGCGATATGCTCAAAGCGGGCAAGACTCCTGAAGAGATTGTCGTATGGGCGGAAACGGGAGTTGACCGCTACTGCCAGTATTTCTTTGCCGATGACCTCAAGTTCTTCCGCCGCAGCGGCAGGGTCAGCGGCATAGCCGCCACTATGGGAGGCCTCATAGGCATCCGCCCCATCATTCATATGGACTCTGCCGGCAAGATGGTCAGCATAGGCAAGGAAAAGGGCCGTCAGAATGCTCTGAACCGTCTGGTTTCGTATGTCGAGGAAATGGGTGACAACATCAAGGGTCACCGTTTCATCATAGGCCACACTGATGCTCCCGAACTTGCGGAGCAGATGGCCTCGTTGCTGAAGGCCCGTTTCGGTGATGACCTGCAGTATGAGTTTGTCGTCACCAACCCCACGGCCGGAAGCCATTGCGGACCTAATGGCGTGGGTGTGGCTTTCCATTCAAAATGCCGATAGTATGCTTGAGATAAAGGAAGTCAGGACACGACGGCAGCGCAGGGAATTCCTGGAGTTCCCCAACAGGCTTTACAAGGGTTGTCCATATTACGTACCTCCCCTGTATATTGACGAGAGGAAGATATTTCAGCCCGATTACATATATTACGAGACCTGTGAGGCGGTGTATTTCAACGCATACAGGGACGGTCGGATGGCAGGCCGCATCAGCGGCATTCTGCAGCGGTCCTCCAACGAGAAGTGGGGGCAGAAGCGTGTCCGTTTCACCCGCTTCGACGTAATCAACGACTTTGAAGTGGCGAAGGCTCTGTTCGACGCGGTCGAGAAGTGGGCCGCTTCCAAGGGAATGGAAGAAGTTGTAGGCCCTCTGGGCTTCTCCGACCTTGAGAGGGAAGGCCTTCTGGTGGAAGGATTCGACCAGATGTCGACCTTTGAAGAGGCGTACAACTACGAATATTACGGCAAGTTCATCGAGCGGCTCGGATATGCCAAGGAAGTGGACTGGACCGAGAGTCAGATACGACGCTCAAGAGATGAAGAAACTTTGAAGGAGATGGAGCAGATGGCCCGGTTCGTGATGAAAAGATATAAACTCCACATTGGAGAGGCCCGTAGCGGAGGGGACTTCCTTGACAGGTACAAGGACGGTTTCTTCGAGGTGCTTGACAAATCGTACGAACAGGTCTACGGTACCGTGCCTTTCACTGAGAGCATGAAAAAACTGCTCATCGACAACTTCCGGCTCATTATCGACGAGAGATTCGCCATAGTGATACTCGACGAGAATGACAAGGTTGTATGTCTGGGCCTCTGCTTCCCCTGCATAGCCAAGGTAATGCAGGTGGCGGGAGGGCATCTCACGCCCCGCGCTCTGTTGAAGTTCCTTAAGGCAAGGCGCAAGCCTGAAATCATTGACCTGGGGCTTATCGGTGTGGATCCCGAGTATCTTAACAGGGGGGTGAGCGTAATCATAGCCGACCAGCTGGCCAAAATGCTGGACAATCCCGATATCAGATATGCCGACACCAATCTCAATCTTGAGGACAATGCCGCCATTCTGAATCTTTGGAAACGCTTCGACGCCAGGCAGAACAAGCGCCGTCGCTCATATGTCAAGTCAATAGGATGATAAGGATAATAGTTGACTGTTTCGGAGGCGACCATAGCCCCGAGGCCAATATCGAAGGAAGTCTGATGGCTCTGGAGGCGTTTCCTGACCTTCATCTCATTCTTACGGGAGATGAAGGAATCATCACGGAATGTCTTTCGGGGAGACAGTACGATGCTTCCAGACTCACGGTCGTGCATGCTCCCGAGGTGATCGGCTGTGACGAGAAGCCGACGGACGTGATCCGTCTCAAGAAGGAGAGCTCTATGATAAAGGCCGTCCGTATGCTCCGCGACGAGGATGACATCGCAGGAATGGTCAGTGTCGGGTCCACTGGGGCTCTGGTGGCTGCCGCGCTTACCCGCGTCGGACTTTTGGAAGGTGTCATCCGTCCTGCATTCTGCCCGCTTCTCCCCACGATGAAGGGAGGCATTGTCGGCATATGCGACAGCGGGGCCAATGTCGAGGTGACATCGGATTATCTCAAGCAGTTCGCGATTATGGCATCGCTCTATCTTGAGAATGTCTACGATATCCCCCGGCCCAGGATTGCGCTTCTGAACGTGGGCGTAGAGGCCGGTAAAGGAGATACTGTACGCAAGGAGGCTTATGACAAGCTTTCCGCCCTGCCCTGTATCAATTTCGTGGGAAATATGGAAAGCCGGGATCTTCTGTCAGGCTCATATGATGCCGTCGTGTGTGACGGATTCTCGGGCAACGTGCTGGTCAAGACCACTGAAGGGACTGCCCTCGAGCTGCTCAAGAAGGTCAAGGACACCATCTTCTCCCGCGCCATATACAAGTTCGGAGCCCTCTTCCAGAAAAAGATGTTTGCGGACTTGAAGGCATTTATGAATTACCAGAATTACGGCGGCAGCGTGCTGCTCGGGACGAGAAAAGTCGTGGTCAAGGGCCACGGCAGCAGCAAGGCCGTGGCAGTTGAGAAGTGCATTGAACAGGCTTACAGGATGGTTGCGGGTTCGCTCTCGTCCAAGATTGAGGATGCTCTTGACAAGTATGACCATTACGAATAGATAAAATGTTTGAAGAAGTACAGAAGATTCTTGCGAAGCAGCTCAGGATAGAGCCTTCCAGGATTACGCCCGAATCAAGAATCATGGAGGACCTCGGGGCCGATTCCCTCAATATTCTCCAGCTGCTCATGAAAATCGAGGATGATTACGGAATTGTAATACCCGATGAGCGTCTCGCCGGTTTCGTTACGGTCGGGGATGTGGTCGAATACTTGAATGCGAAGAAATGAAAACGAATCTGACCCTGCTGGCTGTTTCAGCTTTCCTCTTGTTTTTTGAAACGGCCTTTGCTCAGGCAGATTCATTGCAGGCAAAAAGGCAGCCCTGGGATATCCGTGTTGGAATGAGCGGTGTTTCACCCTCCGCCAATCAGGTCAGAAGGTACTCGGCTTACACCGTCGGAAAGCCTCTTACAACTATGTATGGAGACTATCCGGGGCCTTTGACATCAACCAACAATATCGGAGCGGAGGCTATGATGCATCTCTCCCGGAGGTCTGCGGTCGGTATGGGACTGTCAGCTTGTTTCCATAATTACAAAACATATTCGTCCATTGAAAAAGGGGTGCAGAAGTCATCTGTTACGTCGGCGGCAATATGCATCTTGCCTACATACAGGCTATACTATACGGATAAGGAAATTGTCCGTCTGTATGGGGGAGTCTCTCTGGGGCTTACGTCATATTTCAATACGGACATCTCAGGAGCCGGATATGTCCCTAAGCTGGCATTCAACGTATCTCCGATAGGTATCGAGGTGGGACGGAAATGGTTCGGTTTCATGGAGATGGGACTCGGTACGGTTTTCTGCGGTGTTTCTTTCGGAGCCGGTTACAAATTTTGACGCTATGAAGAGAATTACTGTTGTTTTGTTGGCGATGCTGTCTCTTGCGGCCTGTACCGTAGGCTCTAACAGTATTTCAAGATCGAACAGAACTCCTGATTATCTGCAGTCGTTCATCCTGAGTATGTATACAATGTCCGTGTATGCGCCCGTGTCTGCATTGAACGAACTCAGCGAAGAGGAGCTCACCGCTCCCGAGTTCAAGCCCATCACTGTCACAAATGATCACGTCAGGTTTACGATATCAAGGATTGAACAGGGAGTCTGGGCGGCCCGTTCTGAAGATTTCGGGGTCAAATACCTTACTCTGATCTATATGTTGCCTCAGACCTATGAGATTATGGGTGCCGTAAAGCACGACTGGCAGGCCAGCCTTCCTTCAGGCAATTATGATGAAAGCCCATATTCGTGCCAGTATCATACAAAGGCTGACATAGCATTCAGGTGGAAGATGGATAAACAGTCATCCGGAGTCATCGGATTGAAACTGGTCCCGGTTGCCGGCTCTTTGTACGGGGAGACATATACGGACGGAGTGTTTCTTGACTACGGGGAGGTGACATTCAACGAAGACGGCACCACATCATTCCACACCAACCTCAGCTATGTAATCTGACAATTTGTCACTGGAACGCAATTTGATTGATTCAGGCCGTACCCTTACCGGGACGGCTTGAATTTTAATATATATCAATACTATGGCAACAAAAGGACAGATAGGAGTGACCACCGAGAATATCTTCCCGGTCATCAAACAGTTTTTGTACAGCGATCACGAGATTTTCCTGAGGGAACTCGTGGCCAATGCAGTGGATGCCTCTCAGAAGATGAAGGCTCTCGCTTCGAGCGGGGATTTCAAGGGAGAGTTGGGAGAGTTGAAGGTGAGTATCGAGCTGGATGAGAAGAAAAAGACCCTCAAAGTCATCGACAACGGTATCGGTATGACTGAAGAGGAGGTTGACAAATATATCAACCAGATTGCGTTCTCTTCTGCGGGAGAGTTTCTTGAGAAGTACAAGGACCAGATGGCCAATATTATCGGTCATTTCGGCCTGGGATTCTACTCTGCGTTTATGGTGGCATCCAAGGTCACCATCGAGACCTTGAGCTGGAAGGAGGACGCCAAAGCGGTAAAGTGGAGTTGCGACGGCTCTCCTGAGTTCGAGATGGGAACTTCCCGCAAGGCTGACCGCGGTACGGTCATAACACTCTTTCTGGACGATGACTCGGCTTCCGAGTTCGGTACAAAGGGCAAGATCGGCCAGCTTCTCGGCAAATACTGCAAGTTCATGCCGGTGCCCGTGGTCTTCGGCAAGAAGACCGAGTGGAAGGACGGCAAATCCGTGGAGACGGACGAAGACAACGTGATCAACGATACTGAGCCCATATGGACCAAATCCCCTTCGGAGCTCAAGGATGAGGACTATCTCAACTTCTACAAGGCCCTCTATCCTATGGAGGATGAGCCTATGTTCTGGATACATCTCAACGTGGACTATCCCTTCAATCTCACGGGAGTGCTCTACTTCCCCAAGATCAAGGAGCGTATGGCCATCGACAAAAACAAGATACAGCTGTTCTGCAACCAGATGTTCGTCACGGAACACGTCGACAATATCGTCCCTGATTTCCTTACCCTCCTCCACGGTGTCATAGATTCTCCCGACATTCCCCTGAATGTCAGCAGGAGTTATCTGCAGTCAGATGCCAACGTAAAGAAGATCAGCACATACATTACCAAGAAGGTCGCTGACAGACTTGAGGAGATATTCAACGGTCAAAGGGACCAGTTCGAGCAGAAGTGGGACAACATCAAGCTCTTCATCGAGTACGGAATGCTCTCTGA
>JAKSKI010000010.1 GCA_024401865.1 Bacteroidales bacterium
TCAATACAAGGCAGGCTTACTTATTAGAAGCAGCGGCAGGAGTTGCCGGCTTTTGTCCTACCGAAGCGGAATGGTTCCCAAGCACCTTGAGAACAGAAGAAATCTTAGCCCCGTCATCCGCAGCAAAATGGCCAACCTTCATCTTGCCATCAACAACGCAGTTAGAATGAAAGGTTGCCATATTGCTGACATCCAATCTACCGGAATAAATGCCATAGCAGTCAAAATCCTTGCAGAAAATCTGACCGGTCACATGGGCTCCTTCGTGAATTGTAACCTTAGCGGACGAAATAATTTTTCCGCAAAAATCGCCGCTGATTACAATATTGTCCTTTGCCTCGACAACGGCATCCTTCACTTTAACTCCAAAGGAAATAAGAGCTTCCCCTAAACAATTCTGATTGTCCATTGTTTTGAATTATAAAGAATTAAATTCTCACATCCTCAAACCACAAATCGAGTGCAAATATACTACCCTTTTTTTATTCGTGCAATATTTTGTATATAAAAAGTAGCCATATCGCCAATCCTAATATAATATTATAGTTTATTGACACTCAGTGAAGACACTCTCAGGGTTTCGCAGCCCCTGTAACTGAGGCAAACTCACAAGAAGTGTATACGAAAAAAGAGCTACTGATGTTTTTGGTTACTTAAAACCAAAAACATCAGTAGCTTAAATGCATCATCCTTCAAAGGACAAAAGATATTTGCCGGTCGGTCGGAATGTGCTTTTGAGAAGTCGGTTCTGTCGGAGTATCCAAGAATCCCAACCCACGGCACCGCACAAGCATTATGCTCCTTACTTTAATTTGGGAAAAGAACTAAACTGAAGAAGAACCCGATTTGGATACAGGTCCGAAGTCCTTCATAAACGAATCTTCAGCGCACAACTTGCAAAAATCCTCATCAGTAATCATCTTGGTCTCGCCTTCAAAGCAAGAATCTATTTCAACGAACAGCTTGTTAATCCTGAACGATCCCTTTGCGTTTGAATTTTTCTTGAGAGAAAAGGTATCACCCACAATTGCATTGCCTTCAAAATTGCCGTAAACGTCAAGTATCTTACAGATAACGTCACCTTTAAGATTTGCGTTCTCCCCGACGATAACACGCTCCTTGCAGGAAATACGTCCGTCGAAATCGCCATCAATTCTGATATCGCTGACCGATGTTACTTCCCCCTTGATGACAGACAAACCGGTAGCAAAGTGGCTTACAGCTTCGGGCTCTCTGTTAACTACATCTTTACTGCTCATATTAACAAATAGTACAGTCTGTGCCCGGTTCTACCCTTTCCGAACGGAAAACAAGAAAGACGTGGGAGTCCTACTTGAATCTTTTATTTCAGACAGTAAGGTAAATTGGCTTCAACCAAAAAGAGTCTGATATAAGAAGAAACGTCAAGTAACGTCTTGTAAATATTCTTTGTCACAAAGGCCGGAGCGCTTTCGATTGACAAATATAGTGTTTTTTTCGAAAAACCAATCCCACACATTGCATTTCATTTAGGAATACTATTGATTCTCATCAACCATTTGTATTGCACACAAAATACTGGACCAGCCTCATCTTTGAGAGCGTTACGCAGCGCTTCTGAGCGTCAAAGCGCAGTGACTCTTCAGGAAATTTCATCTCGGGTACATTCAACCGCTTGCAAATCCAAAACAATGTCCTTAACTTGCAGTTGCTCTGCTCCAACAGAGCGGCATCGTTTCCTTATGAACAAGCCGAAGACATTCATACTGAGGGCATTGATAACTGCAGTGGCTTACACGGCTCTGCTGCTCCCCTTTCAGTTGAATCTTCCGATTCTTGAAGGGACGGATATCAGGCCCTCTGCGTTTCTGCCCATCGTGTCCGGGATATTCTGGGGTATGCCGGCAGCAGTAGGTATTTTCGCAGGGAACCTTATATGTGACTTTATTTGCATCGACTCGCCTTTAATCCTGTTAGGCTCGTTTCTGAATGCGCTGTCAGCCATCTGCGCCAGGCGCCTGTTCTATGCGTCGTGGAATCACGGAATCACATCCGGCACATATATCTACAGTTTCGGCAGTCTGTTGAACTTCCTGACAACGATGCTGAGCGTGGAGCTCGCGCTGTGCATCCCCATCAGCCTCACCGTTCACTTTTACTCCGGCGCCTCGGTACTTCCCACGTTTCAGCTGATTTATCTCAACAACATACACAGCAACGTCATCCTTGGCATTCCCGCCATGCTGTTTCTGCCGGCCATCAGCAAATGGGCGGATGAACCTTCAGGGAGTGGCGGGATGGGACGAAATATCCTGGCCCTTGCATTCCTGCTGTCCAGCATCCTCTTTGCCCTTCCGTTCCTGTATTCCGACTTGCATCCCGCCTGGTGCGCGATCACAATCATTCCTCTTCTCGGAGCTGCCGTGTCAGCCTCGCCGGTGCCATTGCTTCAGAAGGACAAAACGCTGTTCGGTCTGCAATCCATCCGGTTCAGGACCTTCAGGAAACTTATGTGTGTATCTCTGGTCGTGTCGGCCATTATCAGCGGTGTCCTGATATTCTTCATATTATCCCGTAATGTCAGGGCCGGATACAGCAGTCTCGAACTTTTCACAAAGATTTATCATTTGTGCGCGGATCTGGATATCATATTCCTGCTTCTGTTCTCGTATTCGTACAATGTCGTCGAAAACGGGCTTCTCGTCCCTATCCGCCAACTTGCCTCAAAACTCTCGCTTGAAGGTGTGGAATATCACAACGAACTCGACATCATTAACAAGCGGCTTGACTTCGTCGCTTCCGAGAATTCATCGATTTTGTCCGGTGACGAGCATTCGATCATAGTAGGGCTTGCGACAAAGGATTATTCGAGAAGATTCAAAATCTCCGAGGCACGGGATATCATAAACGGCATCTGCCTCAAACATGTCGGAGGATATATCTCGACACGGGAAGCCGAAGGCGGATATAACGGGGTGGATTCAATAGGTTCCGAGCAGATTCTGATCTATACCGTATATGGCGCCACTGATGCCCAGATACGCGCAATTGCCGATGATATCATAATTTCTCTCGACCAGGAGAGTCTGCTCATCGAAAAGAACAAGATGACCCGTTATTATTACTACGGAGCGGGGAAGCAATGACCGTTACTCTCCCTATTCGGGGGAAATATCTGATATTTTTTGTAAATTTGACAATCGTGCAAATTCAAATGACCATATAATGAAAAGACTACTGACAACCATCGCCGCTGCAATTATGGCGGCATCCGGCATCCACGCTGCGGACAGCGCTACAATCAAGACGGGCAACGGCCTGTATGTCAACGTCGAAGCCTGTTCGGACAAGATATTCCACATCCGCATAAGCGGGGACAAGGACTTCGAAGAATCCCTTATGGAGCGCTACGGCATTGTCCGCAGTGACTGGGACGCGGTCAAGCTCAGCCGCCAGGACAAGGCGGGCACAGTCTCATTCAGGACTGAAGGGGGCATTCTCAAGGTGCGCAAATCGGATGGTTCCATCACACTCGAACGCAACGGCAAGACCCTGGTAAGCGGCATACGGATGCTCACCCCGACGGATCCCCTGTGCACCAGACTGGCCGGAGTCATCAATGACAAGTTCTCGCAGATGCACGTTGCCAGCAACGGAGGCATCATCGGCGACGACAACGGCAAGTTCTCACAGAAGGATATGCAGGAGAGCGGTGACGTGGACAAGAGCAGCGTCATCACCATTCCCCTCAAGGCGGACGAAAGGTTTTACGGCGGAGGCAGCACCAGCCGCGACCACATCCAGCACAGGGGTGAGCTCCTCAGGATGTGGACCACGTACCAACACACGGAGATACCGGTGCCCTTTATGCTGAGTTCGGCCGGATGGGGCATTTTCAACAATACTACAAGGAAGAACTTCTTTGACGTAGGTTCACTCGACACGAACCGGTTCAATATCTACAACACCTTCCGTCAGTCGGACTTCTACCTCATAGCGGCCGACTCGATGCCGGACGCAATAGATTCGTACACGCAGATTACCGGACGCACTTACGTCCTGCCCAAATGGGCATACGGACTCGGATTCGGCCCCAATATGAAGGAAGAGCAGTTCGACATACTCAACGATGCCGTGCATTTCCGCCAGTATGGCGTACCCTGCGACTTCTTCTGGCTTGAGCCGCAGTGGATGACCAAACGCTATGACTTCAGCACGGCCAAGGCATTCAACGCCGACAGGTTCTCGGTGGAGCCGTATTGGAAGCAGAAGGATTTCCCCAAGCAGGAATGGCCCCGTCTGTTTATCGGCAAACTCCATTCGATGGGATTCAAGCTGGGGCTCTGGCTATGTGAGGAGTATGACCTCAGCATCACCGAGGAGGATGCCATCGCTGCAAGGAGCGGCAAGCCCCAGTCCGGTCAGGAGCACTGGATGGACCATCTGAGCACCTTCCTGGACCTCGGTGTGGACGGATTCAAACTGGACCCCGCCAGGACCATTGACGAGCATACCTTCTGGGAATACTACAACGGATGCACCGACAAGGAGATGCACAATATCAATCAGGTGCTCCTCCCCAAGCAGCTGGTCCAGATGGTCAAGGGCCATACCGGCAAGCGTACCTGGCACCACTACTGCGGCGGTTGGGCCGGCATACAGCATTGGAGCGCAGCCACCAGCGGCGACAACGGAGGAGGCAAGACGGCTCTGTTCGATCAGTTGAACCTCGGAATGAGCGGATATATGAACACCTCCTGCGACGTGATGTCAGTGGAGAAGGAGCTTGAGATGCAGAGCCTGCATTTCGGCATGTTCCTCCCCTGGACCCAGATCAACAGCTGGTTCTCGATGATGCATCCGTTCTATTACAGCCCCGAAGAGCAGGTAATCTACCGCAACTGTATCAAGTTGCGCTACAGCCTGCT
Organism: Bacteroidales bacterium; assembly: GCA_024401865.1. Classification (GTDB taxonomy): domain Bacteria; phylum Bacteroidota; class Bacteroidia; order Bacteroidales; family UBA932; genus Cryptobacteroides. Next base: position 4,908 of record JAKSKI010000010.1, read on the forward strand.
GCCCTATATCTATTCGATGGCGCTCGAAGGCAGCATCAACGGTATGCCAATGGTCCGTTCGATGCCCCTCCAGTTCCCCGATGACCGCAACTGCGATGATATGTGCTATCAGTATATGTTCGGCGACAGCTTCCTGGTGGGCATATTCACGGATGAGGTGTACCTGCCCGCAGGCAATTGGTACGACTACTGGACCGGTGAGAGAATCAGCAGCAAGGGACAGACCCTCACCCTTCCCTACCCTTCGGACAGGGCAGGTCTGCTCCTGGTCAGGGACGGAGCCATCGTCCCCACAATCAAGGACGTTCAGTTCGTGGGAAGCAAGCCGTTCGACGACGTGATTTTCAAGATATATCCCCACGGTTCGAGCTGTTATGTATGGTATGACGATGACGGACAGAGTTTCGGTTATGAGAACGATGCCATCGCATCCCGTACCGTCAGGTGCGACGACAGCGCAAACGTGACCGGGATAAGCGTGTCGGCCGTAAGCGGCTCATTCGAAGGAATGCCCCAAAGCGTCAATATTGCATTCGAAGTACGCAGCGAAACCAGTCCCTCGTCTGTATGCGTCGGCTCAAACAGCCTGGAATGGACTTATGCCGACAACACCGTGAAATTTGAAATCAAGGACATCAGCCCGGAGACATCACTGCAGATAACAATAAGCAAGTAATTATGAAATCCAGACTCACAATCATTCTCGCGCTGGCAGTGCTGGCACTCGCACCCGGATGCAAAAACGATTATATGGACAGTTCGCTGCCTGCCGAAAAGAGAGCCGACATCCTGCTCGGGAAGATGACTCTCGAAGAGAAAGTCGGGCAGATGTGTATGTATGTCGGGCCCTGTTACGTGGAGCCGGGACACGGCAGCGCCAGCAAGAACATTGACGCGGCCGATGAGAATCTGGGCAATCCCGACGTGGCCGGCAAGGTCCGCAGGGGCGAAGTGGGTTCATTCCTCCACGTGCTGTCAGGCGAAGAGGCCGTTTCGCTTCAGAAGATGGCCGCCGAGAGCAGGCTTGCAATCCCCCTTCTCATCGGTGTGGATGCAGTGCACGGAAGCGGTCTGATTGCCGGCAGTACCGTGTACCCCTCCAACATAGGGCTGGCTTCGACATTCCATCCCGAGATTCTGGAGAAGACAGGCGCCGAAACGGCCGAAGAAATGCGGAACACCGGCATCGCATGGACCTTCGCACCGGATTTGGACGTAACAATGGACCCCCGATGGGGACGTATCGGAGAGACTTTCGGAGAAGACCCCTATCTTGTCAGCCAGATGGGCAAATACTCCATCTGGGGACTTCAGGGCCGTGATGGATACGGTCCCGGCAGCGTGATGGCCTGCGCCAAGCACTTTATCGCCGGCGGAGAGCCCAACGGCGGCATCAACGCCGCTCCGATGGACCTGTCGGAGAGGAAACTCAGGGAGTTCTTCCTGCCCCCCTTCGAAGTAGCCGTCAAGGAAGCCAAGGTCGGATCCGTGATGACAGCCCACAATGAAGTGAACGGCGTACCCTGCCACGGCAACAAGTGGCTGATCAAGGATCTGCTGCGCGATGAAATGGGATTTGACGGGACTGTTGTCAGCGACTGGATGGATATTGAGAGGATGCATCTGCTGCATCACTGGCTGCCTTCGCTTGATGAAGCGTTCAAGGTATCGGTGGAAGCCGGCATCGACATCCATATGCAGGGCCCCGACTATTTCGAATCCGTAATCGACGGAGTGAAAAGCGGGCGTCTGCCGATGAAGATGATTGACGCCGCAGTCAAAAACATACTTGTATCCAAGTTCCGCCTTGGTCTGTTCGAGAATCCCATTCCCGAACCGTATGCTTCAGATTCCCGCACCGGGAGCATGGCAGAGCATCGCCGGACTTCCCTGGAAGCCGCACGCGAGTCCATCGTCCTGCTCAAGAACAACGGCGTGCTTCCGCTCACCAGTCCCGGTCGCATCTTTGTCTGCGGCCCCAACGCCGACAGTCAGACCATCCTCGGAGACTGGGTTGTCCCCCAGGCGGACGATGACGTGATCACCGTATCGGAAGGCATCAGTGCGCTCTATCCCAATGTGGACGTAATGCGCTTCGACGGCATGATTGAGCACATTGACGATGCATCCATAGCGGAAGCGGTACAAAGGGCGCGCAGGGCCGACCTCAACATTCTTGTTCTGGGCGAGAATACCGAGCGGTATTCCGTTAACGGACGCACTACCGGAGAGAACTGTGACAGGGACAACCTCGATTTCCCCGGCAGGCAGGAGGAACTTCTCGAAGCGGTATGCGCTACGGGCAAACCCACAGTGCTCGTTCTCCTGAACGGCCGTCCCCTCAGCCTCAGATGGGCAAAGGACAATGTCGATGCCATTGTGGAAGCCTGGGAGCCCGGAATGCTCGGAGGGCAGGCAGTGGCGGAAGTGCTCTGGGGCAAGGTCAACCCTTCAGGCAAACTCCCCGTCACCATTCCCTGGAACGAGGGCCAGATACCTACCGTGTATTACTACAAGCCTATGCAGTACTCCCGCAAGTACGTGTGGACCCACACCGGATACCTCTATCCTTTCGGCTACGGTCTGAGCTATACCACCTTCTCTTATGGTGAGCCCGTGCTTGATGGCAGGACGGTAAGCGTCGACGTGACCAATACCGGAGACGTGGACGGTACTGAGATTGTGCAGATGTACATCCACGACGAATACGCTTCAGTAACCCGTCCTGTCAAGATGCTCAAGGGTTTTGAGCGTGTGGAATTGAAAGCCGGCGAGACCCGGAAGGTCAGTTTCGAGATTACTGATGATATGCTTCAGTGCTGGGGTATTGAGGAGAAATGGAGCGTCGAGCCCGGCGATTTTACCATTCTTGTGGGTTCTTCATCAGCGGATGAAGACCTTCAGGGCGTAACTCTGACCATTTGATGAAATCATACCTGAGCCATCTGTTTGCAGCCCTGCTGCTCTGTCTCCCCTGCTTCGCCGGGGAAGACATCATCTCCCTGTTCAACGATCCTCCGCGCGAATACCGGCCCCGTGTATGGTGGCACTGGATGAACGGCAACATCAGCGAAGAAGGTGTGCGAAAGGACATCGAATGGATGGACAGAAGCGGAATAGTCGGATTCCACATATTCGATGCGGGATTCGATACACCGCAGATAGTCGAAGAACGTCTGCCGTATATGAGCGAAGGGTGGAAAAGAGTTTTCAACCGGGCTCTGGATATGGCGGACTCTCTGGGAATGGAAGTCTCCATCACGAGTTCCCCGGGATGGAGTCTCACCGGTGGGCCCTGGGTAAGTCCCGAAGACGCGATGAAGAAGCTGGTGTGGTCGGAGACCGTCTTCAAGGGAGGACGCAGAATCAGGACCGGACTGCCGCAGGCATCCGTCATCAACGGATTCTACAGGGACATTGCCGTCATCGCGGTCAGGATACCCGACCACGACCTCACTATGGAGGAAATGGGAGCCACAATAAGCCGCAGCGGCGAGGATGAGACATTCCCCTGGATTCAGGTCTCTCTGGACGGGCCCTATACCGTCAAGGCCTGCCGCATCAGGCTTCCGTTCAGCGAGAGGTACAACTATGCCAGGCACATCGAATGCAGCGAGGACGGCATAAGTTACACACCTGTTACGGCGAGGGCTCCCGAGACAGTCTGCCTTGACAACGTGTATGACTTCCCCGCCGTCACGGCCAGATATTTCCGCATATGCTCCAACGTGGCTCACAAACCCGTCAAGGTTGACGACGTGACCCTCTATACGGTCACCAAGGTCAATGCGGCGATGGAGAAGGCCGGATTCGCGGCATCGTACTCCGTAAGGGATTTCTACCCCACCCCCGAGACGTCAGACGCAGTCGCTCCCGGAGACATCGTCATCCTTACCGGCAAGGTCCGTGACGGGATACTGGACTGGAAGGCTCCCAAGGGCAAATGGAGGATATACAGATTCGGATACGGACTTACCGGCAAGAAGAACGGCCCCGCTTCTCCCGAAGCCACGGGTCTGGAAGTGGACAAGCTTGACCGCGCTGCCGTGGAGCGGTATTTCGAGGGGTATTACAAAATGTATGACGAAGCGTCGTGCGGCAGGCTGGGCAGCGTCATCACCAACCTTATGATAGACAGTTACGAGTCCGGATGCCAGAACTGGACTGCGTCGCTGCCATCGGAGTTCGCATCAAGGAGAGGTTATGAACTTCTCCCCTGGCTTCCTGCGCTCACGGGCCAGATAATAGGAGATGCAGTGAGCACGGAGCGCTTCCTGTATGACTTCAGGCGCACCCTGGAGGAACTCACAGCCGAGTACCACTATGACGGAATGGACTCCCTCAACAGGGCATACGGACTTACCCGCCACGTGGAGGCGCAGGAGTATTCCAGAGTATACAATGCAGACGGAATGGATGTAAGGCGTCACGCGGACGTGCCAATGGCATCATTCTGGATGCGGGAATTCTATTCGTCCTACCCCTGCGAGGAAGCGGATATGAGAGAGGCGGCTTCGGTTGCCCATATCTACGGGCAGAACATCTGTGCCGGCGAATCCTTCACCACCAACGGCCAGGACCCGGACGCTTACGGACGCAGGGTTGCCTGGGCTCTCCATCCCGGCAACATCAAGAGCGCTGCGGACGCAGCAATGGCATCAGGGCAGAACAGGTTCATCATACACAGCACCGTGCACCAGCCGGTGGATGACAAAGTCCCCGGACTTACCCTGAGCCGTCACGGAATGGCCTTCAACAGACACAACACCTGGGCTGATGAAGCGCGTGTATGGACGGACTACCTGTCCAGAAGTTCGTGCCTTCTGTGCCAGGGGCAGTTTGTGGCGGATATGGCCGTGTATTACAGCGAGACGACCAATGCCGTGGCAAGATTCAAGCTCGAGAGGCCTGAAGTGCCGGACGGATACGCCTACGACTTCATCAACAGGACGGTACTGACTTCCGGTATCGGGCTCCCGTACAAAGTCATCATAATAGACAAGGAGGTGTCCCTGATGTCGATACCCGTGCTGCGAAGGTTCGCGCAGCTGGCTGAGGAAGGCAGAATCATAGTTGGAGACGAGCCGCGCGGCCACTGCGATCTGGGTGGCAGCGATGAAGAATTCAGGGCTCTCGTCAACCGCATCTGGCATTCGGGCAGACTCAACGTGATCGCACGCTCCCAACTTGAGGCTGTCCTGCGCAGCACAGGCTTGCAGAAGGATGTGGATATCCCCAATCCGACAGGCGCGGACATACGGTTCGTACACAGGCATCTCGATGACGGAGAACTGTACTGGATAGCCAACATCAATCCCGAGAGCCGGGACATCGACGTGAGTTTCAGGACCTCGGGACTCAAGCCCACAGTGCTCCACGCAGACAGCGGCACGGTGGAGGAGCTGTCTTACCGCACATCAGGTGGACGATGCACCGTGAGTCTTCATTTCGAACCTGATGACGCCCTGTTCATTCTTTTCAGGGGCAATGACCCCAAGGGATCGGCCGTTGCGACCCGTAAGACATTCAGACGTCTGGGCGAAATCACGGGTCCCTGGAATCTGGAATTCCAACAGGACCGCGGCGCTCCTTCGAACGCCACAATGCCCGCTCTTGAGAGGCTCGATGAGTCCGATGACCCCGGCATAAGATATTTCTCCGGCACAGTGACCTACACAACCTCGTTCGAATCCAACGGTTCCCCCTGTGCGCTGGATCTGGGCGGAGTCCACGATATGGCCAGGGTGTTCGTCAACGGCACGGACCTCGGTCTGTTGTGGAAGAGGCCGTTCAGGGTCGACATTTCGGATGTCGTGCGCAAAGGATCCAATACCTTGAGGATAGATGTGACCGACACCTGGCACAACCGTATCATAGGTGACCTGCAGCCGGGCGCCGACAGGATAACATATACCTGCTTTGATTTCTACACAGCTGATTCGCCCCTGTATGAATCAGGTTTGGAGGGGCCTGTAGTACTGTATTCGGTTCAATGACAGACGCCATATTGCATAAATATTCCGGAGCCGGCAATGACTTCATTGTGATTGACGGGAGAAGCGGCGGTATTGACTCTTACCGTGAAGCCGGCGCAATCTCGGCTCTCTGCGACAGGAAATCCGGATTTATGGATGCTGACGGAAGAACCGGCGCGGACGGACTGATGATACTCTCATCTTCGGCCTGTTGTGATTTCAAGATGGAATTCTTCAATCCCGACGGCAGCACCGGTATGATGTGCGGCAACGGAGGACGCTGCATTGCGGCTTTTGCAGACAATCTGGGAATTGTCCCGGGTGAGGGCAAGGAATATGTCTTCGAAGCAGCAGACGGCACACACAGGGCTGCAATTCTCAGAAAGGATGGCAACGTCTGCACCGTACGGCTGAAGATGATTGACCCCTTCGACCTCCATCAATGCGAGGAAGGCTGGTTCGTCAATACCGGCACCAGACATCTGGTAAGATTTGTGGACAAGCTCGAAACCCTTGACGTCGCCACAGAAGGATTCCGTCTTCGCCATCTCCCCGCCTTCGCCCCCGAAGGCGTAAACGTCGATTTTGTATCTTCAGGCAACTCGAATCTGCGCATAAGGACCTTCGAGAAGGGCGTGGAGGCCGAAACCCTGGCCTGCGGCACCGGCATAGTGGCGGCGGCCCTAGTCCACTGCCACGTCAACGGCCTCAAACCGCCTCAGACTGTCCCCGTAAAGGCAAAACGAGACACACTGTCCGTAGATATCCTTCCGGAGGGCGTATGGCTCACCGGGCCTGCGGAACTGATTACCACTCGTAATAAATATGAATAGAAGAGTCTGCCGGTTAATATATATCCTCGCCGTATCGGCCTGCTCTACTGACGCAGATTTCTATGTAGCGCCGTCATCAGGGACGTCTCCGGCGCAATCGGTCCGGGCCGCCTGCGAATATTCCCGTACTCATCCCGGCACCGCAGTCAATGTACTTTTTGATGATGGGGAATACCGGATGGATTCTACTCTGCGGTTGGATTCGCTGACTTCCCCCGTGCGGCTGAAAGCCCTGCCCGGCAAGCATCCCGTCTTCAGCGGCGAAACCGTGGTGGAAGGGTGGCGCGAATGGCGCGACGGCATCCTTATGGCCGACCTCCGCTCCTGCGGCATCTCGGAATTCGGCAACCCGGTGCAGCGTGAGGACAGGATTGATTTCTACGTCGACGGCTCGAGGCAGAATCTTGCCCGCTGGCCGAACGGTACGGAATTCTCTCATCTGGGGAAGGCTCTCGGCCAGACGTTGGGGCTGCATCACAGTTTCATCGGAGACATCCTTTGTCCCGAGGAAGGCATTATGCAGTATCTGGATTACAGAATCGACGGATGGGCCGACGAAAAGGATCCTTATATGCTCGGCTACTGGTATTGGGACTGGTATGAGGAGTACAAGTCCGTCTCCTGCATAGATACCGTGTCGAAATCCCTGACCCTTGATCCGATCGGACACCGCTACGGCTATAATGACGGTCCCCGTTTCTTCGGCGTAAACCTTTTCTGCGAGCTGGATTCACCGGGAGAATACTACATAGACAGAGATGAGGGCATCATCTACTGGTATCCTCCGGAAGGTGGGTTCGTTCCCGGAGTCACGCGCACCACGGTATCCGTTTTCCCGGAAGAGGCTATGATCGAGGCCAACTCCTGCAACGGCTTCACATTGGAGGGGATAGAACTTTGCGGCGGACGCGGAGGAGCGGTTTCCATAGCCGGAGGCAGGGACAACGTCATCCGGAAATGCCGCATCACGAGGTTCGGGGAAGCCGCAATCAGGATAGAGGGCGGCACGGGGCACAAGGTGGTTTCCTGCCATTTGTCGCAACTCGGGGCAGCAGGAATACTTGCCGAGGGAGGCGACAGGCACACTCTCTCCCCGTCCGGTTTTGTCATTAGGGGCAACAAAGTGGAGGATTTCGCCCTTTTCAAGCATACTTACGAACCTGCCGTCCAATTCTCTGGAGTAGGAGCCCGCATAAGCGGCAACGACTTCAGCAACTCCACGTCCTCGGCCGTCTCTCTCTTGGGCAACGATATCAAGGTCCAGTTCAACACATTCAGCGACCTCGTAAGGGAAAGCGATGACCAGGGAGCCCTCGAGAGCTTCGGAGATCTGGCGACAAGACGTCTCATAATCCGTTTCAACCTGTGGAAAAACATAAACGGAGGCACGAAATACGGTGCGGCGGCCGTCAGGTTCGATGATTTCATCTCCGGCAACCGTGTATACGGCAACATTTTTGACCATTGCGGCAGCTTTCGCTTCGGAGCTGTCCAGATCCACGGCGGTCGCGACAATGAGATAAAGGGGAACCTTTTCCTGCATTGCAACTATGCTGTCAGCTGCAGCCCCTGGACTTATGACGCACTCAAGACGAAATTTGCAAGATTCGAATCCAGATGGGCGGACATAGATCTGTACGGAGACCTCTATACGTCCCGCTACCCTGAGCTGCTCGAACCCCTCGACAGCCTCAACCACAACAGGAATTATGTGTCGGGCAATCTCATCATCGACACCCCGAACCTGTTCAGAAACGGGGATTTCCTAGTGACAAGAGGCAACGGGATACTTCCATTATCAAAAAATAATCAGTAAATTTACGATGGAATAGTTACTTTAATCATAGAGACAACTGGATAAACAAAATATAGTTATGAGTAGATCATTCAAAAGATTCCTAGTATGCGCCGCTGCGCTGCTGACCCTTGGTCTGACAACCGGCGCCGCTCCCTACAGGAGCTATGAGCAGTTCCAGAATCCGGACACCAACTATCGCCCCTTCGTGAGATGGTGGTGGAACGGTGACCGTGTCGAGGCTGACGAACTTGTGCGCGAGCTCCATCTTCTCAAGGATGCCGGCATCGGCGGCGTCGAAATCAATCCCGTAGGATTCCCCGGCAAGGAAGAAGAGGCTGCAGGCACCAAAGAGCTGATCTGGCTCAGCAACGAATGGATAGATATGCTGAAGGTTGTCTTCGATGAAGCCGAGAGAATCGGCCTCACCTGCGACCTGATCATCGGTTCGGGCTGGCCTTTCGGTTCGGAGACTCTTCCCTGGGATGAGAGGGCGTCCGTAATGCTCACATACGCCCAGCCCATTCCCGACAACCTCCCCACATATCAGGTATCGAAGTTCCATATTTTCAAGACAATAGACCCCGGCGTGACCAAAGTTACCGCAAGCCGCATACCCACTCTGGTCGCCTGCTACATAGTCCCCGATCCCGTCAATGACCTCTCTGAAGCCATCGACGTCACGGACAAGTTCGACGGAGACCTGCTCACCATCGACGTCCCCGAGGGCAAGCATCAGCTCTATGCTCTTGTCAGATATGACAGTTTTGCATCAGTCATCTGCGGTGCTCCCGGAGCTGCAGGCCCTATCCTCAACCATATGGACCAGCAGGCCGTAAGACGCTACCTCGACCATATGACGGACACAATCGAAGGTCGCATAGGCCCTCTGAGCAGCCATCTGCGCGCATTCTTCGTGGACAGTATGGAACTTGAAGGCTGCAACTGGACTTCCGACTTCGCCGAAGAATTCAAGGCACGTCGCGGCTACGACCTTATGCCCTGGCTCCCCTTCACGATGTTCAAGACCGGACGTCTGGGCAATGTCGACAGCTATGATTACGGCAGCAGGAAGGGCGAGAAGTTCAACGAGCAGGTCAACCGGGTGCGCTTCGATTTCGAACTCACCAAGGCCGAACTCCTTCAGGAGAGATACGTCAAGACTTATACCGGCTGGTGCCGCGAGAAAGGCGTCAAGTCACGCGCACAGGCATACGGCCGCGGATTCTTCCAGCTCGAACCTTCGCTCGAGCACGATATTCCCGAGGGCGAATCCTGGACCACCAACTACCTCAGGCACCGTGTGGGTGAAGAAATGGGCGACGAGGACTACCGTCGCGGCCGCGGCTATACGATGATTGACAAGTATGTCTCTTCGGCCGCTCACCTCACGGGCAAGCGCCTTGTCAGCTGCGAGGAGATGACCAACACCTACAAAGTGTTCTCCACCCCCCTGGAGTTCCTCAAGGTCGGTTCGGATATGGCTGCGGAGGCCGGCATAACCCACTCCGTCTGGCACGGATTCAACTACAATCCTCCCAAGGCCGGATTCCCGGGGTGGATTCGCTACGGCAGCTACTACAATGAGAAGAACACCTGGTGGCGCTATTTCAAGCTTCTCAACGACTACCGGGCCCGTATGAGCAGCCTTCTCCAGAACTCCGACATGTTTACCGACATAGCCATTCTTCCGGCCAACTACGATATGTGGTCTGAAATCGGCGTGACTACGGAGCCCTTCCCCGAGAAGCTCAACGTTCCCTATACATCCCTCATATGGGAGGCCATCCACAAGAACGGTGGCGGCGCCGACTATGTGACCGAGACCATCCTCGACGGAGCTACGGTCCGTAACGGCAAGATCTGCTACGGCCCCAAGCAGTACGGTACCATCTTCCTGGTGGAAGTCACCAGCACCACTCCCCACACGCTGAACCTGCTGCTCGATTTCGTCAAGCAGGGCGGCCGCGTGTTCTGCGTCAACAGATTCCCCAGCAAGAGTCTTGGATTCGACAATTTCGAAGAGCGCGACAATGAGGTCAAGGCACTCGTAGGCAAGCTCGAGGAGTACAAGGACAACTTCATCCTCCTCGACAATCCCGCGGACGGCAAATATCTCGAATGGTACACCTCCGTGATGAACAGGTATAACATTCCTCACGCTGTCACAGTCACCAATCCTGACCGTTTCCTCCTTCAGAACCATTACGTGATGGACGACAGGAGCGAGTTCTTCTTCTTCGCCAATGCCCATATGAGCGAGTGCCGCAGCACAGACATCATCTTCCCGGCATCTGTCACCAGAGGCAGGCACGCGTGGATTTATGATGCCTCCACCGGCAAGCGCTACGCTATGCCTATCGGCAAGGACGGCAGGGTGAGCTTCGAATTCGGTCCCTCCGAAAGCTATGTGTTCATGTTCAACAAGGAGACCAGGGGGGAGAAGTGGAACCCGCTTCCCGCCACCGGCAAGGACACCCTCGCTGTAGGCAACTGGGACCTCACCCTTGTCAACCCCCAGGTCGACACCGTGCTGACGGATCACTTCGATGCTCTTGAAGACCTCCAGAAGAACGACAAGTACAAGAACTTTATGGGAGATGTCACCTACACTACAACAGTCACCCTCGGCAAGGACCTTCCCAGGTACATCAATCTTGGCAAAGTATGCGAAATCTGCGAACTCAAGGTGAATGGCAAAGACCTGGGCGTCAAGTGGTTCGGCCGCAGAATATATGATCTGTCAGGCGTGCTGCACGAAGGTGACAACACCATCGAAGTCAAAGTCAACACCCTTATGGCCAACTATACCGGCTCATTTGAAGACGACAGCGTGGCCAAGAAATGGACCAAGGGCGCAACGCCTTCAATGGGACTTATCGGACCAGTAAAACTCTATAAGTAATGAAACATATTCTAAGGACAGCATTAGTGCTGGCTCTCTGCTCGATGACTTTGAGCCTGGGAGCCAAGGATTACAAAGTCACTGATTTCGGAGCCAGGGGCGACGGCATCACACTCAACACACGCAGCATCCAGGCTGCAATCGACTGCGCCAGCGCCAACGGCGGCGGTACCGTCATCGTGAATCCCGGCGAATTCGTCACCGGTTCAATATACCTCAAGGACAACGTCGACCTTCACCTCGAAGAAGGGGCTGTCCTCCTGGGCTCGCTCAACCCCTGGGATTACGTGCGTGACCCGATAGTCAAATGGACCGCAATGGTATTCGCGGTAGGTCAGGACAACATCGCACTTACAGGCAAGGGCGTTCTTGACTGCCGCGGGTTCGAAGTGGCCAACAGAATGGTCCAGTACGTACATCTCGGACTCTTCAAGGACGATCTCGAGCTTGACCGTCCCCAGGAATCCAACCGTCCCGAAATCATCCATTTCCTCAAATGCAACAACGTTCTTGTCAAGGATGTGACCCTGAAGGATCCCGCTTGCTGGACACAGCAGTATGAACTCTGCAACAAACTCACCATCGAGGGCATCAAGGTCGATGCCAAGGCATACTGGAACAATGACGGTCTGGACGTTGTCGACTGCTGCGACGTAATCGTGAGGAACTGCTATATCGACGCATCGGACGACGCTTACTGCTTCAAGAGCCACCACGTCGACGGTGTCAGCGAGAATGTGCTTGTGGAGAACTGCATCGGGCGCAGCAGCGCCAGCGGCGTCAAGTTCGGCACTCTCACCAAGGGTGTGTTCAGGCATTTCGTATTCAAGGACATAACCATTTTCGACACATTCAGGAGCGCCATCAACATCGCCAGCGTTGACGGCGGCAGGGTCGAGGACGTGCTGGTGGACGGTCTGAAGAGCCTCAATACCGGCAACCCCATCTTCATCCGTTTCGGCACGCGCAATTCCAACTCCAACATACCCTGTGTCAAGGATATAGTCATCCGCAACGTATATGCGGAAGTACCCCGCGGCAAACCGGACGCAGGTTATATCTACGAGGGTCCCGTCCCCCTTCCTCCTCGCAATGTGTGCCCGAGTTCCATCCTCGGTCTGCCTGACCACAGGATTGAGAACGTACTTATAGAAGACGTCGAAATCGTCTACCCCGGCAAGACAGACACTGCCATAGCGTTCCGCGACTGCACTCCCGAGGTGCTGGAAGCAATGCCCGAGTTGGAGAAGTCATATCCAGAGTTCTCCCAGTGGAAGGAGGAACCCGCCTGGGGATTCTACGTGCGTCACGCTGACGACCTGACCTTCAAGAATGTCAGGATAACAGTCGCCGACCGGGACTACCGTCCCGCATTCGTGTTCGACGACGTTGACGGAGTAGTGTTCAAGAACGTACAGATTGTGGAACCCACGGCTCCCAAAGGCAAGAAAGAAATCGTGAAGAACAAAACTAGACACTTCAGCAAAAAGAAATGAAAAAGACTATCATAATGATTGCGCTGGCGCTGGTATCCACCCTCGCAATCGCCCAGAACCAGCCTGTAACCAGGGAGAAGGAGTATATCGGCAAGATGATCGGAGTGGAACCCGGCCGAATCTACAATGCTTCCATCTTCGGTGTCAAGAGCAACGGACTCATCGACAATACGGCAAGTTTCCAGAAGGCCGTCGACTTCATATCGGAGAATGGTGGAGGTGCCCTCTATGTAAGCGTAGGACGCTATCTCACAGGTGCCGTCCGGCTCAAGAGCAATGTTGCCATCTATATCAGAGGCACTGTCGTGGGTTCATCCAACATCTTCGACTATCAGGGGCAGAAAGCCATCTTCTGGGCTGAAGGTGCAGAGAATATCACCATCGTAAGCGGAGTGATCGAAGGACAGGGCGAAGCTCTCAGACAGAACGTCAGGGAGATGCAGTCAAAAGGCTATGTCACGGCAGACTGCGCACTCCCCTGCCTGGTATACTTCAAGGACTGCAAAAACGTCGGTATGAAGAATGTCATCTGCCGCTACCCGGCAGCAGCGGAGCTTTATATTTCCGACAACTCCGAAGCCAACTTCGAAGGCTGCGTGGACGACACTGTCCATTGATTGCAGCAACGCCTGTAATGACGGGGTTCTCAGTCAAGTCTGAGGACCTCGTCTGCGTATGAAAGCGCACACTCCCTGTGAGTGATCATAAGAATAGTCTTGTGCCCGCGATACTCTGAGGCGAAACGCTCCAGAAGAGTCGTTTCGGTAGCGGAATCCAGGGCGGAAGTCGCCTCATCGAGAATGAGTACCGTACCGGGATGAAGCAGGGCGCGGGCTATGGCGATTCTTTGTGCCTGACCCTCGCTGAGACTGGAACCACTCTCGCCGCAACGCGTGTCCAGACCGTCGGGAAGGTCCAACACAAAGTCAGCGGCGGCGATATGGAGGACTTCTCTCATCCGGGCCTCGTCAGCATCGGAATCCGCCAGAAGGAGATTGTCGCGTATGCTGCCGCTCAGGAGGCTGTTACCCTGAGGCACGTACATGAAGTTACCCATAGAAGCGGGGATGCGTGAACCGTCATCCGGGACAAATTCTATCGAACCGCCCTGAGGTACAAGCAGGCCCATCGCAAGTTTGGCAAGGGTGCTCTTGCCCCTGCCGGTACTTCCCATCACGACAGTGAGGGTGCCGGACTTGAATGTATGGGAGAATCCGTCAAATACGGGAACGGTCTTGCCCGGATATGCGAACGTGACATTGTCGAATATCAGAGACGGGGCCGCATCAAGGAGCGGTCCTTCGATATGGACCAGATCAGGCAGGGCGTCCAGTTCGGCAAGCCTCTCTTCGGAGGTCATCGCCTGTATGAATGCGGGCACGTGCTTGGAGAGGTCGGCAAGAGGTCTCTGAACCTGGCCCACGAGCTGGAGGAAGGCAGTCATCATACCATAGGTAACCACTCCGTCCCTGATACCGAAGATTCCCCAAAGGAACGCGGTCGTGTAGCCGGCCATAAAGCCGAAGGACAGAAACGCCCTGGCCACACTGTTATAGTTGAGCCTTGAGACGGACTCTCTGCGCAGACTGTCCAGGATTCCGACAAATTTGGCAATGACCTTGTCAAGCCCCACGAGAGTGAGCACCATAGCCCTGTTCTGCAGGCTTTCCTGAATGTGCTCCAGGCTTCTGCTGTCAAGCTGACGTATGCGCTCGGTGATTTTGCGCTGGGACTTGTAGAAGAGCCTCGAGCCGACTAGACCGACAAGCATCAGAGCTACAAGCAGCACCAGAAGGCCGGGAGCCATCAGCACGAGGAAGACGGAAGCGGCAATCAACTGGCAGACAGTGATGATGATATCAGGTATCCGCGTACAGATAAGTTCGACCATCACCCTTATGTCTTCCTGGATGCGGTTCATCACGTCGGCGCTGTGGTATTCCTCCCGCACATTCCAACTGCTGCCCAACACGTGGGCGAACGTCTTCTTGCGAAGAGTGTTGGTAACGATGATATGATTGAGATTCTCCCAATAAGAAGCGGCCACATTGGAACCTATCCGCACAAGCACTATGGCTATCATCAGCCACGCATAGTCGGACAGGGGCTTGTCCAGCACACCTGTTGCGATGTCAACCAGACATTTGCAGACCCAGACGAAGGCCAGCGAGGCGGCAATGCGTACGAATCCTATGAGGACGCTGACAGCAATGCGCCATCTGAACGGACGTGAGGCTCCGGAAATTCCTTTGAGGCTACTCCTGAAATCTTTCACTTTCTACTCGGTGACAAGTCCTTCCTCCAACCATTTGGCAGCAATGGAAGCAGCATCCGTTGATGCGATGCTCTCATCGATGCCATATTTGTCAATCAGGAGTCCTGCGAGGTCCGAGGCAGTGAAATCCTTGTCGCCAACAGACTCCCAAAGATATGCAGCACTGGAGTTGAACGATACCATCTTATTGAAATTTATCAATTTTGCGCCTTCGGGGATAATCATATATTCCTTACCTAACCTGCGCATTTTTAATCCTTCAACCTTTTTCATTATTCATCAGTATTTTATATATGGTTCTTTTATAAATACTCAATACAAACCGTCGAAACAACTCTGAACTATGCCGCCAAATGACGGCGCCCCCAGGCCTGAAGGACTTGCCTGAAGGATGGATAATCCTAATGACCCGTCCCAGTACATTTTCGGGGCTGACCGTCTCGCACACACGGATATTGCCGTCACCACGCAGGACCACCACATTCCTCCCTATCTGCATTACCCTGTGCAGCACATAATTCGTCCCGGCTATCCTCGCGAGCACTATGTCTCCAGGTGCCAGAGGCCTTGAGCCGTTGTCCTTCCTCAACAGGACACTGTCCCTGTCACCCACTATGAATGGAAGCATACTCACGCCCTTGGTAAGTATCTCCACATCCTTACCCTCAGCCAGAAGTGCTCCGACTTCTGCAAGAAGAATATCATTCGGAACTGTTATTTGCATACTGCGTCGTGACAAACTTGTGCTGCCTCTGCATCTGGCCGGCAATCGAGTACGAAGCACGGCTGTTCAAGCACTATCTTGGAAATGGTCTCATGCAATCCGTCGGCAAACCTCCCGATGCCCCTGAATCCTGACGAGGACGAGGACACTACGGCATATGCCTCGAATGCGGATAGTCTGGTAATCTTATTGTCAGGACAACGGCGGATAAGCACCATAGCACCCAGAGGAGCACTTTCATTGCGGTAACACGGTGTCTTGCCACTCCAGGGCGACCCATACACTCTCACTGACCCATCCGGGAGGACTCTCACTATGGGATTGTCATCGTTGAGGACCTCGCTTCCCGGGATATTTTCCACCCACATCCGACTGTGGGTGCTCTTGCCTGTGCCGCTTTTGGCCAGAAACATATATGCCCTGCCGTCATTGACTGTCACCGAGGAATGCATTTCCAACGTATCCAACCCGACTGTGGCGAACGCAAACATAAGCATAGCGGCATTATCAATGGCGAACTTTGAATAACGGGCATCACCGATACGGAGATCCCCCTTCCTGCAGTCCGGACTTATGGACAGAGAAGCAATCTTCGGTATCCGTCCGTTCGGAGATGTCTCCACATACAGTCCGTCCCCATCGGCAAAGAGGTCTGTTTGGGGCTCATCCTCACCGTTACGGCTGACATAAAGAGGCTCCATAGAGCCAATCCGCCCATTTCGCCAATCCGCAGGGTTCGTCACGACAAGAGCAAAGGTTGGAGCGTCGCTCCCCTTCCCGCTGACCTCGAAAGGCCCGTAATTTACCGTCATTTTGTCCCACAGCAGGCTGCCATCGTCCATCTCAATGGAGAACATATGACCGGCCACCTTGAAGAATTTCACCATAATCAGTTGCCCGAAATGATAATCAATGCGAGTCCGGCGATGAATAGGCAGAACATTGCAGTGAGAAGTGCGTTCACGCCCTTCTTGGCGCTCTTGAACTCTTTCCAGATAAACACGCCCCAGATTGCGGCCACAAGGGGTGCGCCCTGTCCGAGAGCATAACTCACGGATGCGCCTGCCGTTCCGGCAGACACGTAATTGAGGCCTGTACCGAGGCACCAGATGGCACCGCCGAGCATACCTACGATATGTGTCTTGGCACCGCCCTTGAAATACTCCGCATAATTGACACCGGACTGTCCGGCGTCATTGAGGGAGAATATGCAGTTGAATATGAAATTGCTGGCAAATACGCCGAGAGCAAACACCACGAGGCCGCTGTACGGAGTAAGCATACCCGCAGTCGGGCAGGAGAAATTGTCAATATCGATGCCGTTGTACACTAGAGCGGAGAAAAATGACATTATGATACCTGCCAGCACCGCATAAATGATGCCCTGCCTGTTGCTAACGGGGTCCCTTTCGGACTTGTCGACCTTGCCTGACGCAATACCGTTGCATACGATAGCAATCACGACCAGAAGCACTCCCACCAGCAGCAATGCGACGTTGGTCTTGTCATTGGGATGGAACACCAGGTTGTTGACAACGCCCAGGACCAGAGCCAGTCCGCATCCCAGAGGGAAAGCCACGGACATTCCGGCCTTGGAGGTGGATGCAGACAGGAGTATGTTGGAAAGGTTGAACACCACGGCGCCGAACAGCACCCAGGCGATACTGGAGAAGTCAGCCTGCGCCATATTGGCGATGAAAGGCACGCCGCTCCTGCCGAATGAGCCGAGGGTGAATGCCATTACAAGGGAGAAGATCACCATGCCGATGACATAGTCCCAATAGAAGAGTTCATACCTCCAACTCTTGGCTGCAAGTTTCTGGGTATTGCCCCAGGAACCCCAGCAGAGCATAGTCACAAAACATAGGATGATAGCCAGAGCCTGGCTTTCTGCGATAAACATGGTTATTGTTGATTTTGATTGTTCTTGCTGCGTCTTTTGCGGTCAGTGAACCACAGGCCATACACTTCGCTGACGTTGTTGGCGGTGATGAATACATCTATGCCCTGCTCGTGGATGAAGTTCATCAGGGAGGCGAACTCTTCCTGGGTGAGCAGAGTCTTGATCTCGGTCTTTTCGTCTCCGGAGAATCCTCCCTTGCAGGGGTACAGAGTACAGCCTCTGACCAGCTTGTCTATGATGTATCCCCGCACCTCGTCAGTCCTCCCGGTCACTATGGTCACGCACTTGCGCTTGTTGAGAGCCGCGGTGAAATGGTCCACCACAATCCCGTTGATCCACGTGCCGATGAGTCCTATCACCACCAGTCTGAACGGATTGATGGCAAATGCCGTACAGCATATGATGGCACCGGCCAGACTGACGGATACCCCGATGTCGAAATGGAGATATTTGTTGACAATCTTGGCAAGGATATCCAGTCCTCCTGTCGACGCGTTGATGCGGAACAGCACCGCCTGGGATGCGCTCAGTACCAGCACGAAGCAGAGGAGGTCGAACCAGGGGTCGTTCATCACCGATGTCTGACCCGGCTCGGTAAGGAGGGAGGACACAGGCAGTATCAGCTCCCAGAGTTCCATCAGAGGTCCGAGTATGAGTGCGGTGTAGACTGTTTTGATGCCGAATTCCGAACCTATAAGAAAAT
This sequence comes from Bacteroidales bacterium, assembly GCA_024401865.1. Classification (GTDB taxonomy): domain Bacteria; phylum Bacteroidota; class Bacteroidia; order Bacteroidales; family UBA932; genus Cryptobacteroides. The sequence continues at coordinate 23,517 of JAKSKI010000010.1, forward strand.
AAGCCAGCACCAGCAACAAGGCGTTGATAATCATCACCATTACCGACACCTTAATATGCACTCCGGCCGCCTCTAGAACCCCCGACAGCACAATGGAGAGTCCCGAAATGGAGCCGACGATGATTTTGCTCGGCACCAGGAAATAATACACGGCGGCAGCCGCGATAAACATTCCCAGTGTCATCGTGAAGAGGTCCTTCCAGAACTTGCCGCCGGACAGTAACGACTTTACCTTCTGCAGGTCCGGCATAGGTCTATATGCGTTTTAGAATCTCTTCTGTCTGAGCCTCGTATCCGGGCTTGCGCAGAAGCGCGAACATATTCTTCTTGTATGCCTCGACACCCGGCTGGTTGAACGGATTGATACCTAGCAGATAGGCTGATACGCCGCAGGCGAATTCGAAGAAATAGAAGATGGCGCCGAGGTTCTCCTCGTCGATACGCTCAATGCTGACTTCCATCTGGGGTACGCCACCGTCGATATGGGCAATCTTGGTGCCCAGCTGGGCCATGGCGTTGCAATGATTGACGTGCTGACCTGCCAGATAGTTGAGCTGGTCCAGATTCTGGGCATCGCTGCCGATGACAACGCTTCTGTTGGCGTTGACCACGTTGATTACGGTCTCGAACATAATCCGGCTGCCCTCCTGGATGAACTGTCCCATAGAGTGCAGGTCTGCGGTATTGGCCACGGAGGCGGGATAGATACCCTTGCCGTCCTTGCCTTCGGATTCACCGTAAAGCTGTTTCCACCACTCGGCCAGGAAAGTCAGTTTGGGATTGTATGTGACAAGTATCTCGACAGCTTTGCCTTTGTCCGTATGAAGCAGGTTGCGCATTGCGGCGTACTGGACGGCGGCATTGTCAGCCGACCTTGACATAAGAGACTCACGCTCGGCTGCAGCTCCCCTGAGCATGGCGCGTACGTCGAATCCGGCCACCACGATGGGAAGGATTCCGACAGGGGTAAGTACGCTGTAACGTCCTCCGACATTGTCCGGAACCACAAAAGACCTGTATCCTTCCTGGGTGGAAAGTGTCTTGAGAGCGCCCTTCCTGGCATCGGTGATGGCCACGATGCGCTCTGAAGCCTCCGCCTTGCCGTACTTACCCTCGATATACTCCTTGACGATGCGGAAAGCCACGGCGGGTTCGGTGGTGGTACCTGACTTGGATATTACAATACAAGCCACATTGCGCTCCTGCGCGAGGTCCATAAGTTCCGCAAGATATTCCTCCGAAAGATTGTTGCCGGCAAACACGACTTTGGTCGCGGGCTCGATGAAACTGTGGCTGAGGGCCTCGATGGCACACTTTGCGCCGAGATAAGAGCCTCCGATACCTATGCATATCACGAGATTCACTCCCTTCGCCTTCCAGCTGTCACGCACCGCCTCGCAGTCCGCGATGAGGGACTCGTCTATATCGACCGGTAGAGTCTTCCATCCAAGGAAATCATTGCCGGCACCGTTACCGGACTGAAGAGTGTCGAAAGCATCCAGAGCCTTCGCTACATAATTCTGATACTCTGCGTTTTTGACAAAGGAGTCGCAGCCCCCGAGATTGATTTTGACCATTGTATGTATATCTTCCTAATTACCAAATTTCGCGCAAATTTACTAAAAATCTACAAAGTGCGCAACCAGGCAATGATCAGACTGATGCGGCTGCGCATCTGGTCATAGTCCAGTGTCCGGGCGCAGTCCGTGACCTTGTTGGTATTCATCGTAATACCGGAAGTGAACATCACCGCGGATATCCCCTGCTCCAGCCACACCTTCTGGTCTCCCATCCTCCTGTAAAACAGCTCGGTAAAATCCTTGCTCCTGTAGTAATCGTAATATATCGAAAGCCCTCGGTCCTGAGCGAGGGTTGTGAGCGCCTTCTTATATGGTATGCCTCCCAGGGCAATCACGTATCGCGGCATATAGGGCTGCACCGGAGCCAGCGAGGAGCCTATGATGTCCAGATTGACGGCCATCCTCACATCCCTGCCCCGCATAAAGTTCCGCCACAGATCCTCGGCCCCTGACATACCGGCATTATGGCCGTCCAATGCGACAAGGAGCACATTGCAACTCTTGGAGAGCACCGACCCGCCGGCCAGGGAATCGGCCAGGGACAGGAGCGCCGCGACTCCGGATGCATTGCTGTCAGCTCCCGGATAGAGTCTGCCGTCCCTTACGCCCAGTCCGTCATAATAAGCTGTCACGACTATCCACTTGCGGGCCCCGGGTCTCACCGAACAGGCCATCACGTTACGTCCGACAAGTCTCTCTCCCCCGGGTCCTTGCGTCACGAAGCCGCGGGTGGTCACCTCAAGCCCGTCGCGTCTCATCCTGTCGGCTATGTACTGTGCGGCAGACACTGCTCCCGGAGTACCGCAGGCGCGCCCTGCGAAGATGGAATCGGACAGGATCTCCACATCACGGTAAAGCCTCAGGCTGCGGATGCTGTCAGGCACGGGCGCGACATTGCCGGCCGCCGCGTCAAAGACAATGGCCAGCATACAAATGAGAGCGATTCCGAAACGACGGTTCACGAGAATAGCGGATAAAATGTTATATTTGCAAAATTAATGAAAAAGTTTCTCAGTACAATAGCGCTTCTGCTCGCCCTTGCCATATCGGCATACGCCCAGTATGACAAGGACGTCTTCTATTTCCGTGGCAGGACCGCCCTGGAAGACGGCAAATACGCCAAGGCTATCGAGAACTTCAATGTGCTTGCCAAACTCGACACCACCGACTACTGGAACTTCTTCTTCAGGGGCATCGCCAAATACAATCTGGGCGACCTCATCGGAGCCGAAAACGACTTCAACCGTTCGGTGAGGATAAATCCCGTATTCACCAACGGCTATCACTACAAGGCCATTGCAGAGAGCAGGCAGGGCAATTATGAGAAGGCCCTTGCCGACCTTCAGAAAGCCATCGACCTGCGTCCCGGATTCATGGGCCTCTACTACAGCCGCGGCGTGACCTATTTCCTGGCACAACGCTTCGAGGAAGCCGTGGCGGATTTTGACAAATATCTCAGGCAGGAGCCCAAGGATGCCTCGGCATACCTCAACAGAGGAGCCTCCTACCTCTTCCTCCAGGACACCACCCAGGCCCTCAAGGACTACAACACGGCCATCAAACTGGACAGGTTCGACCCCGAAGGTTATATCAGGAGAGGCAGGCTGCATGCTTCCAGACAATCATACAAGGAAGCCGTGGCCGATATGGACAAGGCCATAGAGCTGGACGGAGACAACACGTTCGCCTATTTCAACAGGGCCATAATGCATTACGAGTCCCAGAACTACAATGCGGCGATGGCCGACCTCAACAAAGTGCTCGAAGACGAGCCCGGCAATGCGCTGACCCTCTACAACAGGAGTCTCATACTCGCCCAGGTCGGGGATTACGAGAATGCCCTCAACGATATGGACAGGGTGATCAACATCAATCCGGGCAATGTGCTGGCATACTTCAACAGGGCTTCGTTCTTCATCCAGATGGAGCGGTGGGAGGATGCTCTGGCGGATTACAACAAAGCCATCGAGCTCTATCCCGATTTCGCCAAGGCTTATCTGAGCCGTTCCTACGTGGAAAGCAGGATGGGGTTGATGAAGGCATCCAAATCCGACTACGAGACGGCCCAGCAGAAAGTCAGGGAGTACCGCGCAAAGGACTCTTCCGACTTCGCGGACACTACCAGGAAATACAATTCGCTCATCGCACTCGATGCCGAATTCGCCAAGAAAGACTTCGACAACGAACTCCTGCAGCACAGGGACGTGGACATCCGGCTGCGACCGCTTTACAGGTTCTGCGCTGCCGCCGAAAGGGAGAACCGCAACGTGGCACTGTCCCGAAGGTACGAGAACGCCCTGCTTGACAAATTCGTGGACGAGATGCCTGTCCCCATCGTGATGGCAAGCGCCGATTCGCTCAGGAGCGGCATCCCTGCGCAGGTCTCATCCGACAAGCTCACTCCATCTGAGACTATGTTCCTGAAGAGTCTGGACGAAGTGCGCAACAAGCAGTACACCAACGCGCTCAAGCACCTCGACCAAGCCGTCGAATCCGCTCCCGACGATGTCACGCGGGACAAATATGCCCACCTCTACAAGGCTTTCTACCTGATGAACAGAGCCGCCCTGAAGGCGGAGATGATAGATTTCATCGCTTCGATAGAGAGCAATGTGCAGACCCTCACGATGGACGACAAGGGAGCCGCAAGAGCTCGTGTAAGCGACCGGTCTACCAAGTCTTACGACTATTCGGAAGCCATCGCGGATATCGAGGAAGCCATACGTATTCTGCCCGAAATACCCTATCTGCACTTCGACCTCGGCAACCTGCACTGCCTCTCTTCCCAACTCGTGGAAGCCATTCAGGACTACAGCCGTGCCATCAGGATATATCCGGATATGGGTGACGCCTACTACAACCGCGGACTCATCCTGATATTCCTCAAGGACAACGAAAAGGGCTGCATAGACCTTTCACGCGCAGGAGAACTCGGCATCAGGGACGCATACGGCGTCATCAAGAAATACTGTAAGACCGATGGCGATTAAGTTCAAGTCATTCTCCTCCGGCAGTTGCGGCAACTGCTATTTCCTCGGCATATGCAACGAGGACAGCGGACGCATAGAAGCCGGCATACTGATCGATGCCGGAGTCAGTCCGAGACGCGTCAGGATGGAGATGGAGAAGGAAGGACTCGCTGCGGATGATTTCTCGTCCATACTCATTTCGCACGACCACTGGGACCACATAAGGTCCATAGGTTCCTACTGCAAGCGTATGCCCCGGCCTGTCTACACTTCCCCCACGCTCCGCAAGGCTCTGATCCGCAGACCGGGAACAGGGGAATACATTGGCGGAGTGATCTCTGACCTGGAGGAAGGATGGAACGAAATAGTACCCGGACGCATACGCGTGCGCCGTTTCACGGTACCTCACGATGCCACCGAGACCATAGGATTCGCCATCATGGCCGACTCTCACAAATATGTGCACATCACGGACTGCGGGCGTATGACGTCGGAAGCGATGGACTGGTGCCGTCAGGCGGACACGGTAGTGATAGAGAGCAACTACGACTGCCGTATGCTGGCAGAAGGCCCCTACCCTCCCGACCTTCAGGCACGCATCAAAGGCGGTTACGGCCATATGAGCAATGATGAATGCGCCGCAGCGGTGACTCAGTTTGCCCACAAAGGCCTCAGGCAGGTCTTCCTGTGCCACCTCTCCGAGCATAACAACACTCCCGAACTGGCTCTGCGAGCCACGACACGTGCTCTTGCGGACATTCCGGACATTTCCCCCAGGGTCATCGCCCTGCCCAGAGAGACCGCGTCCCCTCTTTTCACTTTGTGAAAAATTCCGTATCTTTGTGAGATATGAAAGACTTCTGGAAGATAATCACAAGATACGTCTCCCCTTACAAGAAATACGTCGGAGGTTCCGTGCTGCTGAACATTCTGTCAGCCGTTTTCAACATATTCTCCTTCACTCTGATCATCCCGATTCTGCAGATTCTCTTCAACGTCAGCGAGATGCAGTATGAGTTCATTCCCTGGGATGATGCCGCCGCAGGATTCAAGGACAAGTTCATCAACAACCTCTACTGGTACGTCACCCAGGCGATGGAGGTCAGGGGCGCAAGCTCCATCCTCCTGCTTCTGTGCGTGTTCCTCTGCGTGATGACCGCCGTCAAGACTGCCTGTTACTTCGGTTCCGCAGCAGTTATGGTTCCCCTGCGCACCGGCATCGTCAAGGATCTGAGGATGGAGATATACCGCAAGATAGTTAGCCTGCCGCTCGGATTCTTCTCCGAGGAGCGCAAGGGTGACATAATCGCCCGCATCAGCGGTGACGTGCAGGAGGTGGAGAACTCCATCACCAGCACCCTGGATATGCTCATCAAGAACCCTATCCTGATAGTGTTCTACATAGGCACGCTCTTCGTGATATCCTGGCAGCTGACCATATTCACCCTGGTGTTCGCACCCCTTATGCTGCTGTTGCTCAGTTCGATAAGCCGCAAGCTCAAGGCAGAGTCCACACAGGCGCAGAAGTTGTGGAGCGACACGATGAGCCAGGTCGAGGAGACCCTCGGCGGGCTGAGGGTCATCAAGGCTTTCCTGGCCGAGAAGAAGATGAGCGACCGCTTCGAGGGCATCACGGGCGCAATGCGAGACAAGAACACCCGCGTCGCCGTGAGACAGTCATCCGCACATCCCGTCAGCGAATTCCTCGGCACGGTGATGATAGCCATAGTGCTGTGGTTCGGAGGCATACTCATTCTCAAGGACCACGCACCCTTTGATGCACCGACCTTCATCTTCTATATGGTCATCCTCTACAGTGTCATCCAGCCCATCAAGGACCTTACCAGGGCGGCCTACGGCATCCCCAGAGGTCTGGCCTCAATGGAGAGGATAGATGCCATCCTGGATGCCGAGGACAAAATCCGCGAGGATGAGAAGCCGGTTCCCTTCAAGGAATTCAAGGACTGCATCAGTTTCAGGCACGTGGACTTCAGTTATGACGGAGGCCGCCAGATACTCAGGGACGTCTGCCTTGACATACACAAGGGCCAGACCGTAGCCATAGTGGGGGCATCAGGAGCAGGCAAGTCCACTCTGGTGGACCTCATTCCGAGATTCTACGACGTTACCGCCGGACAGATTACCATAGACGGCATCGACATCCGCCGCATAAGCCTGAAGGACCTCCGGTCGCTGATGGGCAATGTCAACCAGGAGGCCATACTCTTCAACGATACCATATTCAACAACATAGCCTTCGGAGTAAGGGAGGCCTCTCGCGGGCAGGTGGAAGAGGCGGCGAGAGTGGCCAACGCCCACGACTTCATAATGGAAAAGGATGAGGGCTATGACACCAACATAGGAGACCGCGGATGCAAGCTCTCCGGTGGACAGCGGCAGAGGGTCAGCATAGCCAGGGCCATTCTCAAGAATCCTCCCGTGCTCATACTCGACGAAGCCACCGCTTCCCTCGACACTGAGTCCGAAAGGCTCGTGCAGGACGCCCTCGACAAACTGATGAGCAACCGCACGACCATTGCCATAGCCCATCGTCTGTCCACCATCAAGAACGCAGACGAAATCATAGTGATGAACGAAGGCCGCATCGTCGAACGCGGCAGGCACGAGGAGCTCATAGCCCTCAACGGCTATTATCGCAAACTAAATGACATGCAGTCCCTGTAATGAGTCAGACCACAACCAAGACAGTTCTGTCAAGAATACTGTTCATCCTGTACATAGCGGCCATCTGCCTGATATGTTTCGCGAGTTCGGACAGCCTTCCCAACATAAGGAGGACGCTCTTTGGACTGGACACCGACAAAGTGATCCATTTCATAATGTTCGCCCCCTTCCCCATCCTCGCTTACCTGTCATTTGACCACAACACCCGCAAGAAAGGTGCGAGAATCCTGTTTGTAGTCATCTCTCTTATTGCCGGAACGGCCGTGGCGATGATGACTGAGGCATTGCAGTCCTACATTCCTTCCAGGACTATGGACATCAAGGATTTCTACGCTGACATTCTGGCCCTGGGCATAGTGTCGGCATTCGTATTGGCAATAGACCTGACCCACAAGAGATGAAGAAGGCCCTGCCCATCCTGCTTGTCACGGCGGCTCTCTTAGCGGAGCTGCAGGCGTTTGCAGCACAGGACGGGCCCTCACTGCAGGATGCCTGTGACTCCATTGCCTTATGGATGCAGGAGGAGACGGGTGTCAGATCCGGTTTCAAGGTCAGGAAACGCAGGGCTTCGGGCAGCAGCGTCGACCTGTATCTTAGCCGGGGGTTCGGAGACTATCCCTGGACGGAAGCCACTCTTGACGAAGCCCGGCACATTCTGTCGGACGCACTGGACGACAGAGGCCGTCTGGGCGAACTCTATTGCAACGGGGTCAATGTCAAGGACTACCTTGTCAAATGGACAATTCCCGAACCCGTCAGGGAGAGGCTCTCATACAGGCTGGGCGACAAGCATTTCGAACGTGGTCTTGACAACAGGTACATAGCCCTGTGGCCCAGTCACGGCAGATACTATGACTCGTACGAAGGACGGTGGAAGTGGCAGAGAGCGCCCCTGCACACTACCGTCGAGGACCTTTACACCCAGAGTTACGTACTCAAATACCTCATTCCTATGCTGGAAAATGCCGGTGCCGGCGTTTATGACCCCAGAGAGCGAGACACCCAGACCGACGAGATTATCATCGACAACGACCCGTCATTCGACCGCAGAGGGTTGTCAGGCAAGGTAAGGCGTCAGGGAAGATATGCCGAAAGCGGCGACTGGAAAGACTGCGGCTGCGGCTTCGCCGACCTCAAGGCGGCATATTCGGACACTGACAATCCGTTCCGTATGGGCAGTGCAAGATATGCGGAGTGCTCGGAAGGCAAGCCTACGTGCAGCGCCGTATGGTCTTTCACCATCCCCGAACGCGGAAGGTATGCTGTATACGTCTCTTATTCATCCGGTCCCGACAACACGGCCGGTGCCCGATACAAGGTCAATCATCTGGGCGGTGTGACGGAATTTGCGGTCAATCAGACCATAGGCGGAGGCACCTGGATATATCTGGGCACTTTCGATTTCGACAAGAGCGGCAGCGTGACCCTTGACAACAGGGGCAACAAAGGCAGCAGGGTGTCCGCGGATGCCGTCAAGATTGGCGGAGGAACCGGACGCATAGACCGCGGGGGCGGAGTTTCGGGAGTCCCTGCATACTGCGAAGGGGCAATGTATAACATGCAATGGTCCGGCATAGACGCCTCCGTATGGAATGCCAAGGACGATGACTATACCAATGACTTCGCCTCAAGGGGAGCCTGGGTCAAAAGCCTCAGGGACGACTTCCATCTTCCCGTCGACCTGTCACTGGGATTTCACAGCAATGCAGGCACTGCGGAAGCGGACAGCACATACGGCACGCTTGCCATATACACTCTCAAGAATGAGGGCAAGCGCACGATGACAAACGGGCTCGACAGGATGTCGTGCCGCCGTTTTGCGTCAATAGTGCAGGACGAAGTCGTAAGGGACATACGCTCCGGATTCCGCCCCGACTGGACGCGCAGGGAGCTCTGGGACCGCTCTTACAGCGAGAGCAGGACAAGCGATGTGCCGGCGATGATACTCGAGCTTCTCTCCCATCAGAATTTCGAGGATATGACATACGGACTTGATCCGGCATTCCAGTTCACAGTATCGCGGGCCGTCTACAAAGGCATACTCAAATATCTGGCCGAACTATACGGCCGCCCCTGGACCGTACAGCCCCTGCCCGTGCGCAATTTCGCCGTTCTGCCGGCGGGAGAATGCAGTGCCAGACTCCGCTGGGAGCCCACTCCTGATGCCTCCGAGCCGGAAGCAATGCCTGAAGGTTACACCGTTTATACCCGCATCGATGACGGAGCTTTCGACCGGGGTACCGATGTAATGGACACAACCGTCGTATTGAAATACAAGCCGGGACACGTCTGCAGTTACCGCATCGAGGCATGGAATGCCGGAGGCCGCAGTTTCCCGTCAGAGACATTGTGCATAGGCTCGCCGGTCGAGCCTGCCGACAGCTCGGCAGTACTGATTGTCAACAATTTCACCGAAGTCTCAGCCCCGTCATTCTTCAAGTCCGACAAATTCGCGGGATTTGACGGCCGTGAAGACAGCGGTATCCCTTACATCGACGACATAAGTTATGTCGGACCCGTATATGACTTCTGCCGTGAGCACGAATGGGTCAGTGATGACGAATCAGGATTCGGGGCCTCATATTCGGACCAGGCCTGCTGCAAATTGGCAGGCAACAGTTTTGACTATCCCGCAATGCACGCCAAAGTACTGCTGGATATGGGAATTCCGTTCTGCTCGTCAAGCGCAGGAGCTTTCACCAGAGACACATTGCCCGGCAACGTGGGCATCATCGACCTTATCTGCGGCAAGCAGAAGGACTGTTTCCCCTCAGAAATAAAGTCCGCACTCAGAGAATTCACATCCCGGGGCCACTCGCTCCTGGTCAGTGGTGCGGGCATAGCCTCTCCTTTCAGATGCGACAGCACCGGCTTTGCGTCCGGAGTTCTGGGATTCAAATGGATAAGCAGCCACGGCAGTCCGGACGGCAAGGTGGGCGGAATGCAGATCAACAGGGCCCCGGACCCCCTGCGCTACAGGGTCGAGAATCCGGACGGATTGGGACTGCGCTCCGGTTCGGCAGCCTTGGCATCAGGCACCGTGGTCCTGCGTTATGACACCAACAGCATCCCCGCCGCCGTGCATTTTTTCGGCAACGGCTACCGCGTGGCCTCCTACGGCTTCCCTCCCGAATGCCTCCGGAGTGACAAAGACTTCCGCAAAGTGATGAAGGGAGCAATACGATTCCTAAGACAATGAAAAGATTTATTATCATAACGGCCATTCTGGCCACTTGTACGCTCAACGCTCAGGACCGCACCGCGAGACCTGTCAGATCGACCCACCCCTCAGGAGAGGAAACGCTCGACACTCTGGATACCTCCGATCCGGGACTCAAGCTCATACTGTTCACCAACGGCACCTGGAAATTCGCCAAGAACTATGACACTCCGGCAACGGACAGCGTCATGAGGGAGGACTGGGCTGTCAACGCCATTATGCCCTACAGGATAGTGAGGGACTCGCTTCCCTACCGCATCACCCTGATGCTTGCAGATTCCACCGAAGCTTTCTGCTGTCCCTGTGAGGTACCGGTATATTCCAAGTTCGGGGTCAGGCACGGCCGCAACCACAACGGAGTGGACCTGCCCTCCCCTACCGGGACTCCCACCTATTCGGCATTCGCAGGCAAGGTCAGGACAGCCACCAGGACCAAGGGCTACGGCAACCTCGTCATCATACGCCACCCCAACGGGCTTGAGACCTACTACGGGCACCTGTCACGAATAGACGTTCAGCCCGAACAATGGGTCAGTGCCGGACAGCAGATCGGCCTTATCGGTTCAACAGGACATTCCACAGGCCCTCACCTGCATTTCGAGTCAAGGTACAAGGGCTTCGCTTTCGATCCTCAGTGGATTATCGATTTCGAGAACGGGGTACTGCGCCGGGACTTCTTCGTCCTCAAGAAGAAATATCTCTCCAACTATAACAGATACACGCCCGAGAGCATAGAGGAAGAGGAGAACATCCTGCTTGATGAAGAACAGGAAAGGGCAGAAGAGGAGCGTCTGCGCAAGGAAGCGGAGGCGATGAGATGGCATACCATCAAATCCGGGGACACGCTTAGCCGCATAGCAGTCAGAAACGGCACCACGGTATCGGCAATCTGCAAGCTCAATCCCGGTCTGACTCCGAAGTCGACCCTCAAGATAGGTCGCAAGATCAGGGTCAGATAGCGCTTCTTCAGCGCCTTATCAGATTAAGGAACTCGTTGCGAGTGCGCGCGTCGCTCAAAAACACTCCCGAAAACGCCGAGGTCGTAGTGACGGAATTGGATTTCTCCACTCCACGCAGTTGCATGCAGCTGTGCGAAGCCTCGATCACCACAGCCACGCCCAGTGGCTTCAGAGCCTCGTCAATGCAATCCCTTATCTGGACTGTAAGGCGTTCCTGCACCTGAAGCCTGCGGGCATATGTCTCCACCACACGGGCTATCTTGCTGAGTCCGGTAATCTTGCCGTCAGGTATGTACGCTACGTGACATTTGCCCACGAAAGGCAGCATATGGTGTTCACAGGTACTGTACAGCTCAATGTCCTTAACCAGAACCATCTGCTGATACTGCTCATCGAACATTGCGGACTTCACTATGGCGATGCCGTCCTCCTCATAGCCTTTGGTCAGGTACTGAAGGGATTTGGCCACCCTCTCCGGGGTCTTGACCAGTCCTTCACGTGAAGGGTCCTCCCCCAAAAGACGTAGAATCTCCTTGACGTGGCCGGCTATTTCGGCCGTGACGGGTCCGTCATATTGGTCTGCTCTCTTGTACATAATGGCTTAAGAATGTCTGGAACAGGTGCAAAATTACTAAAATTTCAGTAAATTTGACCTTGACATTATTATCCCGAATATGAAAAGAACCCTTATCATTGCAGCAGCCATAGTCCTTGCCGGGGCTATGCTTCCCGTTTCTGTGGCCAAATTGAAGTCATACGACAGGACCGTTGACGTCAAAGGTCTCTGCGAGAGAGAGGTCAAGGCGGACAAAGTCATCTGGCCCATTATGTACAAAGTGATGGGCAACGACCTGTCAGAAGTGCTCAGACAGATCGACAGCAACAACAGCACCATCCTCGAGTTCCTTCGCGAGGGCGGCATCAGGGCGGAAGACATCACCGTGTCCACCCCGCTTATCTCGGACAAATACGCTTCCGAATACGGCAACAATGACAGGGTCTACCGGTTTCTGGTTACAAACACGCTAACGGTATGCTCAGAAGACATAGACGCAGTGATGGCATTGCAGAGCAGACAGTCGGAACTGATGAAGAAAGGCATTCCCACCACCGGTGACACCTGGGAGAACAAGACTCAGTTCAAGTTCGAGGCGCTCAATGACATCAAGCCCGAAATGATAGAGGAAGCCACCGGAAATGCGCGTATGGCTGCAGACAAGTTCGCCAAGGACTCCGGCAGCCGCATAGGCAAGATAAAGACCGCCACTCAGGGCACGTTCAGTATCGAGGACAGGGATTCCAATACCCCTTACATCAAGCGCATACGCGTTGTAACCTACGTGACCTACTACATCCGTCACTAGGGCCCGGGCCGTCTATCTGAAGCATCTGTGGTTAAGAATGACCCCAAATCGGAGGTGTACCGGCGGTACGCCTCCTTTTATGCAGTCACACAGGGCTTCGTCGAAGCCATAATGAAACTGCACGAAGGGTGAAGGCCATTTGTCGCCGAATTCATAGGCGTACCTCACATTGACGTTGGCGATGGACTTGTTGAGCACGGGAGAGACGTTGACGCTTAAGTAACTGTGAGCGCCCGTATACTTGTAGCCAACCGTCAGATAACCTATATAGTAGAGAAACAGGTCCTGGGTGAGGGACTTCTCGTGAGTCTCGTAATCTCCATATTCGCCTATTCCGCAACCAACTCCGGCACGCAGGGTCATATCAAGTGTGGAATTGCCTCCGAAATTGTGAATCCACCTCGCGAAGGCATAGTTCATCCCGCGTGAATAATCCTCCACGCCTTCGGCTGCAATGGGATTGCCGAAATAGGGCCTTCCGTTGGAACGGTGCTCAAGACCTGTAACAAGGACGTTGCGCTCATTCATCCGACCCTCGAAATAAATGCCCGGCATATAGAGGTTGTCGTGGAAGGGTGCGGACTTGCCATAAGCGTCCCAGGTTGTAGTCTGGGTATAGGCAAAGAATGCCTGCCACTTGGGATTGATGGTAATGGGATATACCTTGAGGCTGAACTGAATCTTGACATCGACAACACCGTCACTCCTCAGCGAAGGACCGGTAGTGACGTAATTGTCGTTGTAAAATGAAAGTATCCGGGGTTTGTCGTCAGCTTTGAGGGTTGTCGCCCCCATTGCCATAAAGACCATACAAAGTACCGCCACGATATGAGATCTGCTGCATTCCATAACTGCAAAGATACAAATAAAGGCTCAAGAATGTTCGGAAATTCATATATTTGTCAGCGATGAAACTCCAGTCCACACATTT
>JAKSKI010000011.1 GCA_024401865.1 Bacteroidales bacterium
TGTCTTCTTGCAGAAATATTTTTCGGGTTCGCGGAATCCGGCAAGGAAGGCCTTCACCTCCATACGCTTCTTGCCAGAGACCTGTATCTCCTTAAGCCCTATGGCCCCGTCCGCGGTGGCAACGGCCAAATAAGTCTTCCCATCCGAGAGCACCTGTCCCGGAGAACCTTTGAGGCCGAGTTTCTCCGCCTTGTATATCTTGAGCTGGACTCCGCCGGCTTGGGAACCGTCAAACAGAGTGGTGAAAGCGGCGGGATAGGGACTCAATCCGCGGATGAGATTGTAAATGCCATCCGTAGTCCCTTCCCAGTCTATGTCGCATAACTCCCTGGTGAGTTTGGGAGCGGGCTTGAGCACTTCCGTACCCTGGATGAACGAGCGCTGCACCCTGGTCTCGACATTGTGCTGGACAATACCTTCGACCGTCTCCGGAACGAGGGTCGCACCAAGTTCCATCAGTCTGTCGTGGACATCACCCGCAGTATCTTCCGGGCCTATCCTGCACTCCTGGCGGAATATGATGCCTCCGGTATCTATGTCCTTGTCTATCATAAATGTCGTGACTCCCGTTATCTTCTCCCCGTTGATGACGGCCCAGTTGATGGGAGCGGCTCCCCTGTACTGGGGAAGAAGGGCCGCGTGAAGGTTGAACGTACCCAGACGGGGCATTCTCCATACTTCTTCGGGCAGCATTCTGAATGCCACCACAACAAACAGATCGGCCTTCCACGCCTTGAGGGCCTTGAGGAAATCAGGGTCCTTGAGTTTCAGAGGCTGGAGAACGGGGATGCCGTGCTCCACAGCATATTTCTTGACGGCGCTTTCATTGACCTGAAGGCCGCGGCCGCTGGGCTTGTCCGCCACAGTCACCACTCCGACCACCTTGTACTTCCTGCGCACCAGAGCATCCAGGGAAGCCACCGCAAATTCGGGCGTACCCATGAACACGATGCGTGTGGGGCGGAAGATCCTCATTATCTTGCTGACAATCATTCTGAATTGGTTTTTGAAAGAATCCGAGCCGAACAGGGATGCGTCATTTACGGCGCTCCAGGTCAGGAACGCTCCGATAGGAGCCAGAATGTAGGATGACAGGAATGCCCCTGTGAAGGCATTCATCGCGCCGTCCCTGGCCAGTTTGGTGCCCGAGATGTCCACGACCCAGTACAGCACGAAGAACAGCACCGATATGATGGCGCTCGACCCCAGTCCACCCTTCCTGATCATAGCCCCGATAGGAGCTCCGATGAAGAAGAAGATAAGGCAGGCTATGGCCTGGGCGAATTTCTTCATGAATTCGATGTCGGTGTGGTTGAGATAGTAATTGGATGAATAGACGTCGCTGTTCATCGAATACAGCTGGGTCTCAATTCTGGTGGCAGCATTGGCCGCCCGGCTGCAGGCTTCTATCCTGTCGTCGATGTCCTCCCACGTCATGAATGTGGGGAATTCGAAATCCCTCGTCTGGGTTTTCACCACCGACGTGTCGAGCTGGGTCCCCTCTTCCAGATGGAATCCCTTCACCGCCGACGAATAATGTCTGGCGTGCATCTCACGGGTCTCCCTCTTGAGAGAATCCCTCTGGTACGAAAGCTGGGATACGGTCATTGCCTTGACCTGATCTCCGAAACGACTGGTGTCGGACTTCTCGAAGGCGTAGTTGGCAAGAGGGATGATGAGTTCCTGATGCGAGAAGTCGATTCTCTGCAAATCAAGGGTGGTATCCCGGTATTTCTTTACGTTTGTCTCCTGATAAGTGGCTCCGTGGTAAAGGGTGAATATGAGATAATCCTTGTTGTCGGAGACTTTGATGGTTGAGGAATCAGCCAGGGTGAGGGACGTGTTGCCCTTGTCCCCCGTATGGTCATAAACCATCACGTTGTACATCATTCCGTCATCACGCTGGTCGCTGACCCTCATTATATAACCCTCGATGCCGTCATAGAAGGTACCCGACGGTATCTTGATCTCCGACTTGGTGTTGATGATGTCGTCCCTGAGGGTATATATTTCGTTGTACGCCTTCGGAACAAGATTATTACCCGCGAAGAACGCACCCACCGTTATCGCAAACGCAGCAGTTCCCAGAGGCAGGAGTATCCTTCCCAGGGAGATGCCGGCGGCTTTTATGGCCATCAGTTCCTTGTTCTCCCCCAGCTGGCCCACCAGCATCATCGACGAGAGCAGTGTGGCCAGAGGCAGAGCCAGGGGCAGGATGGTGCATCCGCCCCAGAACATGAATTCCGCAATTACCGACAGTTCCAGACCCTTGCCCACCAGTTCGTCGATGTACAGCCACAGGAACTGCATCATCAGGATGAACACGACAATCAGCAGGATCGCAACGAACGGTCCCAGAAAAGCCTTGAGTATGAATCTGTCGAGTTTCTTCACTTACTTGACCATTATTTCGAGCGCGGCGCCGAGCCCGCCGGAATCACGTCCTCCGGCAGTGGCCATCGAAGGCTGACCGCCTCCACCGCCCTGAATGCACTTGGCGGCCTCGCGTATCACCTGACCCGCATTGCGTCCGGCCTTGACAAGGTCATCCGAATATGCGAGGATAAGCTGGGGTTTGCCCTCAAACTCGAAGGCTGCCGCAAATATTGTGTTCTGCGTGTCCTTCTGTATCTTGGCCGCAACGGTGCGCACGAGAACGGGGCTGCGGTGTCCTTCGGTATATCTGACAACTTTCATGCCGCCTTCTTCGGTCGCCTCGGAGACAAGAACGTCAGCCAGATGCCAGGCCCTCTTCTTCTCGTCCTCCTCGGCCGTCTTGCGGAACTGGTTGTTGTCCTCAATGAGCTTGGATAGCGCGGAAATGACATTCTGGGGATTTCCGAGCATAGCCTTGATGTCCTTCAAGGTATTCTCATATCCCATAACCCTCTCCTCTGAGGCTTCGGCGGTGACTGCCTCGATCCTGCGTACACCTGCCGCTATGGCGGACTCGCTAACAATCTTGAACATTCCGATGGTGCCGGTGGCGCTGGTGTGACAGCCGCCGCACAGTTCTATGCTGGGGCCGAACTTGACCACTCGCACCCTGTCACCGTATTTCTCTCCGAAGAGAGCGATGGCGCCCATTGCCCTGGCCTCCTCTATCGTGGCCTTGCGCTGCTCCTCGAGGGGGTAATTGGTGCGGATCAATCCATTGACACGGGCCTCGACCGCGGCAATCTGTTCGTCCGAGAGTTTCTCGAAATGAGAGAAGTCGAAACGGAATCCCCTGTCATCCACATAAGAGCCTTTCTGCTCCACGTGCGAGCCCAGAATCTCACGGAGAGCCTGGTCAAGAAGATGGGTGCAGGAGTGGTTGTTGGCTATTCTCTGTCTGCGTGCGGCATCCACTTCGAGGACAAACATACCCTTGCAGTTGGCGGGGAGCTTCTCGGCTATGTGTACCGTAAGGTTGTTGTCCTTGACGGTGTTGAGTATCCTGATTTCCTCTCCGTCCGCGCTTATGATGCGGCCGGTGTCACCGACCTCGCCGCCCATCTCTCCATAGAACGGAGTGTGGTCGAAGACGAGCTGCAGCATCTCCTTGCCTTTCTGCACCACCTTGCGCTGCTTCAGAAGCCTTACTTCGGTAGCTATGGTCTTGTCATATCCGATGAACTTGCTCTCTCCGGGATAGAACTCCTCCCAGTCGCCGAATTCGTTGGCGGTGGCGTTGCGGGCGCGATCCTTCTGTTTCTGGAGTTCGACGTTGAACTCATCCATATTGATCGAGAAACCGTTCTCCGAAACAATCAGCTGGGTAAGGTCCACAGGGAATCCGTATGTGTCATACAGGGTGAAAGCCCCGACGCCGCTGAGCACCTTGTCGGCATCATTGCGGTGAGCCTCCATATACTCTGACAGGAACTTGATACCCCTGTCCAGGGTGCGCAGGAATGCCAATTCCTCTTCGCGGATGACGGACTCGATGAGCTTCTGCTGCCTGACGATCTCGGGATATGCCTCACCCATATCATCCACAAGCTGCTGCACGAGACGGCAGAGGAAGGGGTCGGTGAGTCCGAGGAAAGTATAGCCGTAGCGCACGGCTCGGCGCAGGATTCGCCTGATCACATACCCGGCCTTGACGTTGCCCGGCAGCTGGCCGTCGGCGATGGAGAAACTTATGGCCCTGATATGGTCGGCTATGACGCGCATTGCCACATCCACATCACCGCTCTCGCCGTATTTGTGGCCGGAGAGTTCCCCGATTTTGCCGAGCATTCCGGTGAAAACGTCGGAGTCATAGTTGGAATTCTTGCCCTGGAGCACAGCACAAAGGCGTTCGAATCCCATTCCGGTATCTATGTTCTTGGCGGGAAGGTTCTCCAGATGTCCGTCGGCCTTGCGCTCGAACTGCATGAACACGAGGTTCCAGATTTCAATGACGTGGGGGTCGGACTGGTTGACGAGGTCACGTCCGGGGATTCCCGACTTCTTCTCCTCTGCGCTGCGGATATCGATATGAATCTCCGAGCAGGGACCGCAGGGGCCCGTGTCGCCCATTTCCCAGAAATTGTCGTGCTTGTTGCCGAGGACAATATGGTCTTCGGGAAGATGCTTGAGCCAGGCGGCCTTGGCCTCTTCGTCGAGAGGGCATTCGTCAGAACCCTCGAAAATGGTGGCGTACAGGAGGCTCTTGTCTATCTTGTACACATCCGTGAGGAGCTCCCAGGCCCAGTCTATGGCCTCGGTCTTGAAATAATCGCCGAAACTCCAGTTGCCGAGCATCTCGAACATGGTGTGGTGATATGTGTCGTGGCCGACCTCCTCAAGATCGTTGTGTTTGCCTGACACGCGCAGACACTTCTGAGAGTCTGCCGCACGGAAGAACTTGGGCTTGGAGTTGCCGAGAAAAATATCCTTGAACTGGTTCATGCCGGCGTTGGTGAACATCAGCGTCGGATCATTCTTAACAACCATCGGTGCGGACGGCACCAATGCGTGTCCCTTCGAAGCAAAAAAGTCGAGGAACTGCTTTCTGATTTCCTTTGAAGTCATCATATAAAATTGGTTTCTTGTCTTTGTTTAAGCCGGTGCGGCCGGTGCACCCCTGTCACCATCCCGACGGCGACTCATAACGCCAATCGCGAATCAACCTGCTAAGTTACTACTTTTTTGGGAGAAATATGCGGATCGGGTCACCATCCATAAAAAAACGTGTTTTCGTGGATGGTGACCACATTAATTTATATATTTGTGTCCATGAAGTCCATCGTCATTCTGGCCAACGGTCAGTTCCCCCGGAAAGAATTCCCTCTGTATCTCCTGCGGTCGGCGGATGCCGTGGTCTGCTGCGACGGAGCTCTGATGGCGGCACAGAAGCACGGAATAACGCCGGACGCCGTCGTCGGGGACCTCGACTCGGTCTGCGGACGTGCTCTCCGCCGCTACAGCGGAATCGACGGGAACCACCACCTCTCCGACAATGCCGGTGCCCGCAGTGGCGGGAACGATGGCTTCTACAGCAATCAGCGGATTGTAATCAAGTCGGACGATCAGGAAACCAACGACCTCACCAAAGCTTTCAACTATGTCCTGGACACCTGGCCGGAAGCCGGAACGATACACATCCTCGGAGCTACCGGCAGATCCGAAGCCCACACGATAGGCAACATCTCCCTACTGATGGAATACGAATCCTCCTTCAAACTTGCGGACAAGGGCATAAAGGTGGATATGGTTTCGGACTACTCGACCGTATTCGCGGTCACGGACAGCTGCGAATTCCACGTCGGGGAAGGCCGCAAGGTAAGCATTTTCTCCCCGGACCCGGACCTCAGGATAAAATCAGAGGGGCTTGTATGGCCTACTGACAACGTCATCTTCGACAACTGGTGGAAAGGTACCCTCAACAAGGCTTCCGGCGATGTGGTCAAACTCCACTTCAACCGCAAATCCAAAGCAATAATAATTCTGGACTGACTATGAAGACAAAGACCAACATACTGCGTGGCGTGAGAATAGGTCTCGCGTGCATCTTCCTTGCCGGCATCACCCTGCTCTTTATGGGCATAGGAGCCGACTGGTGGGGCTGGATGGCCGACATTCAATTCCTTCCATCCACCCTCAGGGTCATTGGAAGCGCCACTCTTCTCAATATCGGGATTCTGGCCGGCCTCGTCGGGCTCACCCTGATCTTCGGACGCATCTACTGCTCCGTCATCTGCCCTCTGGGAGTATTTCAGGACGTGATAATATGGCTGAGGCGCCAATACGGGCTGATAGCAGACAGAATCAGCGTCGGAAAGAAATCCTCAGGAGACAAAGGCAGGCAGCACCTCAGGGAGAATCCCATTCTCAAGAAAGCCGTCAAGCATTTTGAATTCAGCCCGGAGCACAAGATAGCAAGATACGGATTCCTGATTCTGACAGTTGCGGCAATGATTATCGGAATGCAGGTCTTCGTGGCCCTGATAGCCCCGTACAGTTCGTACGGGCGCATTGTCCGCGGCGTGGTCGGGATTACTGACGGCAGTCCCCTGCCCCTTGTGGCAACCGGGCTGGCGATGCTTCTGGTGATAACCGCCTGCTCGCTGCTTGCAGGCCGCGTATGGTGCAACACAATATGCCCCGTCGGCACCGTCCTGGGACTGCTGAGCAGGTTCTCCCTCCTGAAAGTCAGCATCGATGAGGACAAATGTACCGGTTGCGGAAGATGCGTGCGCGGATGCAAAGCCTCCTGTATTGACGGTATCAACCACACTATAGACTATTCGCGCTGCGTGAACTGCTTCGATTGTATCGGGCGATGCTCCGGGAGCGCCATCACCTACGGCATCCGTCGTGGAAGGGGGAATGCAAAAGTCAGGGAGGAGAAGCCCGGGGAAGGAGTTTCCCGCCGGCAGTTCCTCTCCACCGGAGCCGTAATCGCGGCCGGCACTCTGGCGGCAGGTCCGGCCAGGGCTGCAGGTCAGGGCGGATTCGCCGGAATCATTGACAAACAGATACCGGAGCGCTCCGCCAGGATTCTCCCTCCGGGAGCCCTCAACGCCTCTCATCTGCAGGACAAATGCACCTCTTGCCAGCTGTGCATCGCCGCCTGTCCCAACGACGTGCTCAGACCTTCGACCGACCTCGCCCATTTCCTCCAGCCTGAGGCGGGTTATGAGAAGGGCTACTGCAGACCCGAGTGCGTCAAATGCTCCGAGGTCTGCCCCACAGGAGCTATTCTTCCCGTCACCGTAGAGCAGAAAACTTTGGTTAAGATAGGCACGGCGAGGGTCGATCTCGACAAATGCCTGAACGGATGCGGCAACTGCGCAAGGCACTGTCCCACCGGAGCAATCCGTATGGTCAAAGTGGAAGGTTACAGCCATCCAATGCCCGTCGTGGTCGAGGATGTATGCATAGGGTGCGGAGCCTGCGAATATCTCTGTCCCGTAAGGCCGCTAAGCGCAATCAAAGTGGACGGGGTGTCTAACCAAACAACAGATTGACGATATGGACAGAAGGGATTTCATCAAGGCCTCACTGGCCGGAATGGCAACGGCGGGACTGGCATCCTGCAGCAACGGAAGCACTGCCGAGGGCAGCGGTTCATCCTCAAGGGAAATCTCCGGCAACGTTCCGGTACGCCTCAACGGATCCGACCGAGTGGGTCTGCTGGGTTTCGGCTGTATGCGCTGGCCTATGGTCAAGGACGCCGACGGCAATGACATCATTGACCAGGAAGCGGTCAATGAAATGGTGGACAAGGCTTTGGCTCACGGGGTCAACTACTACGACTCGTCTCCCGTCTATCTCCAGGGCAAGAGCGAACAGGCTGCGGCGACAGCCCTGCTCAGGCATCCCCGCGAAAGTTACCTTATAGCCACCAAACTGTCGGTTTGGGAGAGCGACAGGCAGAAATGCATCGATATGTACAGGCGTTCCCTGGACATATACAAGACAGACCATATAGATTATTATCTGCTGCATTCGATGAACGGGGCCGACAACTTCCGCAGGAGGTTCGTGGATACCGGCATCTGGGACTTCCTCCAGAAAGAAAAAGCGGCTGGCCACATAAGGAATCTGGGATTCTCGTTCCACGGAGACAAGAACGGATTCGACTCCCTTATGGCACTGCACGACAGCCTACATTGGGATTTCGTTCAGATTCAGATGAACTACGTCGACTGGACTCACGCCAAGGATGATGCCACGGCAGAATATATGTATGCCGAACTCGACCGCAGGGAGATACCCATAGTGATAATGGAGCCCCTGCTCGGAGGTCGGCTCGCATCCATACCCGCAACCCAGGCCGAAAGGCTCAAGGCATCGGAGCCCGGACGATCCATAGCTTCGTGGGCTTTCAGGTTCTGCGGCTCTTTCCCCAGAGTGCTCACCGTCCTCAGCGGTATGAACTGCATGGACCACCTGGAGGACAATCTGCGTACATTTACGGAGTTCAGCGAACTCGGGAGCAAAGAATTCGAACTTCTGTATGACGTAGCCGCACAGATAGACAAATACCCTCTCATCAACTGTACAGGCTGCCAGTACTGCATGCCCTGTCCCTACGGCATTGACATCCCCGGCATTTTCCGCTTCTACAACCGGCACGTCAACGAAGGCACATACGTGACTTCACCCGAGCAGAAGAACTATGCCAGGGCCCGCAGGAAATACCTTATGGACTATGACTCCAGCGTAGAGAAAGTCCGTCAGGCAGATCATTGCATCACTTGCGGCAAATGCCGCAAAGCCTGCCCGCAGCGCATCAGAATACCCGACGAACTGCGGAGAATCGATGAATACATAGAGAAAGTCAGGCGAGGAGAAATCTGACAGACTTGATTCGCGATTGACCTTATGAGCCACCGTCGGGACGGTGGCAGAAGTGTGCCCGCCACACCGGAGACGTGGGTTGATTTTCCGCAAAAGACACAAAAAAGGGCGGTGACATTTAGATCACCGCCCTGATTGATTTCTATTTTAAATTCGCTTTCAGAGTGTGAGCAGAAACCCTTCTGGATCGTGCGACCGCAGGCTCGGGCTCGGGCTCTTCTTCAAGGTTCTTGGTTATGTAGGCCTCATCCTGAATTTCACCTGATTCATCGAACGAAGCTGCAAGTATGACAAACTGAGTGATTTCGGGCTCGGGGAAAGGCAACAGGTATTTCTGGACTGACTCCCTTAATGTTACGACACCTTCTTCGCCATTGACAATCATCTGTTCTGCCAGCATCAACGCTTCCAAAGTGGTTTCAGGACTGCTGAGATCTGCAGGAACCATCACAAGACAAACCTTGTCAATGTCCTCTGAACCTTCGCCTTCCTTGCCGAGCATGACGTCCAGGTTGGCATAAGGATAAGGCGTATCGTCTTCGGGCATATCGACATACAGACCGTTGAGCTTGAGGCTTACGCTGTAATCGGGCTGCTTGAATCCGTCGAGACAGAACCTTTCAAAGCCGAAGGACCAAGTGCCGTCCACCACGC
Organism: Bacteroidales bacterium; assembly: GCA_024401865.1. Lineage (GTDB taxonomy): Bacteria > Bacteroidota > Bacteroidia > Bacteroidales > UBA932 > Cryptobacteroides. Next base: position 9,430 of record JAKSKI010000011.1, read on the forward strand.
CATAGTCAGCGATATAGTAAAGAACGCAGAGATTGAAAGTACCTGTTTCCGGATCATAGAAGGAACCTTCTTTACAAAGCTCAGCTTCTTCGGGAGACAGGTAAGCTTCAAATATGTCAACATAATCTCTGAATTCGGTTACGAACATCTCTCCGTAATCGTTTGCCAATCCAGTATCTCCGTCTTCAATGGTGCAGCTATTGCTAGCGGCGTTGTATGAGAAGTACAGAGTCTTGTTGCAGGCCCAATGAAGTATCCTGAACTTATAATTGTCAGGGTTGGCTAGAGACTGTGAGTATTCCACCTCAAGGGCGGGATCCATATCGGCTCCGAAATCTTCACCTATGCAATCATAGTAGTAGTCACCTACACCGGTCGCAGGAGACACTTTGTAGGGTGCCCATTCCGTCCAGGGCGAGAACTTGACTATCAAAGAGATGGCGTCAACGCCATAAGGAGTAACTTCGCTTTCTCCAATCTTGAGGGAAATTTCATAATCAATATCGGAAATGATATTGTCAAAATCCACACCCACCTGCACAGTAGCCTTGTTGGAGCCGTCAGCGAAACTGACGGACTGGGGGAATGTGAATATTCCGCTTTCGTCTTTATCGACTCCGGAGACGGGCACCGAAAGCGCACCCGCAGTGACGTTACGGAACACATTTACGTTGAATGTCCGCTGGCCGTCACTAAGGCTTATATCGGTCCCCTCATCCAAAGAGAAATACACCTGAGCATTGTCAGGGAGGGTGCCCGGCTCGTAGTTATCCTTGACGCTGCAGGCTACTGCAGAAGACAGGAGCACAAGGGCACATAATATTTTGTATGTATTTTTCATATCTGACATCATTATTATTTGTCAACCCACTTTTTAACCGAACCTGTAGGATCGGGATTGTTATAACCGTCAAGGGCGGGATTGCCTTCGATTTCACTCTGAGGTATGACCCAGTTCCACCAAGGGCAGACTCCTGTACAGTTGTAATGCTGGTCGGAGCAGGCGTTGGTGCCGGTAAATCCGTTATGCTGGCCCATAGCAAGACGCTTGGCATCGAAGAAGATGATACCCTCGCCCCAGAACTCGATAGTCTTCTGGAAGAAGATTTCCTCCTGGAATGCCCTCAGCGTACTTGCATTGCAGGAATAGTTTGGATTCCTGTATGATTGCATGAAGGATGTCAGGGTAGCTTTGCCCTGAGCGAGATCTGACATGGCCTCGGCCTCAGCCTTGATGAAATACATCTCCTCGACGCGCATAAGGGGAACGTCGGTGACGCCGCCTTCCTTATAAGTGTCGCAGTTGCCCTTACCGGGACGGAACTTGAGTGAAGTGTAGGGCATTGCGGGCTTATCATCGGGATCGAAGACGTCACGATTGGTCTTGTACTTGTAGAAGTCCTTCCCCTTGGGATCTATCCAGGAGTGCTTGCGCCAGTCGGTATTGGAAATCCTGTCATAGGTTTCGCAAAGGAGTCCGCGGCAGGGTGCGAATGCATAAGCTGTCCAGGTAGGCTCCACTGACAGATGTCCCACATAGGTGCAGAGGTTGCTGGTTGTCTCGGCTGAATAACGGAGGCACCACATCCAGGCATTGTTGCTGACTGCGCTGTTGAATCCGTTTACGGGATCCTCCCACTCTGCCTGAGTCAGAGGAGTGCATCCGGAAGCGTCGATGGCCTTCTGGGCATATTCGGCAGCCTTCCTGAAATATTCACTTCCACTGCCCGCAGCCTTCTCCTCAAGAGACGAACCTCTTTCAAGATTGGCGCGTGCCTGAAGTCCGTACACAACCGGGAGACTGGGGAGAACGGGATTCTTCTCACTGTAGTTGGCCATATATGCCTCGGCCTTGTCAAGATCCTCGAAGATGAACTTATACATACCATCCTCCGGGACACGGGGATTGTTCTTGGCATCTTCGAGAGTGGTAGCCTCTGTGACGATAGGGACGGTAAGTCCCTTAATGTCATTCTCGGGCTTGTACTTGGCGTCCACATTGGGATCGGTGGGAGCTTTCCACTCATAGACTCTGGTAAGGTTGAGATACTGCCAGGCCCTGACGGCATAAGCCATACCCTTGTACTGGAGCTTGAGTGCATCTGTTTCATCCTCGGGAACCGCACCGATGACGTCGTTGGCAGACTTGATGAACATATAGAACGTCAGCCAGGGCACATATGCTCTCGCTGTCTTGGGACCAATTGTAAATGAGCCGAAGCCAGACCAGTATGAATACCAGTCATAACCTGAGCCTTCCTCGGAATTGTCGACAATGGTTCCGGAAGCCTGATCGAGGGCAAGCATGATACCGGGATATGCCATATCGAACTCGTATGTCTGAGAGCCATAGATGAGATAACCCTGAACCAGCTGTGCGGGCAGACCGTTCACTGCAGCGGCCAAAGCGCTGGGACTCCCCGCGAGCTGCTGGGTAGTAGCCTTGTCTGTAGGGAAAGTTTCCTTGATGCAGCTGCTGGCAAGCACTGCCACGACTGCCATTATTGCGATTATATTACGATTTTTCATAACTGTTCTCCTTCGGATTAGAATTTGATGTTAAGTCCGCCGGATAATGTCCTGATGGGCTGATAAACAGTAGCATTGGATGTTCCCTCGAAGGAATAGCGGGGGTCGAAACCCTGCCTTGCGGAGATATATCCAAGGTTTTGGGCTGCAAAGTATATACGCAGAGCCTCCACACCGAATTTCTTGGTCCACTTGCCGGGGAAGGTATATCCGAAGTTGAGGTTCTCTATGTTGAGATAGCTTGCACTCGTGAGGAAGCGGTCTGAAGAACCGTTGGTGTACTCGTCAGCGTATTGGAACCTGGGGATGTTGGAGCCCTTGTTGTCAGGAGTCCAGGCGTTGCGGATATCCTTATGGATACCATATCCTATGGAGCTTGAGGTAGGTGAACCCATAAAGGTTTCATAACCGTCATCATAGGACATTCCTCCCAACTGATATGAGAAGTTGATGGAGAAGTCGAATCCGTAGATTTTGAGGGAAGTGCCGAAACCGCCGTATACATCAGGAATCGAGCTTTTTGCGAGGTAATATGATCCCTGAGACCACACGTTGGTCTTTTCCCTGTCCACAATATTGCCGTCATCATCCTTCACATCCTTCCACCAGAGGGACTCTCCGGTCTCGGGATCCACACCGGCATAGCTCTTGAGATAGCGGGTGTAGATGGGCAGGTCTTCTCCATAGAAATATGAACCGTCAGTGTATCCGTCGTGACCTTCCATTGTGAGAGTCTTTACGTCAGGATGGAGATAGGTGACCTTGTTCTTGAGAGTGGTGGCATTGAAGTCGAATCTCCAGTTGATATTGTTGGTGTTGATGATGTTGACTCCGATGTTGAACTCCAGACCCTTGTTGTACATATCACCTACGTTCTTGTAGAAGGAACTGTAGCCGAGAGACTTGGCGACCGTGAACCTAAAGAGCATATCGTGAGTGTTGCGATAGAAATACTCCACTGATCCGTCGAGGACTCCGTGGAAGAGCTCGAACTCCACACCTGTGTTGAAGCTGCCGACCTTCTCCCAGGAAATCTCGGGGTTACCCTTGGCGTTGAACATCGTCGCGGGCTTTCCGTCGGAAGGGACGATATTGTAGGTATCGGTGTACATATACTCACCGATGAGGTTATCGTTACCGTTCTCACCGTAGGAGGCCTTCAGCTTGAGCAAATCGACCCAGGAAGCGTTGAACCAGTTTTCCTTGCTGATTATCCAGGCGGCACCGGCTGACCAGAAATTACCCCAGCGGCGGAGGGGGTCGAAACGGGAAGATGCATCCCTACGGTAGGAGGCGCTTGCGAAGATGCGGTTGTCATAATCGTACTGAGCGCGTCCGAGGAATCCTTCGGTGTTGTATTCGGTGGTGTAGGAATACGCATTCTTATTGTCAATGACGGCACCGTCAAGCTCCTTGTTGTCCTGAGAGAACATCTGCTGCTTGGAACCGCCTACTTCTGCACCCTTGATGTTATAGTACTCGTGACCAACCATCACATTGACATTGTTCTTGCCGAATGACTGGGTGTAATTGAGCAACTGCTGGGTGTTGAAGGCAAAATTGCGTGCGTGAGACTTGCCGACCGTACCGCCGGAACCCGCAAACTGTCCATAGTAAGGATTGCTCACACTTGTGCTGCGCGCCTCAGTGACAGATCCGCTTCCGTTGACGGTAAACTTGAAGTACTTAAGGAAGGTGATGTCCACGACACCCTGGGCATTGAAGGCATTCCCTTCGGAGTTGTTGGTATTCAATCGATTTGCCTGCAGAGGGTTGGCGTTGGTGATGAAAGGACGGACGAGTCCTGCGTTCATACCGTCACCGTAGTCGTACATAGTAAAACCATGAGCGTCATTCATAATGTTGCCATTACCGTCACGGACGAAGAGAGGATAGATAGGAGCAATCTGGGATGTGAACGCCCAGATGTTACCGGTGGATGTTCCTTTTCCTTCGTCATTGAGAGAATTGGCATCAAACTTTGCGTACGACATATTGCCGGTAACTTTGAGCCAGGACTTCGCCTGATACTCAGCCCTGAGCCTTGCGGTAAGGCGCTTGAAGTCAGAATTGGCAGTGATACCCTGATTGTCGAGATATGCCAGCGAAGCATAGATGTTGGTCTTGTCTCCGCCCCCGGCTACGCTGAGGTTGTACTCCTGACGAAGGGAGTTGCGATAAGCGTAATCGTTCCACCTGTCAGGCTGAAGGTAGTACTCCTGTCCATTATAGTTGATCTTGTGACCGATCTTGGCATTAGGATTGAGTTTGCCGTTGTAGCCGATGAAGAGCTGTCCCGCGGGAGCTTCCATAGTCTGGTAGCCGAGTCCGCCTGCGGATGCGGGACCGAAAAGAGCGTTGTTGGAAACGATAGTCGCCTCCTTGGGGGAAAAGCCCTGCTCGCTTACATAATAGTTGTAGAGACCGGCGTAGAAAGCCTCGTAGAACTGACCGGGATCAGTAATAAGGTCATAGTCCTTGAGAGCCTTCTGGTTGACACCCAACTTGGCATCGAAGGTAATGACGGCATCCTTGCTCTTTGCCTTCTTGGTGGTGATTATAATGACACCGTTGGCGCCACGTGCACCGTAAAGGGCGTTGGAAGCCGCATCCTTGAGGACCGTGGTGTTCTCAACATCGTTGGGGTTGATATTGTTGATGTCTCCGTCATACGGGACACCGTCAACGATGTAGAGAGGTTCATTCTTAGCTGATATGGAGCTGTAACCCCTGATACGGATGGAAGGCTTGGAGGTGGGGTCGCCGCTGGACTGGGCGAGCTGCACACCGGCCACCTGACCTGCGAGAGCAGAAGTGACGGCGCTTACCTGCGACTTGCTGAGTTTCTCGGAATTGACAACGGAAGCAGAACCGGTGAAGGACTCCTTGGTCGAGGTTCCGAAGGCCACGACGATTGTCTCCTCGAGGAGTTCGCTGTCCGGTTCGAGGTTCACATTAATTACCGTACGGCCGTCGACCGAAATTTCGGCGTCAACGTAACCGATTGTTGTGAAGCCGAGAGTCGCGTCAGGTGAAACCGTGATGGAGTAGCGGCCGTCATTGTCGGCAACAACACCATCGGGAGTACCCTTGACGAGAATAGCAGCTCCAGATAGAGGCTCCCCGTTGGAAGCATCTGTCACGACACCCGTAACCGTGATCTTCTGCGCGAAAGCGGCAGAAGACACGAGGATTAACAGTGCCGTAAGAAAAACTTTAAGTTTTCTCATTTGGTTGATCTTTAGGTTAAACAATAATTTATACTAACTACTTAATTTAGTTGCGATTACGAATTTGCCTCAGGCACTTTATTATTGCGTAGAATAAAGCACCGGCTACAAATTCCTGTTGTCCAATGACTTATTATTTCTATTGAAAGTTTCTAAACTTTTTGATGATTGTCTTTACCTTAGTTTGAACACAAATTTTTTAAACCGATTATGGCAAATACCTTCATCAACCCACTGGATGACGCGGAATTCAAGGTATTCCTCGGCCCCCATCGCATCATTGGCAGCAATTCGTTGTCACAAATCGAAGACCATACAAGCCCTTCTGTGGGGGAGGCCCTGTGACGGTGTGGCATAATTGGCTGGACTGTTACAGACATCCGTCCACAGAACGCACCCCAAGCCATATCTGCTGTGACAACGAATTGCGGGATAAAGATATGGGCAGGCTCACCTCAGTTTGGCGGAAATGCGATAAGAATTATATACTGTCGCACAAACACATAGTTTTATTGGTAATCCCAATTTTTGAGCCGGTTCAAGGTTGGATTATTACAGCAAAGGGAATTGTAATCAAAACAGTCTGAAAATCTTAAGGCTTTGCGTGGGAAACTGCAAATTACTGGATTATAGCATAGAAGCAACCAGTAGGGGTGCAAACAACGAACCTAGCCTCTTTATTCAGATATTCATGAACACCCTGTATATACCGCATATTCGCATGAATAATATTCAAAAGAAGGGTTTTTAATAATTTTTATGATTTTTTTAAAATAATTTTTAGTTTAGATTTTTAAGAAAAAAGCGCTAAAAAATTAAAATCTGTAATCAATATCCAGAATAAACCCGACAATAAGTAATGAAAAACCCTGTAAATGCCTCATTTTTCACGAATAAGAGCGCTTATAATAATTTGGAATGTTCAATTTTTTTTGTCAATTTCGCCCCTTGATTCGCTTTTTGTGGGGTGATTTTTGTCGCGTATGTATAGTGAGTTTGATAGACTGCAACATTCTACGCAATAATAAAGTGCCTGAGGCAAATTCGTAATCGCAACTAAATTAAGTAGTTAGTATAAATTATTGTTTAACCTAAAGATCAACCAAATGAGAAAACTTAAAGTTTTTCTTACGGCACTGTTAATCCTCGTGTCTTCTGCCGCTTTCGCGCAGAAGATCACGGTTACGGGTGTCGTGACAGATGCTTCCAACGGGGAGCCTCTATCTGGAGCTGCCATTCTCGTCAAGGGTACTCCCGATGGCGTTGTGGCCGACAATGACGGCCGCTACTCCATCACGGTCTCACCTGATGCGACTCTCGGCTTCACAACAATCGGTTACATTGACACCGAAATCTCGGTCGACGGCCGCACGGTAATCAACGTGGACCTCGAACCGGACAGCGAGATCCTCGAGGAGACAATCGTTGTGGCTTACGGTACACAGAAGAAGTCATCCTTCGTGGGTGCCGCCACTCAGTTGAATTCCGACAAGCTCAAGAAGATGCAGTCAACCAACGTCGGCAAGGCCCTTGAAGGCACCGTCGCCGGTGTTCAGGTTACCAGTTCATCAGGTACCCCCGGCTCGGGCGTATCCATCTTCATCCGCGGTATCGGCTCCATCAACGCAAGCAAGTCCCCTCTTATCGTCGTGGACGGTGTGCCTTATGAAGGAAGCCTCAACTCAATTCCCCAGCAGGATATCGAGAGTATGACAGTCCTCAAGGACGCAGCCGCCAACTCAATGTACGGCGCCCGCGGTTCCAACGGTGTCATCCTCATCAACACCAAGCGCGGTACTCCCGGCAAGGTTCATATCAACTTCGATGCGAAGTGGGGTGCCAACAGCCGTGCAATCCCCGCATACGAGACAATCCAGAACCCCGCCGAGTACTATGAGACAATGTGGGAGGCAATGAGGAATTCCGCATACTACAACGGCACCCTCGACCTCACCCAGGCAGGTCTCTACGCTTCTTCAGCCCTGACCAAGGAACTCGGTCTCTACAACATCTACAAGGGCATCGATGACAATGCCATCGTAGATCCCTCGACCGGCAAGATCAACCCCAATGCCACAGTCCGCAAATGGAATGACAACTGGGAGGATATGTGCCTGCGTCCCGGATTCCGCCACGAGTACAACCTCAATGCGTCCGGTGGTTCTGACAAGACCAAGGCGTATATGTCAGCATCCTACCTCAGCGATGACGGTATCGTTGCCAATTCCGGATTCAAGCGCATTTCCCTCAGAGGAAAGGTTGACCACGAGTTCAGCAACTGGCTCAAGGCCGGTTTGAACATCGCTTACGCGAATACCGACCAGAAGCTCTACAATGACAGCGAGAGCAACAACTACTCCAACCTGTTCTACTCCCTCGCATCCATCCCCTGCATCTACCCAGTATATGCATATGACAATGACGGCAACCTCCAGAGAGACAAGGACGGCAACCCTCTTTACGACTGGGGTACCAACGGACGCCCCTTCGGAGCGAACGGCAACGCCTACGGACAGCTTTTGACCTCGCAGTACAACACAATCAAAGACAACATCTCCTCAAGAGGTTACGTCACCGTAAACTTCTACAAGGACCTGTCCCTGACTGCCAATGTCGCATACGACGTGTTCAATACCAAGGACAACGCATACGCCACACCTGTCGGCGGTGACGCCCAGAACGTGCACGGACGCGGAGAGCAGACCATGGGTCGTTACTGCGCCCTCAACGCCAACCAGATTCTCTCCTGGACTCCTTCCATCGGCAAGAACAACTTCAACGTAACTCTCGGTCACGAGATCAAGTCCGACACAGGATACGGCCTCTACGGACATATGACCAATTTCGTCGACATCAACGTACCCGATTTCAACAACGCAGTCGTCTATCAGGGCCTCTCTTCCAGCACGAGCACCTATTTCCTCCAGGGACTCTTCGCCCGCGCCGAGTGGAACTATGACGAGCGCTACTATCTGTCAGGATCGTTCCGCCGTGACGGTTCTTCACGTTTCTCCGAGAAGAACAGGTGGGGCAACTTCTGGGCCGTCGGTGGAGGTTGGAACATCTCCAGCGAAAGCTTTATGAGCAGTGTCGACTGGGTCGACTTCCTCAAGATAAAGGCCAGCTACGGCACCCAGGGTAACGACAACATCCCTTACACGTTCGTTTACGACAATCTCTTCACCATCGACAGAGTTGACGGAGAGGCTTCCCTGTCCAAGGGCTTCAGGGCCGCTCCCGACGTGACTTGGGAGAAGTCCAACAACTTCAACGTCGGTATCGAGACCAAGCTCTTCGACCGCCTCACCCTCAACGTCGACTACTTCATCAAGGAGACCAAGGATATGATTTATGGACGTCCTCTCGCTCCTTCCCAGGGCAAGCCCTCATCCCAGCTCGTCAACGATATGGATATGAGGAACAACGGTATAGAGTTCGACCTCGCAGTCGACATCTTCAAGACCAGGAACTTCAACTGGAGCGTCAACCTCAACGGCACCCACTACAAGAACCAGATCACCAAGCTCCCTTCCGACTATCCTTCATACGGCAAGCACGTCAGCGGTGCCTGGCGTGAAATCGGCCAGCCTCTGTACAACTACTACCTCAAGGAGTATGCAGGAGTCGATCCCAAGAACGGGCAGCCTTTGTACAATGTATATGAGACAGATGCCGAGACAGGACTATCCACCGGCGTGCTCAAGGGCACTGTCAACAACACGACCAACGCCACATACGTCAAGACCGGCAAGACTCCTATCCCCGACCTTTACGGCGGTTTCGGAACCGATTTGAAATTCTTCGGATTCGATGTCAGCGCATCTTTCGCATACCAGCTCGGAGGTTGGACATATGATTCAGTCTACGCATCGATGATGAGCGCAGGTGACAACACAAACACCTGGCACAAGGACATCTTCAACAGGTGGACCCCTCAGAATACCAACACCGACGTACCCCGTCTGCAATTCGGCGGACAGCAGGCCAATGCCGAGTCCACCAGATTCCTCATCTCATCTTCATACATCAGCCTCAGGAACCTGACCGTCGGTTACACTCTTCCCAGGACTCTGACCAACAGGATGAAGATCGAATCCGTAAGATTCTACTTCCAGGGCGAGAACCTGTGGTATCTGTCAGCCCGCAAGGGTATGGATGTCCGCAAATACATCTCCGGAGGTACCGGCAATTCGTATTCCGCACTCCGCACCATCTCCGGTGGAGTTTCTGTAACATTCTAAAGTATAGGAGACCAACGATATGAAAAAATATATTATTGCATTAGCAACCGCGATACTGGTCCTCTGCTCCTGCGAAAAGAGCTTCGAAGTGAAGGACTCAAGCGTGCTGACAGGTTCTGCCGCCACCAAGATGGTGGAGAACGACCCTTCATTCCTCCTCTCTTACGTGAACGGAATGTATGCCTATATGGTTCAGTTCAACACCCAGGGAGCTTCAGCTGATAGAGCACCCCACGATGACTACGGATTCCTCAGCGTAACCCACAACGTCGACCTCGGCGGTCAGGATATGGCCATCAACGGCACCCTCAACTGGGGCACATATGATATCCCTCACGGTTATGGCGGTTATGAGTATGCCCATACTTACCATTACTGGAACTTCTTCTTCACAATGATAGCGAAGGCCAATGAAATCATCGATTTCTTCGGTGAGGAGGACCCTTCCGACGAGTCTCTGAAGGGATATCTCGGACAGGCTTATGCCGTAAGGGGATTCGCCTATACCTATCTCTTCTACTACTTTCAGGATCCCGTCTCCGGCACTTCCCCCACCGCCAAACTCGAGACCGGAAGGGCCGCAGTCCCCATCATCTATGCTTCCCGTGACGCCAAGAGCGCGGACGAGTCTGACGCCAAGGCAGGAAGGAACACTCTCGCAGACATTATGGAAGAAATCGAAAGGAACTTCTCCCTTGCAGATGCCCTCCTCGCCAATTACCAGCGCGGCTCCAAGAACGAGATCGACGCCAGTGTGCTCAACGGTTTGAAGGCCAGATATTATCTCATCACCCAGCAGTGGGAGAAGGCCAGGGTGGCAGCAGTCGCAGCTCAGAGCGGGTACACTGTAATGCCTCGAGCATCCGTTCTCAAAAACGGATTTATGGAGGTCAATGACGGTGAAGTAATGTGGGGATTCAACCACTCCACGGAGACTCAGTCCGCTTACGCATCATTCTTCTCACATATGTGCAACGATGCCAGCGGTTACGGCGGAGTAGGTCAGTCAGTCCACTGTATCGACAAGGCCCTGTATGACCAGATTCCCGTGTCAGACATAAGGAAGGGCCTTTGGAATACTGCCGACGGTGACCCCACCGCCGCTACTACCGGAGCCAAAATCCCCTATGCAAGCAGGAAGTTCGGCTATATGCCCGACTGGCTTGAAGACTACCTCTATATGAGAGTCGAGGAGATGATTCTCATCGAAGCCGAATGCGAGGTAAGGGCCAACAGTGGTGCAAAAGCAGCCACAGCCCTCTCTAAACTTATGAGACAGAGGGACGTCACCTGGGCAGAGACCGAAGTGACCCTGGATGACGTGCTTCTCCAGAGGAGAATCGAGCTCTGGGGCGAGGGATTCGAATTTATGGACATCCGCAGGAACGGTCTGGGCATCGACAGGAAATATCAGGGTTCCAACCACCTTGTCGCCAACCAGTTCACCTTCCCGGCACACGACCTTTCGTGGAATTTCCAGATTCCTCTGAGTGAGCTTCAGAACAATACCCACATTACCGAAGAAGAGAACAACGAATACGTTGATCCTACTGCATAAACCAAGCTGAATTATTATGAAAAAAGTATTAACATATCTGTGCATTGCAGCTGCCTGCATCATCACATCGGTGTCCTGCAACAAGGCGGCGCTAAGCAAGAGCGAAGTCGAGGCCGGGTTTGCAGCCAAGGGTCCCGTTCCTACCGTAACCATCGACAAGAACATTCCCGTCGAAGTTACCGTCGCAACAGTCAATGTCACTTTTGCAGGCATTTCTGAGGCAAGTTCGGACTCCCTCTCCATCGGAGTGCTGGTAAGTTCCGACCCTACGTTCTACAAGTCCAAATTCTATGCGGCCGAGACGCTGGCTGACGGCACTTATGCCGTAGAATGCGAAGTTGAGCCCAACGCCACGGTATATTTCCGCGGAGTCGCCGCCAACGTCAACGGCACCAACTATTCTGAAACCGTGAGTATTGTGACTCCCGACGTTCCCTTCTGGGCCAAGGTCGGAGGCGTCTATGGCTGCACGGAGTTTTCTGAAAGATATGGCGACTCTTATGAGGGACATTCCATCATTATCGTTGTCAATGATGACCATACTACCTGTACGATTGGAAATCTGGAACCCTACTACGCTGGAGAAGGATATCTGTACCCCGATTTGAACTATGTATCAGGAGTTCTCGACAATGATGCACAAACTATCACTGTCAACGCCGGGGCCAGCATGCATATAGGAACTCATTTCGCAGTAGCCAGCGGCAATACCCCGAGTATAGCCACAGCGTCAGGCTTTACCGACCTTTTATTCAGGATGCAGGCGGACGGCTCCCTTGTCAGAGATAATTGTATGATTATTCTCTACGACGGAGAAATTGATGACGCATACGCAGGCGGAGTCGTATTCAGGAAATAGTTGAAATATCGACTTCATTTATTACCAGGCATCGCCATCAGCGTGGCGATGCCTGGTTTTTGTCTGTCTGAATAATGTTTTTGCGCAGATTTATATATATTTGCAGAAATTATTTTGGTATGAAAAAATTCCTATTGTTGACCTTGTTGCTCCTGCCCCTGATGGCATATGCAACACCGATGCCCGAAAGCTCCTGCCGTAAGGTCGCATCCCAATTCCTCCGTTCCCAGGGCAGGACTTGCGATTTCAACACCTTACAGCTGGTCGGTGACAAACCTGGCACCAAATCCATAGTCGATCCCGGCCATTATTATATATACAACACTCCCGGTAAGGGGTTCGTTATCGTAGCCGGAGACGATACGGTGACGCCCGTCATCGCTTACTCAACCTCAGGCCAGTTCTGCAGCGACGAGAGGATGTCCAATTTCAATTACTGGATGGGCATCTGGTCAAGTATAATCGAATCCAACAGGTCAAAAGGCATAGAAGCCTCCGGTACCACGAAGTCGGAATGGAGCAGATACCTTGAAGGAGGAAGCCCCAGAGCCGAATCGGGCGATGAGATATTGCACGAAACAGCGTTGTGGAATCAGGGCGATCCCTACAACATCTACTGCCCTCTTCTCGACGGCGAGAGGACTCTTACGGGATGCGTCGCGACAGCTATGGGCATCGTGATGAAGTATTTCGAATGGCCCGTCGCAGGCAAGGGGACGATTCCGTCCTACACCTCCGGGGGCGTTACCGTCCCTGAATTGAAACTTGGCGAACCTTACGACTGGAAGAATATGCCATCTTCGCTTACAAGCGGATCCACCGAGGCCCAGAAGCACGCCGTCGCGACTCTTCTGTATCACGCCGGAGTGATTGTAACGGCAAGGTACGGAACAAGTGGTACAGGCGCGCAGGGTGGGAATATCCGCCAGGCTATGGTGGACCATATGGGATACGACCCCTCTGCCACATTGAGGAGGGCAGCGATGTACACCAGCGCGGAATGGGTTGAAATGCTCAAGAACAATATCAAGAATGTCGGCCCGACGTTATACGGTGGGTTCAACGGTGCCGGTGGAGGTCATCAGTTCGTTATGACGGGATATGACGCCAGTGACAGATTTTACATCAACTGGGGATGGGGCGGAGCCAACAACGGCTATTACGCATACCCCGGTATCGGAGAGTTCACCATAGAACAGGACGCGATTTTCAACCTGAGCAAGAACCACGGCGGAAGCTATCAGACTGAAGTGTCACTGTATCACGGGGACCCTCCCACCAAGCCCGGAATCACCCTCGACTGCGCAGAAATTGTGAAAGGTGTGCCATTCTCCGCAACGGTGGAATTTTTCGCCAATCTAGGAGATGTTCCGTTCGAGGGAAAGGTCGGCATTATCCGGGCCAATTCCGCCAATGAGGTGCTGGAGGTCCTGAGCGAAAAGGATTTCAGTATCGAGCCCTACTCGTATAATTCCACAACGATCTTTGAAGACTGCGTAATCACTACTGACGCCGAAATAGGCGAGAAACTTGCCTGCGGATACAAATGTAACGGTGAAGACAAATGGTCGATGTGCCGCTATGATCTTGAGGACGCTTCGATGACAGGTGTGATACCTCTGATCGATCCGTTCACAATCGAGCAGTCCACATCCATATCATATTCAGTCGAAGGCTTCCTCCGTATCACTTCCAAGAAGGGTGTCGGGCTGAAACTGCTAGGCCCCGGAGGAGAGGATATGTCTTCAGCCGTATCGTTGATTGACGAGAACAGCTGGACCATAGACCTTAAGTCGCTCAGTCCTGCAAAATACAAAATCCAGTTGAGCAAGGACAAGGAATTCAAGGAAATCTCGGTATCAATGGGTCTAAAGAAATAATGCGATGAAAAAGATATTTGCCATATGCATATGCCTTGCAGGCATATTTGTTTCCTGCAAGAAGGAAACTCCCTCGATCAGCCTGAGCCAGACTTCCATCGAGGCCGAAGCTGAAGGAGGCTCATTCTCGATATCGGTTGTCGCCAATGTCGACTGGTCACTGCTCTGCAATGACAGTTGGATAAAGCTCAAGAGGGACAAAGGCAGCAACACAGTGACTGTCACAGTGTTGAAGAACTCCAACACTGAAGGGAGGAACGGGCAGGTGAAGTTCTCTTCGCCTGATGCATCCGCTGTTCTCTCGGTCAGCCAGAAACAGCAGAACACCATTGTTCTGGATGGAGACAACCTTATCAACATAACGGAGGACGAATGCACATTCTCTGTCGACACGAAGAGCAATATCACGTATAAGGTCGAGATTCCCGATGATGCGAAAAAATGGCTCTCCGTACTCGAAGTTAAGTCTATGGTCAGCCACACCGTCACCTTCCACGCCGCGAGAAATACCGGACATCCGTCCCGTTCCACACAGGTGAATCTGACGGCCGACAAGTGCGAACCCGTAGTGATTAAAATCACACAGATGGGTGAGCCGTATTCGTTTGGAGTTGCATTGTCAGGTATCAGTTCATTCACTGTACCCGGCATCAACAACAACGATTATCCCGCCAAAGTGTTCTATGAGGGCAAAGAGGCCGATTATTCGAGGAATAAAGTAATAAAATTCAGCAACCCCGCATCCAACAGGGTGGACTTCGAGTCTTATCAACTGATTGATGTCACATTCGGGGATCTCGTCGGAGTGGACGAACTGGATTTCTCCGGTATGTAATATGATAGATCAGAGGGCATACTTCCATAATTGGAGACTGGCCACAGGACGTCTGTACCGTGACGTCAGCCTCCGTGTAAGGGGAAGGATGCCCTCCGCCGCAGGCGTGGAGAAGGCTCTGGCCAACGTCTATGAG
Source organism: Bacteroidales bacterium (assembly GCA_024401865.1). GTDB lineage: Bacteria > Bacteroidota > Bacteroidia > Bacteroidales > UBA932 > Cryptobacteroides. The sequence goes on from JAKSKI010000011.1 coordinate 24,698, forward strand.
ATTACAAGGGAAACGCCCTGCTGGCACTCTTCGAGACTTTCCGAACGTTATGGCTGCAATATTTTCCTGAAACGCGAGGACAGGCAGAAGGTCCGTTCCTACAAGATCCGGGGTGCATACAACAAGATTAAATCCCTGAGCGGCAGACAGCTCTCAAAGGGAGTCATATGCACGTCTTCCGGCAATCACGCACAGGGAGTGGCTTATTCGTGCTCCCATCTGGGCGTCAAAGGGTATATCTTCATGCCTGAGACCACTCCCCGGCAGAAAGTTGAAGCCGTGCGCTATTTCGGCAAAGACAAGGTCGAAATCTTCCTGGCAGGAAAGACTTATGATGAATCCTGCACCATTGCCGACAGATTCGCCGTCGAAAAAGGTCTCACCGTCATTCCTCCGTTCAATGATCCCAGAGTAATCGAAGGCCAGGGCACGATTGCATACGAGATAATCGAGACCATGAAGCAGAAAGGCATAACCCTCGATTATGTATTCATTCCCATAGGCGGGGGCGGACTCGCGTCCGGCATAGGGCTCTACTTCAAGTTTGCAAGCCCCTCGACCAAAATCATAGGCGTGGAGCCGTTCGGAGCTGCCAGTATGAAGGCCGCTCTCACTGCGGGAAAGCCCGTCACTCTTGACGAGATAGATACCTTTGTGGACGGCACCGCAGTGGCACGTGCCGGAGAACTCACTTACAGCATATGCAGCAAAGTGCTGGATGATATCATCATTGTCAGGGAGGCACAGGTCTGCCAGACCATACTCGAGTTCTACAACTCCAAGGGCATAGTCCTTGAACTCGCCGGGGCCCTTTCGGTCGCCGCACTCGAATCCTGCCGTGATATGATAGCCGGCAAGAACGTCTGCTGCATCCTCTCCGGCAGCAACAACGACATCGCCCGCATCGGGGAAATCAGCCGGCGTGCCGAAGAACTCTCAAGGCAGTGACACGAAAAAGCCGACCATCTCTGGTCGGCTTCCTGCCATTGTCGGGATGATCTGACTCGAACAGACGACCCCCACGTCCCTAACGTGGTGCGCTAGCCAACTGCGCCACATCCCGAATGGGACTGCAAATATAGTAAAGATTTCGGAATTATCTCACAATTTGTGAACTTTCTATTGGCTTCCGCCCTCAAGTTCCAGAATTTCGCCCGTTATCTTGCGCTGACGCTCCTTGTTGTATTCCAGCGTCAGTTGCTCGAGCAGTTCCTCTCCGTTGTCCGTAGCCACCTGCATCGCCACGGTACGGGCAGCATGCTCAGCCGCTATCGAATCCAGCAGGGCCGCATAAAGCTTGAGGGTGACGACCTTGGGAAGAAGTGTCTGCACTATTGTGTCGGCATCGGGTTCCATCAGATAATACCCGCTGTCCGCGCTCAAGGCTCCGGAGGCAGTCACCGACACCTCGAAAGGGAGATATGTCTGTGCCACCACAGTCTGTCTGGAAGTGCTCACAAAATGGTTATGTACGAGTATGACCTTGCTATAGCGGCCATCCAGATACGCCTTGACCAACCGTTCAGCCAGTCCTTGGACATCAGCATAGGAAGTATGGTCCACAAGTCCGTTATAGTTGGCGGGGCTTTCGTATCCGGCCTTTTTCATGGCATCAGCCATCTTGCGTCCCAGGCTGAACACTTCTGTCTCTCCCAATTCGGGAAGAAGGGCTGTCACCTGACGGATCACATTGGCATTGAAACCTCCGCAGAGGGAGGTGTTGGACGAAATGGCCACAACTGCGACTATCGGACGGGAGCAGGATTCCTCCCCTCGCTCGGATGATTCGTCCTGCAGGCCCAGAAGCCGGGATACAATATCGGGAGCGCTTTCCTGCCTGCGTGAGGCAGCGGACATGGAAGCCTGCAGTATCTTCTGCAATTCAGCCTCGTAGGGACGCAGGGCCTCGATTGCGTTCTGAGCCTTTCTGAGTTTGGAAGACGCCACCAGCTTCATCGCCGAAGTTATCTTCAGCGTCGACCTGACGGATGCTATCCTGTCCTTGGTTTCCCTCAATGTCGCCATCGTCTGTTCCTGTTTGACTGTATCACCTCAGCTGCAGGCATATATTGGCTGCCTCTGTCTCAATGGCGGCCGTAGCGCTCTCCGTAAGTTTACCTGCCGACAGTTCATCCAGCACGTCCTGATGCGAATTGCGCATCCTCTCGATGAAGAGGCTTTGGAACTCGGGCACCTTGCCGATCGGGATATCCGCCATCAGAGCGTGTGTGCCGCAATACAGCACCGCCACCTGCTCCCCTACCGGCATGGGAGAATATTGAGGCTGAACTAGCAGCATATTGTTCTTGCGGCCCTTGTCCAGGGTCATCGCAGTGACCTTGTCCATATCGGAAGAGAACTTGCTGAACGCTTCCAGTTCGTTATATTGGGCCTGGTCGATCTTCAAGGTGCCTGCCACCTTCTTCATCGACTTTATCTGGGCGCTTCCACCGACACGGCTCACCGAAATGCCCACATTGATGGCAGGACGCAGTCCGGCGTTGAAGAGCTTGGATTCGAGATATATCTGACCGTCGGTAATGGAAATCACGTTGGTAGGAATATAGGCGGACACGTCTCCCGCCTGGGTCTCGATGATGGGGAGTGCCGTCAGCGAACCGCCGGCCTTCACCCTGCCCTTGAGACTGTCGGGAAGGTCGTTCATCTGCTCGGCGACTTCCTGCTGGCCGATAATCTTGGCCGCCCTCTCGAGCAGGCGGCTGTGGAGATAGAACACGTCTCCCGGGTATGCCTCCCTTCCGGATGGACGGCGAAGGATCAGGGATACCTCGCGATAAGCCACAGCCTGCTTCGACAGGTCGTCATAGACGACGAGTGCGTGGCGTCCGGTATCACGGAAATATTCTCCGATGGCCGCTCCCGCGAACGGGGCATAGTACTGAAGCGCTGCCGAATCAGCAGCAGTAGCCGCTACCACCACGGTGTAGTCCATCGCTCCCCTGGCGCGGAGGGTACTTACAATGGATGCCACAGTGGAGCCTTTCTGCCCTATGGCCACGTAGATGCAGTAGACCGGGTCTCCCTTGAGGTAATTCTCCCTCTGGTTGATGATGGTGTCGATTGCGATTGCGGTCTTGCCTGTCTGACGGTCTCCGATGATGAGCTCTCGCTGACCGCGTCCGATGGGAATCATTGCATCGATAGCTTTGAGCCCTGTCTGGAGCGGCTGTGTGACCGGTTCGCGAAAGATAACGCCCGGGGCCTTGCGCTCCAAGGGCATTCTCAAGGTATCGCCTGTCACGGGGCCTTGGCCGTCCAGAGGAGTTCCGATGGGGTTGACCACCCTGCCGAGCAGGTTTTCGCCCACGTCGATGCCGGCAATGGTCTTGGTCCTTCTGACTTTCATCCCCTCCTTGACGAGGTCGGTGCTACCGAGAAGGACGGCTCCCACATTGTCCTCCTCAAGGTTCATCGCCACAGCCATGACTCCGCTCTCAAACTCGAGGAGTTCGCCCGCTTCGGCACCGTCGAGCCCGTAAATATGCGCGACACCGTCGCTGATCTGAAGGACCGTGCCCACCTCTTCATACTTCAGAGAGCTGTCCACGCCCCTGAGTTGGGCAAGCAGTATCTCGGATATTTCACTTGGTTTTATTGAATTCTGCGCCATATCGGATTCTATTCCAGTATATTGTTAGATGTGATAAATTGGCGGCGTATCGTCTCTATCTGATGACGTACACTTGCGTCCATCATAAATCCTTCCACCTCAATGACGAATCCGCCCACGAGGGAAGGGTCCACCACTCTGTCCAGGTCCACTCTGCAGCCTGTCTGCTTCTCAAGCAGAGTGCGGATCTTGTCCTCCAGGCCGGGGATGTCCTGCGCCACTGTCAGACTGGCTCTCCTGATGCCGGTCTCTCTATAGTACAAATCGATGAACTTGCGGAATATGCGAAGCGTGCTGTCAGCCCTGCCCCGCAGGGCAAGCAACTCCACAAACTTCCCGAGACAGGGCTCGAGAGGCGAAGGCAGATGGTCCGGTTCGGCCAATATGGCCTTCACCTGACCTGCAACCTGCTCCAGGCGTCCGTTCTCCTCTGCAAACAGCATCAGAGCCTTGGCATATCGCACTGCTATCGCTCCCGTGTTCATGGATTAGTTGGGTTTGGTCCTGCTTGCCTCATCCACGAGACGGTCCACCAGTTCCATCTGTCCGGATACCGTCCCGAGGTCCTTGCGGACTATTCTTTCCGCTACATTCACCGATAGTTCAGCCACCTGCGAACGGATGTCACGGAGAGCCTGTTCGCGCTCAGCCGCTATATCCGCCTTGGCTTGCTCGAGTATTCCGGCCGCCTCCCGGGATGCCTGCTCCCTGGCCTGCGCGACTATCCTGTCGCGGGCATCGGTAGCCTCCTTGAGGATACGGCTCTGCTCGAGTCTGGTCTGCTCTATCATTCTGGCCTGCTCCTCGGAGAGGCTGGCAAGTCTCTCCTCGGCTTCCCTGGCCTTGGCTATGCTCCCCTCGATTCTCTCCTGACGTTTGTCGACCATCCCCGTGATGACCGGGAAGCCGAACTTGGCGAGAATGAAGAAGACAATCCCGAAGATCAGGACCATCCAGAACAACAGACCGAAATCCGGTGTAATGAGAGACATTATCTGAGAATACCAAGAAGACAGACAACTATGGCGAACAGACACGCACCTTCGACAAGGGCGGCGATGATAATGCCTGTCATACGATAATGACCTGCCTGTTCAGGCTGACGGGCTCCCGCTTCGAGGGCCGACTTACCGATATTGCCGATACCGATGGCGGCTGCTATTGCCGCCACACCTGCTGCGATTGCGGCGCCTGCCTTTCCGAGAGCGGCGCCTGCTACAGCTTGAAGAACCATTGAAAGTAACATAATGATATGATATTAATAAGTTATTCTTTTCGGGTCTCCGGCTCCTGACGTGAAAGGCCGATGAAGACGGAAGACAGCATAGTGAACACATAGGCCTGAAGGAAGGCGACCAGAAGTTCCAGACAATCCATAAATACTCCCAGGCACACAGCTACGACGCTGAGGCTGCCGTTCAGGGCCGGTCCCATCTCCGCTGTCAGGAACACTACTGCCAGAACGCCCAATATCATGCAATGACCCGCCAGAATGTTGGCGAAAAGCCTGACCATCAGGGAGAACGGTTTTGTGAACAATCCGATTATCTCGATGAGAGGCATCAGAGGCAGAGGGACTTTGAGCCAGGTGGGAACTTCAGGCCAGAGCACATCCTTCCAGTAATGCCTGTTGCCGAACAGATTGACGGCGAAGAAGGTGCAGAGAGCCAGCACGAGAGTCACGGCAATGTTGCCGGTAATGTTGGCTCCTCCCGGGAAGAACGGCACAATGCCCATCAGATTGCTGATGAAGATAAAGAAAAACGCTGTCAGCAAGTATGGACTGTAGCGCTTGTAATCCTTGCCGATGCTCTCCTTGATGATGTCGTCCTCGACCATTGTAATCATCATTTCCATCAGGCCGACGAAACCTCCCGGAGCCTCTTCTGTAGCATCGTGCCTGCGATACCACTTTGATGTGGAGAGGATTATGACCAGCAGGAGAATGCAGTTGAAAAGCAGTCCGACCACGTTCTTGGTGATGGAGATGTCAAGAGGCTTGACGGCCGTACCGTCCACATTCTCCACGACCTTGCCCTCATAGGGCTCTCCCTTGGCCGCAATGCTGAATCCCTCATATGATGCTCCGTCTTCCAGGTATTTAGAGCTGAAGCAATGCCAACCGCTGGTCCTGCTGTGCACTATGACAGGAAGAGCCAGTCTGACGGCTTTGCCGTTTACAGTGGTGATGTGCCATTCGTAACTGTCACCGACGTGGCCGAAAAGGTATTCGTCCATATCCAGCCCGGCTGCCGTCAGTCGTAACGGCAGAAGCAGAAGCATCAGTGTCAGAAGTTTTTTCATCACTATTTGTCGGTCGGAAGCACTTCGGTGCAGATTTCTAGCATATTGCGGTCAAGGCGCACGGTTCCCTCCTTCACCTTGAGCTCCCCCCAGGTTTCCGCGATGCGCCAGCGTATGGCGCCGGGAACAAGGGAACTGATGATGGGGGCGTGGTCCGGGAGAATTTCAAATTCGCCCAATGCTCCCGGGATGAAGATAGCGTCGACTTCCAGTGAGCGGTTCCACTCCGGTGTAAGTATCCTGACCTTTATCATTTTGCTCTGGCAAGTATCTCTTCTCCCTTGCGTATGGCTTCCTCGATGGTTCCGACATTGAGGAATGCCTGTTCGGGAAGATAGTCGCATTCTCCGTCAAGTATCATATTGAAGCCCTTGATGGTGTCCTGTATGTCCACCATCACGCCCTTGACTCCGGTGAACTGCTCGGCTACGGCGAACGGCTGGCTCAGGAAGCGCTGCACCCGGCGTGCACGGTTGACCGTAATCCTGTCCTCCTCGCTGAGCTCGTCCATACCGAGTATGGAAATGATGTCCTGCAGCTCCTTGTTGCGCTGAAGTATCTGTTTGACCCTCTGTGCGGTATCGTAATGTTCCTTACCTACGATGTTGGGGTCCAGAATCCGTGAAGTGGAGTCGAGGGGGTCCACAGCCGGATAGATGCCGAGTTCAGTGATTTTGCGGCTAAGCACGGTGGTGGCGTCCAGGTGGGAGAACGTAGTGGCGGGAGCGGGGTCGGTAAGGTCGTCAGCAGGCACGTAGACGGCCTGGACGGATGTGATGGACCCGTTCCTGGTGGAAGTGATGCGCTCCTGCATCTGTCCCATCTCGGAGGCCAGGGTAGGCTGATAACCCACAGCGGAAGGCATACGGCCCAGAAGAGCCGACACTTCCGAACCGGCCTGGGTGAAACGGAATATGTTGTCTATGAAGAACAGTATGTCCCTGGGGGTCGAGCTGTCCGACGAGTCACGGAAGGATTCTGCCAGAGTCAGACCGCTGAGCGCCACGGAACTGCGGGCTCCGGGAGGTTCGTTCATCTGTCCGAACACCATCGCGACCTGGGATTTGGACAGCTCCGAGGCATCCACCTTGGACAGGTCCCACCGTCCTTCTTCCATCGCCTTGTTGAATTCCTCCCCGTAGCGGATAACTCCGGACTCTATCATTTCTCTCAGAAGATCGTTGCCCTCACGGGTACGCTCTCCCACGCCTGCGAATACGGAGAATCCGTTATGCTTCTTGGCTATGTTGTTGATGAGCTCCTTGATGAGCACGGTCTTGCCTACGCCCGCACCGCCGAAAAGGCCTATCTTGCCTCCCTTGAGGTAGGGTTCGATAAGGTCGATTACCTTGATGCCGGTGTACAGCACCTCCTGCGACGTGGTAAGCTCATCGAACTTGGGGGGCTCGCGGTGTATGGGCAGCGCGCCCTCGCGGCTCAGTTCCGCAAGACCGTCGATGCTGTCTCCGGTGACATTCATCACCCTTCCGCGGATCTGAGGGCCTACGGGCATACCGATGGGCGCCCCTGTAGGGATGGCTTCGAGCCCGCGCTGGAGTCCGTCGGTCGAATCCATTGCGATACAACGTACTGTATCTTCACCTATGTGCTGCTGAACCTCGATGACGAGATCACGCCCGTCAGGACGCTTCACGGTGAGAGCGTCATGGATGGAAGGCAACGCCTGCTCCGCGACGGCGGAATCCACATCGAAATGCACATCGATGACAGGACCGATAACTTGTGAAATGTGACCCTTGATAATAGGCATTGTATTATATTTTTAATCCCAGCTGGAATTCGAAATAGTCCGCATTGTTGAAATTGGTCGCACGAATACAACAGCCGAGGAAGGTATTCTTGAGTTTGGACAGGTAGAACCGCATTCCGGCACGCTGGAATGTCTTTGACTGATCCTCGTATATGCCGACTTTGCGGAACAGGAAAGCGCTCACGGTGCAGAATACGGATACGTTGCCGTAATGGAATTCGTGAATAAGCCCGAGAGCCGCATTGAAAGGGCTGTAGCCCTTGCTCCTGGCCGCTTCCTCCTTGCCGTATATTATCTCGTCGCAGCGCTTGAGTTCGTCCACACCCCAGTTGTAGACTCCGTCGAGCACAAGTCCGGATGAACACATAAGGCTGTACTGGTACTGCACGTCGAATCCGAGACCGAGACGGGGATGGCTCTCGAAATCCACCCTTTTGTCAGAGGGATCCTCCACCATCTGGTTGTATGCCTTGAATTCGGTCTTGCAGGAATGGAAGCCGGTAGTGGCGTATATGTCATATTTGAAGCCCTTTTTGAACATATGGGGCGCCTTGAGCTCCCGTACCTGGGTGGTATAGGGAGCTTCGGGATAATATCTCACGCCAAGGCCCACAGCCAGGTCGTTGAGCCCGAAATTGGGCATCCACAGGTTACCGTTGGAATGATGGAACCAATATGCGTTCAGGGCAAGTTCGATATTGTCCACAGGTCTGTACTTCAACTGGGGGCCGAACCCGATGTATACGGTAAAGGGCCTTCCTATGTTGTACATATAAGGATTGCTGAACCTGTCATACACCGTATCCGTAAGGCCGACACCGAGATTGAGCATAAAGCCCGCCGAGAACCTGCGGCTCTTGTAGACGGCGAACTCCATCAGACCATAGATGTCCACGAAATTGCCGAGACGCGTGTTGTTGATGAATCCCATCGTGCTGTAGACATCATAATTGATGCCGAGGCCGAAGGTGGGATAATTGAGTATCTCGTTGAACGCGTCCATTTTTGAACCGGGCGCCGTGTTGAACAGCACCTGGGCATTGGCTCCGCCGTGGCCGTTCCTCTCAAGGAAGAGGCTCCTGAGGTTGTCGGTATTGGTGATCAAGCCCGCATATCCTCCCACAGAATATCCGGGTTTGCCGACACCGTTAGCCGACATTACCGCACAGATGAGCATAGAGGCGCTGACGGCGATTATCCTGATTGTCCCCCTCATCCGCTATAATCCGAAATAATAGCAAATACCGATCTGAGTGCTCATATTGCGGCCCTTGTCCCCTGGTTCGTCAAGGGTGGTGGTGACGCCGTAATCGAACTTGGCCTCCACACCGAAGCCGTCGGCAATAAGATATGTAGCCTGCAGGGCAACAGCAAAGTTGAAAGGCTTGGGTTTGCCAAGGGAGGCGGGGTCGACTTCGTACTGGTTGCCGTATTTCACCTTCTGGCCTATGCAGAAGCCGAACTCGGGGCCAAAAGTGACCCTGAAACGGTCGTCAGACAACTTGAATCCGGCAAGCAGGGGAACCTGGATGTACGAAATGTCGCGGGAATATTTGCCGAAAATATCATTGTTGGTGGTGATGCCTTTGCGGGAATAGAGTATTTCAATCTGAGGGAAGAAAGACCCGTCCATCTCCAAAGTACCCGACACACCGGCATAAAAGCCTATGTTGGGCAGAACCCTGTCCGTGCCTGCAGGCCCCAGCTCGGAGTACCAGTCTATTTGAGTACCGGGCATCCAGTTGGCGGCCACACCGCCTTTGACGCCAAAATTAAAATACTGTGCGGAAGCCGTAGCGGATACAAAAACCGCGGCGACAAGGACTGTCAATAATTTCTTCATTTTATAGCGTATTTTGACAAAGTTACCCTTTCCGGGACTTTTTTCCAAAAAAATAGCCATATTTGTCATATGACTTACAACCCCGAGGAACGCAGCCGTATGGCGTGCGAATACTTCAGACAAGGTTACAACTGCGCTCAGTCCGTCCTCCTTGCATTCCAGGACGTCACAGGTCTCACGGCTGTGCAATCCGCCACGTTTGCCTCCGGCTTCGGCGGCGGAATGGGTCGGCTGAGGGAAGTGTGCGGGGCCGTGTCCGGAATGACCTTCATCGCCGGCGCACTGTCCCCATTCACCGACCCCTCCGACAAGGAAGCCAAGAAGGACTGCTACACCCTTGTACAGGAGTTCGCCGAGGCTTTCAGAAAGGAGAACGGAAGCATCGTCTGCCGCGAGCTGCTGGGGCTGAGACTCGCCCGGAAGGACAGCCCCGTGCCGGAAGCCCGGACCGGGCAGTATTATTCGTCCCGACCCTGCGAACGTCTGGTGGGATGCGCGGCAGAGATAGTCGCCCGCAAACTCAACGATAATCAACCTTCAATATGAAAAGACTGGTTTTGACTCTTCTTGCAGCACTATGCTGTCTCGGCGCTTCCGCTCAGTTTGATGCCAGATGCATCTGGGAGGGCGGACACTGCGCTTTCCCCTCCATCGAGAAGTTCCAAGGTCGCTATTACGTCACCTTCCGCCAGGGCGAAGGTCACATCTTTGACAAACAGGGCAGGGCGGCCGGCAGGGTCCGCGTTCTGAGTTCCGCCGACGGGGAGAACTGGGAATCCGTAGCCGTGCTCGCCAAGGAAGGGTTCGACCTTAGGGACCCCAAACTCTCCGTCACTCCCGACGGCAGGCTGATGCTCGTAATCGGAGGCTCGGTATATGAGGGCAAGACCCTTGTACAGCGTATCCCCCACGTCTCATTCAGCACGGACGGCATCAATTTCAGCGACCCCGTTCCCGCCGTGTTCGGCGATGATATCCCCTACGGGATGGAATGGTTGTGGAGGCTTACCTGGCACGACGGCATCGGCTATGCGGTCATATATGGAGAGCAATTCGCCCTGGTCAGGACCGTCGACGGCATTCACTACGAGACTGTCACCGAAATCGAGGCGGACGGGCAGCCCAATGAAACCACATTGAGGTTTACCCGCGACGGCCGTATGGCGATGATGATACGCCGCGAGAAAGACGGACACGGCAGATACGGATGGTGGGGCGTCAGCGAAGCGCCATATAAGGACTGGAGTTTCACGCCTATGGGCTTCGGACTCGGCGGGCCCGAGTTCACCATCCTCGATGATGACCGCGTTATTATGGGTACCCGGTCCTATTTCCTTGACAGGAAGCCCAAGACCATACTGCTCAAGGGAGGCCTTGACGGAGTATTCGAAGAAATGTGCGTGCTGCCTTCAGGAGGCGACTGCAGTTACCCCGGATTCCTGATAGAAGGCGATGAGTTGTGGGTAGTCTACTATTCCGCGCACGGACTGCAGCCGGGCAGTGCATCCATCTATCTTACCAGGATTCCTCTGAAATTCTTCGATTGATACCTATCTAGATACCAGGAACTTGTCCTGCATTACCGCCCTTTCTTCGGGAGTAAGGAGGAGGGCCTGTTCGAGGTAGTTGTCCAGAGATCCGTAACGGACATCTATCGAGTCAAGAGTCTTCTCGAAAGAAGGGACGCTTACCCCGCGAAGGAGGTAGATGTCCTCCCTCATTTCATCTGCCAGTCCTTCAGACTGAGCCAGGGAGACGAGTTCGTCAATATCTTTGGCATAGGGGATGTTGCTCATCCCGAAATCCGCCACAATCAACTCCCTGTCAGCGCCGAGGGCGGCAAGCACGAATGCCGAACCCCATCCGCCCCTGTCCTTCCCGTGGGAACAGTGCCAAAGTGCTGCGCGTCCTTCAGGAAGAGCAACGAGGCTGTCAAGAAACGCAGCGTAACTGCGCTGATAATCCTCATCAAAAACTATTGTGTCATAAGTACTGCGGAGATACTTCTGCACCGCAGGGCGCTTCAGGAGTTCGAGCGTGAATGAAGGATTGTCCTTATTGATGTGAACGGCTTCCATATCGGCATTGTCCTCGACCTTAAGAAGTTTCTCCAGCACAGGGAACCAGACATATCGGGTACCTTCCACAATACGGTCAGCGAACTTGCCTCTTTCCTGCGAAGTGCGGAAATCAGCCACCAAAGCCAGCTTGTATCTGTCGTGCAAGGACTGCAGAGCCTCTTCTGAAGCATTTGCAAGAGCGCCTGTGCGCAGCAGCACATCCATACGGACTTGCCTGTCGCCTATCACATAGCCCCCGAACTGCCTGGCGTTGGGCACTCCCGGCAGATCTATGGCCTGTGCTTCGAACTGAGGAATCGAAGCGGGTTCAGTCCCGCTTTTGCAAGAGGCCAGCACGACAAGGGCCAACAGAACGGTCATTATTCTTTTCATCTGTTTATATATTAGGCTGCCAAATTTACATCAATTATCACGAAATACCCAATTCATCGTCACAGACAT
>JAKSKI010000012.1 GCA_024401865.1 Bacteroidales bacterium
CGCTATCCCGGAGCTCTGTATGAGAAATATACCAGAACCGGAAAAATCAATGACGCCGAGTACCCTTGCAGCGTTATGCTGGGCTGGACTGCATCGGCCTTCCTTAAGGCATTGGCCGTTTGGCGTAATTAGCAGGGAAATAATATCCTGCTGCAAAGCTGCTCTGCGCCAGGACAAAGTGGCCTTTTAGAATGACTAAATTCGGACTATTAAACATTATCTACAGATATGAAAGCTTCAAGAATCATTTCAATGTGCCTCGCTATGGCATTGTCAGTCGTGTCCGCCCTTGCTCAGAATGATGCCAGGGAACCGGGATTGTACGCCGTGAACGGAGAAGAGGCGACCAGACTCGAATTCCTTCCGGGCATAACTTCCAACAGCGCTACCGGAATACTCGGTGTGATAGAACTCGGCAAGACCAAATGCGATTATAAAGGTGAGACCTCCAGCGTCAGGGTGAGCGGAAACGAGTTTGTACTAGTGATCAATCCCGAGCAGAAAAACGCGGTCAGGACAATGAAAAAGTATGATGTCTTCATCAAGACGATGACTCCGGACAACATTCTCATCGTCCCGCTGGGAGTGAAGAAAAATAAGAGGTTTTACGACAAGGGCATGACCGTCAACGGCTTCAATACCCAAATCAAGGAATCTTTGGGATTTACCTGGGAGCGTATCAGCGACAATTCCTTCAGGATTGTTGCAGAAGGCCTGGCCCCCGGAGAATATGCTTTTGTGTTCAGGACTTCAAAACTTGACAACTTTGACTTCTCTGCCGTGTTTGACTTTGCATACACGGGAGAGGCTGTACCCATCGGATCTGAAGAGTAATAATTGCGAGATACAAAAGAAAAGAGGGGTCGCCGGTCGGCGACTCCTCTTTTCGTATCAGCATCGAAGCTTAAAGCTGGGGACCGGCGGCTACGAGCGCCTTGCCTGCCTTGTTGCTCTCGTACTTCTTGAAATTCTTGATGAAACGGGCAGCGAGATCCTTGGCCTTCTCTTCCCACTCGGATGCCTTCTTGTAGGTGTCGCGAGGATCGAGGATGCCGGTATCGACTCCCTTGAGGACTGTAGGAACCTCGAAGTTGAAGTAAGGAATCTTCTTGGTAGGAGCCTTGTCGATGCTTCCGTCGAGGATGGCGTCGATGATGCCGCGGGTGTCACGGATGGAGATACGCTTGCCTGTACCGTTCCAGCCTGTGTTGACGAGATATGCCTTGGCACCGCTCTTCTTCATCTTCTTCACGAGCTCCTCTGCATACTTGGTGGGATGCAGCTCGAGGAATGCCTGTCCGAAGCAGGCGGAGAAGGTGGGAGTAGGCTCTGTGATGCCGCGCTCCGTACCTGCCAGCTTGGCGGTGAAACCGCTGAGGAAGTAGTACTTGGTCTGCTCGGGGGTAAGGATGGAGACGGGAGGAAGCACACCGAATGCGTCAGCTGAGAGGAAGATGACCTGCTTTGCGGCGGGACCTGCGCTCAGGGGGCGTACGATGTTCTTGATATGATAGATAGGATAGCTGACGCGGGTGTTCTCGGTGACGCTCTTGTCATCGAAATCGATCTTGCCGTCCTTGTCTACGGTGACGTTCTCGAGGAGGGCGTCGCGATGGATTGCGTTGTAGATGTCGGGCTCGGACTCCTTGTCAAGCTTGATGACCTTGGCGTAGCAGCCGCCTTCGAAGTTGAACACTCCGTGGTTGTCCCAGCCGTGCTCGTCATCACCGATGAGCTTGCGCTTGGGATCGGTGGAGAGAGTGGTCTTGCCTGTGCCTGAGAGGCCGAAGAATATCGCTGTGTTCTCACCGTTCATGTCCGTGTTGGCTGAGCAGTGCATTGCTGCGATGCCCTTCAGGGGGAGGAAGTAGTTCATCATCGAGAACATACCCTTCTTCATCTCACCGCCGTACCAGGTGTTGAGGATTACCTGCTCCTTGCTGGTGACGTTGAACGCCACGCAGGTGTCGCTGCGGAGCCCCAGTTCCTTGAAGTTCTCGACTTTGGCCTTGGAAGCGCAGTATACCACGAAATCGGGCTCCTGGTCGAATTCGGCCTGGTTCTTGGGACGGATGAACATATTGGTGACGAAATGTGCCTGCCAGGCGACCTCCATTATGAAGCGAACCTTCATCCTGGTGTCAACGTTGGTGCCGCAGAAGCCGTCCACGACATAGAGCTTCTTGCCGCAGAGCTCGCTCACTGCGAGTTTCCTGACCTCCTTCCAGACCTTCTCCGACATGGGATGGTTGTCGTTGTGGTACTCCTCGGTGTCCCACCATACGGTGTTCTTGGAGTTCTTGTCCATAACGATGTATTTGTCCTTGGGGGAACGTCCGGTATAGATGCCGGTCATAACGTTGAGAGCGCCGAGCTCGGTCTCCTGGGCTTTCTCGAAGCCTGTGAGTTCGGGACGGGTCTCTTCATTGAAAAGCACCTCGTAAGTGGGGTTGTACACGACTTCCTTCACTCTCTTGATGCCATACTTGGTCAAATCGTTCTTTGTCATAATTATTATTGAAATTTAAATCCTTTGCATACAGTGCGGGGCATAGCCCAAATCGGTCACAAATCTAATAAATTTTCGGGATAACTCAAAAGCGTTTGTGAATGTTTTTGATAATGGTTATATTGCAGAAAATATATGCCTATGCGCCTTTGTTGCATTATTATGTCGTTGTCGGCTGCCCTGCTGGCCGTGTCCTGCGCCTCCGATGTCCCCGATGTCGGTCAGGGCTTCGAATCCGGATCCCTGTGCGCCCCCTGGGACGGCCTCTGTGACAATACGCGATTCTGCTGCCACAGTACTGCGGACAGATTCTTCTTCTCCTTCGAGGTCGAGGATTCCACTCTGGTGCTCACGGAACCGTTCGAAGGCGAACGTTGTGTCGACCCCGAGGACAGGGTGGAGATATTTTTCTGCCCCAAGGATGGTATGAAGGCCGGTTACCATTGTGCCGAAATAGACCCTTGCGGACACATTATGGACTATGCGGCCGTCTCTTACCGTAACTTCGACTTCGACTGGGATTTCGGCACGATGAGTGTCTGCGCATCATTGACCCCCTGGGGATACAGGGTCGCCGGAAGCGTATCCCGTGACGAACTGGAAGAACTTGGACTGGACCTCGAAGGAGGTTTCAGAATGGGCGTGTTCAGGGCTGATTTCCACGAAGGTTCAGCGGAGAACTGGTATTCGCTGGTGCCGACTTCCGACAAGGTTCCCGATTTCCACAAGGACAATGTCCTGTTCGAATGCCGTATGACACCCAAGGTCGAGAAAAGGGGAGTCGTGGTCTATCCCAACGACATCACGTCGGTGGGACTTGAAGAATGGGAGAGGCGAATCCGTCTGTCCGGCATCAATCTGATCGGGCTTCACGCCGCTACCGTCAACGATCCCATCGACACCCTCGAGGCGTTTGTCAAGGGAAGTACCGGACAGGATTTCCTCCGTATGTGCGAGCGGCTCGGTGTGGATGTCGAATATGAACTTCACGCTCTCCAGAGCCTTCTTTCAAGAGATTTGTACGATTCCCATCCCGAGTACTTCCGTCAGGATCCGGAAGGGGAGAGGCAGCAGCAGTACAATATGTGCTTCACATCCGAGGAGGCCGTGGAGGCAATGAGGCCGCAGATCGAGCAGCTTCTGTCCTGGATGAAGCCCACGACCCACCGGTATTTCTTCTGGACTGACGACAAGCAGGGCAAGTCCTGTTTCTGTGACAATTGCATCAGGTATTCGCCCTCGGAGCAGGCCCTGATATACGAGAACAGGCTTCTGAAGTTGCTGCGCGAATATGATCCGGAGGCCACGCTGGCCCACCTCGCATATCACCAGACCCTCGAGGCGCCCCTGAAAGTACGGGCGGACGAGGGTATATTCCTCGAGTACGCGCCCATCAACAGGGATTACTCCCTGCCCTTGTCTCCCGACTGTTCTGAGGCCTTGAGCGCCGATCTGCTGGCTTTTCCGGCTTATTCGCAGCATATTCTGGAGTATTGGCTGGATGAATCGATGTTCTCCCGCTGGAAACGCGACAGCCTCGTCCCCAATCCGTTCAAGTCGGCCGAATGTGCCCGTGACATCGTCACATACCGCAGTATGGGTGCGGCTGACCTGACCTGTTTTGCCACCTGGCTTTACCGGGACTATATTGACATATACGGAAGCACTGACAGCCTGTTTGCGGGATATGGTGCCGCTTTCGGTCAGGCTTATCCGCAGGTGAAGAAGTAGACGGGAGAAATGACGCCGCTGGAGACTCTGGAGAAGTGGTGGGGCTACAAGTCCTTCCGGCCTATGCAGGCGGAGATCATCGACGCCGCTCTGGAGGGAAAGGACGTACTTGCCATATTGCCCACAGGCGGCGGCAAGTCCATCTGTTTCCAGGTGCCGGGAATGATGCGTGACGGCCTCACCCTGGTGATCACCCCTCTGGTCGCACTGATGAAAGACCAGGTGCAGAATCTTGATGCCAGAGGTATCAGAGCCATCGCCATCCACGCCGGGATGTCCCGGGGGGAAGTGGACCTGGCCCTTAACAACGCCTCATACGGAGACGTGAAATTCCTGTATGTCTCTCCCGAAAGGCTGTCCACCAATCTCTTCAAGTCATACACGGATGTTCTTCCCGTCAATTTTATCGTTGTGGATGAGGCCCACTGCATATCGCAATGGGGATATGATTTCCGTCCCGACTATCTGGAGATAGGGGAATTGCGCAGGTTGATACAGGCTCCGCTCATCGCGCTGACGGCCACCGCGACTCCTCGGGTTGCCGAAGACATAATGGCCAGGCTTGCCGGAAGCGGAGACAGGGGATTCGCCCTGCTCAAATCGGGTTTCGAGCGTCCCAACCTGTCCTATATCGTCCGTTCCTGCGAAGACAAGAAGGATCAGTTGATCAATATCTGCAACGGTGTGCCGGGGACTGGAATAGTGTATCTCCGGCACCGCCGCAAATGCGAGGAAATCGCCGCCTTCCTGCAGTCTTCAGGCATATCCGCTTCCTGCTACCACGCAGGCCTGGGCAATCTTGCCAGGGCCGAAAGACAGGAGCAGTGGAAACGTGGCGCTCTGCGCGTCATCGTCTGTACGAATGCTTTCGGTATGGGCATAGACAAGCCGGACGTACGGTTCGTGGTGCATATGGATCTCCCCGAGAGCCCCGAGGCATATTTCCAGGAGGCCGGAAGAGCGGGCAGGGACGGGCTGCGCTCATATGCGGTGCTGCTTTATGACAGGACGGACATACGCCGGCTGAGACAGCAGTGCAGTTCTTCCTTTCCCCCGCTGGATTTTGTGGCGGACATTTATCAGAAACTGCACGTATTCTATGAGATACCGTACGAGGCGGGACAGGGCAGGCAGCTGAAGTTCAATATGGAGGAATTCTGCCGGCACTATTCTCTCAACAGGGTTCAGACTCACTATGCAATACATTATCTGGAGCGTGCCGGGCACCTTACCTATTGTGAAGACATTGACATAAATGCGCAGGTCAAAATCATCGTGGACAGGAACACCCTGTATGAGGTTGACTTCCCGGAACCGTCGATGGTGGAACTTCTCGAACTGCTGATGCGCAGGTACGAGGGCATATTCTCCTTTGCTGTCCCGGTCGACGAGGAATATCTCTCCCGGTCGCTGGGTATGTCCGTGCCCGCCTTGAGGCAACTCCTCTACAAGGTGTCACTCGAACACGTGATCAGATACGTCCCCGCAGACAACAGTACTGTAATATTCCTCCACCACGGCAGACTTATGCCGGGCAACGTGGACCTTCAGGCAGACAAGTACCGGTTTCTGAAAGAGGCGGCCGAAGAGCGGACGGAGGCGATGGTGCAATACGTTTCAGGGACCGACGAATGCCGTTCCCGTTATCTGTTGCGTTATTTCGGCCAGGAAGACAGCGCCGACTGCTTGACCTGCGATGTCTGCCGTTCCCGTTCGTCGGCAAGACCGGACAACGTGCGCAGGACATTGCTGAAGTTCCTCGAAGAGAATCCCTCAGCCGGGCTCGAAGAGGTAAGGGCGTTCGTTCAGGATCCGTCCAACGGCCTGGACAGCGGTGCATTCGAAGTTTACCGCCAGATTATTGACGGCCAATCGATATGAAGACAATGACAGCTACAATAGAGCTTGAAGGGATGCAGTTCACTGCATATCACGGATGCCTGCCGTCCGAGAGGGAGGAAGGCAATCTGTTCGAGGTGGATTTCAAATGCAGGTACGACATAGGCGATGCTGCGGTATCTGATGACCTGGAGGATACACTGGACTATGGAGAGATATATGATATTGTTGCAGCACAGATGGCAGTGCCGTCCAGGCTCCTCGAGCACGTGGCGGCAAGGATAGCCGGCGCCATAGCATCAGCCCATCCGGAAATTGTCTCGTTCAGTATCAGGGTTGCCAAGCGCAATCCTCCGGTCAAAGGCCCTGCACAATGGTCCTCTGTCACTCTCGAGTGGCCATATGACAGTCCGTTCACTATCATTCCCGAACAATGAAAAAAGAATATCTGACCCTGGCGGCACTGTTCGTCGCCATATCGCTCGGAGCATCCCCCTGGTGCCCTTCCGAATGGCCGGTACTGACCAGTTATGATGAATCACATCTTCAGCGTATAGCACTTCCTCTCGGAGGAATAGGCACGGGTACGGTGTCCCTGGGAGGACGTGGCGAACTCCGTGACTGGGAGATTATGAACGTGCCCGGCAAAGGCTACAGCACTGTCACTGACGGCAATGACGCACCGTTCTTTGCCATCTATACCAGGACGGCGGACGGTATCGGACGCACCCGTATCCTGGCCGGCCCGCTCTATCCCCAGGAATATCTTCACAGCGAAGGCCGACCGGTCAACCACCACGGTCTGCCAAGGTTCAGACACGCCTCGTTCGATGCCGCCTATCCTTTCGGACAGGTCAATCTGTCAGATGAAGCGATGCCGGTGAAAGTGCGAATCAAGGGCTTCAATCCGCTGATTCCGGGAGATTCCGAGGCCAGCGGCCTGCCCGTCGCGGTATTGAGTTATGAGGTGACCAACATCACGGACGCGCCCATAGAAATTTCGGTCTGCGGCTCCATACGCAACTTTGTCGGACGCGACGGACGCCTGACTTCGATGGACTGGAAAGGTCAGGCTATACCGCAGGGATGTGCGGGCAACGTCAATGAATATCGTGAAAGTCCCCGGGCCGGCATCAAGGGGCTGTATTTCCATTCACTCAAAGTGGACCCCGCCAGTCCCGCCTGGGGCAATTTCTCACTTGCCACAGATTCTGACCGTGAGGTGAGTTGCAGGACATATTCCGTAGACAATGCCTGGGCCAATTCGATTCTGGATTTCTGGGATGATTTCAGCAGTGACGGAGTCCTCTCCAACCCTGTTGCAAACGTACGCCATACTGTCGGACGGGATCAGGATCCTATGGGCTCGCTTGCTGTCAAGTGCGTACTCGAAGGAGGTGAGAGCGCGACCGTCAACTTCTTCCTTACCTGGAACTTCCCCAACAGGACGGCCTGGTCAAGCGACGGTAGCATAGTGGGCAATCACTACAGCGTATTGTATCCGGATTCCTGGGAAACAGCCTCAGCCATAATCCCTTCAATCCGTGAATATGAGGTCCGGACGCTCCGCTTCGTCAATGCGCTGCTGTCGTCGTCTTATCCCGCGGCAGTCAAGGAAGCCGCCCTGTACAATCTCAATGTGTTGCGCTCCCAGACAGTGTTCCGCATTGCGGACGGCCATATGATGGGATGGGAGGGAGTGATGGACAGGTTCGGGTCCTGCAAGGGGTCCTGTACGCACGTGTGGAATTACGAGACTGCCACGGCATTCCTGTTTGCGGATTTAGCGAGGACTATGCGTGATCTGGAGTTCGGTGCGGCTCTGCATGAGGACGGGGCGATGGCTTATCGTGTGAGCCTTCCTCTGGACGGGGAGCAGAATCGTGTCACCGCAGCGGACGGGCAGCTGGGATGTATTATGAAACTCTACCGTGAGTGGCAGTTGTGCGGGGATGACGGTTTCCTGCGCAGGTATTGGGAACCCTGCAAGAGAGCTCTTGGATACGCCTGGACAGAAGGTGGATGGGACGCTGACTGTGACGGAGTGATGGAAGGCTCTCAGCACAATACGATGGACGTCAGTTATTTCGGTCCCAACGGTCAGATGATGTTCTGGTATATGGGAGCCCTGAGGGCTGCCGAAGAGATGGCCACAGCGATGAAAGACAGGGCATTCGCACGAAAATGCCGTTCCGTTTTTGAAAAGGCATCGGAATATGCCGACGAAGTGCTTTTCAATGGGGAATACTATGAACAGAGGATAACTGATCCGGAAAGTTTCGAGTTTCTGCCTGAGGGTTCGGACAGGACACCTGCCTTTCAACTTGGCAAGGCTTGTCTCATAGACCAGCTGGCGGGGCAGTATATGGCTCATATATGCGGCTTGGGATATCTCGCAGACAGGGACAATGTCCGCAAGACACTGCAGAGCGTGATGAAGTACAACTATCACGACAGCCTCTACGGGCATTTCAACAATATGCGTACCTTCCTGTTTGAGGACGAAGCGGGAATGCTTATGGCTTCCTGGCCTAAGGGACGTCTGGAAGTGCCTTTCCCTTATTTCAACGAGTCTATGACGGGCTTCGAGTATTGTGCCGCCACAGGGATGATATACGAGGGTCTCAAGGATGAAGGCCTCAAGTGCATCAGGGCTGTCAGAAGCCGTTTTGACGGTGCCAGGCGCAATCCTTTCAGCGAACCCGAGTGCGGACACCATTATGCCCGTTCGATGGCAAGCTGGTCAGCCCTGCTTGCGCTGAGCGCATTCCACTATTCGGGTGTGGACAAATCCTTCAGCATAACTTCCGCTCCCGGCCGTTGGTTCTGGAGCAATGGAAGCGCCTGGGGCGTGGTCTGCAATGAGGAGGACCGCGTCACTCTCGAAGTGATAGAGGGCTCGTTGGAACTCCGTTCATTCCATTCGGGAGAGCGGACATTCCACAGGAATGTCCGACTCCGTGCCGGAGACAGCATAGTCTACCGGGACTGATTCACTCTTGTCCTTACCTTGTGTCTGCCGCTGGAGAATTCTTTTGACCGTCCGTCCGGCAGGACAAGTGTGGCGGTGCATCCGACAGGCACGACGATTTCTACCCTGAAGTCACCTTCAGAGCCTCTGTCCCATCTGATGCCGGCCTTGCCGTAGGGCGTAAGTTTGCTGTATCGGGCCCATTCGAGGTCTCCGCACGGCATAGGCTTGAAAATGATGTGCCTGTATCCGGGGGCTGACTCGTCTGTCATCATACCTGCGACTTTGCGGTAGAACCAGCTAAGTCCGCTACCGAACATCGGGTGGTTGCGTGACAGTTCACCGTCCCATTGCTCCCAGGTGGTGTATGCGCCCTGTTCCACCCACCAGCCGAAACCGGGGAAATCCCTCTTGTCCATACATCCGTATGCGAGTTCCCCCAGGTCATTGTCCGTAAGGATATCAAACAGCAGCCCCGTCCCGAATATTCCGGTGTCAAGGTGGCCGTCGTGAGACATTATCTCGGATTTAAGCGCGTTTACTACACGCTCGTAGCGTTCTCCGCTCAAGCCCATCGACAGGGCGAAGAGATTGGAGCCGTTGTCGCCGTAACTGCCGGTCTCTTCATCATAGAATCTGCTGTGGAAGGCGTCGGCTATCCTGTCTGCGAGATTTCTGTATGTCACTGTATCTTCCTCCCTGCCCAGAGCCTGAGCCGCCCTGGCCGTGAAGTCTGCGCATTTCCACCAGAGGTAGGTGTGCACGAGTTCATCGGAAGGGAATCCGAAAGGCGGCATCCATTCACCCAGATTCATCCAGTACCTGGGGGCATCGGCGGAAGGGAGCAGTTGCAGCATTGTGCCGTCGGGTGTTATACAACTCTGCATAAACCTCAATTGCTCCGTCATTTGAGGGAAATACCTCTCGAGTATGTCCCTGTCCCCGTACTGGAGATAGAACTCCCAGGGGATAATGTTCATTGCCGCGCCCCAACCGGGACCGCCGCCGCACCCTATGTGCCAGGGAGCGCCGTTGGGTACATAGCCCGTCTCCTTGTTCTGGCAGTCGGACATATCCCTGAGCCATTTGGTGTAGAACGCAGCCGCATCGAAGTTGTGCATCACTGTGACGCAGGTGCCTTCTCCGTCTCCGGTGTAGGGCCCCTTCTCCCTGTGCGGACAGTCGGAAGCCGTGCCGAGGTGAAGGTTGTCTGTCTGAGAACGCCACCAGATATGGTTTATGCGATTGAAGAGTTCGTTCGAGCAGGCGAATTGACCTGTCGTTGCCATATTCGAATAGACCTCTTCGGCGACGATGTTGCCGGATGTCAGTTCGCCCGGGAATCCTTTGACTTTTACCTTGTCGAAAGCGAACCAGGTGAACCGTGGTGCATATTCCTCATTCACGTCGCCTTTCATTACGTATACTTCCGGGCCGTTGCCCTTGGATTCGCAGAGGTAGGTGACCCTGACCGTATCGCCGGCATTGCCGGTCATCCCCCGGAGTCTCACCCATCCTGTGATGTAGTCACCGAAATCCACGGTCCAACCGTCTTCATCGCGGGCGATGGAAACGGGCTTGAGGGTGTTCATCACCCTGTCGCTGACGTGGTAGTGCGCGCTCATTTCACCCTCATATCCCTCGCGGACGACTACAGGCTTCCAATCCGAAGTGTCGGCATCTGCCGTGCACCATCCTGGGATTTCCTTGCGGGCATCATAGGTCTCTCCCTCAAAGAGCCCGTTGACACCGATGGGACCTGCGTGTCCTGTCCAGGTGCCGTCAGAACACACGGTCTCTACCGTGCCGTCCTTGTATTTGAGGTACAACTGGCAGATGAATTTGGGCGTGCCTTCAGTCTGCACCCACCTTTCGTTCGTTTTGTAAAAGCCGTTGCCGAGCATCGCTCCTATGGCGTTGTCGCCCTCGTGAAGCATTGATGTGATGTCATATCCGTTGTATATTACCCTGAAGGTGCGGAACTTGCTCCTGTCTACGGGGATTCCCGCCTTGCCGCAGTCATCCAGATATTCCCAGTTGCTCTCGTTGGGAGTCAGCTCATCTTCTCCGACCTTGTCCCCGTTGACGAACAGCTGATACAGCCCGAGTCCCGTGACGTAGACCTTGGCGGAGGCCAGATTGCCGCCGACTTTGAATGATTTTCTCAACAGCGGGCATTCGGCTCCGGGGAAACCTATCCAGTCCGCTTGCCATTCGCTCCGTCCCATTATGCCCACACCCCAGAAGGCCGGTTTGCTCCAGGCTGACCTGTGACCGCGGGCGTCCCATACCTGTACCTGCCACCAGCAGTCCTGAGTGGACTGGAGGGCGTTGCCGTTGTACTTGATGAGTGTGGACCGGTCGGAGATCACCTTTCCGGTATCCCACATGTCCGGATGTCTCAGCCCATCCCTGGTGCTGGCCACACGTATGCGGTAAGCCGTCTGGAATTCACCCTTGCGGAACGACGGAACGGCTTCATTTATCCAGGACAGCCTCGGCTGGAAGGCATCTACCGCTACGGGATCCTTGACGTATTCGCAACTGAGATCGACGGGCCTGATGCAGGATGCTGCCATAAGAATCAGTGGCAGAAGGAGGAGAGTTCTTTTCATATCTGTGTCATTTGGCGAATCTTCGGAAATTCTTTACAACGTGGAAGGTTGTGAGATTGTTGTCGTGGGCATTCTTTGCCTCCAGGTCTCCGGAGCGGCTGACCACATAGAGATTGTCCCCGTCAATCATACAGGTGGCATAGTGACGGCTGGCGTTGTCGGCGGGGCCCACGGCAATGAGTCCTGCAGGAGTCCAGTTGAGGAGGTCTGCTGACCACGAGAGGGCCAGTCTGCGTCTCTCGCTCATATTGCCCGTTATCTGCGAATGGACCATCCAGTAGAGCCCGGTGACAGGGTCGTGGCATATGTGGAATTTGAGCCGTCCGCCAGGGATCGGCATAAAGAAGATTTCCCTGCCGTTCAGTCTGAGCTTCTCTATTGACAGGCTGCCGTCTTCCTTCCGCACGCCTTTGAGCATCACGCCCAGGTCGCGGTAACCGGCCGCCGATCTCATAAGCAGCACGACACTTCGATCCTCCGGGTCATAGAAAGGATTACCGGGTTCATATACCCTTACAACGCTGGTTTCCAGTATGCCGGCACTTTCGGTAGTGCCTTCGGGAACTGCGGGTATGCCCATAGGGGCGCAGGCGGCCATATCGGGGTCCGGATTGTACATTCCGGAGAATCGCCAGTTATCCGGATTGCACAGGTCGGAATTTTCGTCGGCCTGCATCAGCACCGGGCCTACACCGGGCCAGGCGTGCCCTTCGCTTATCCATTTCTCGTAGACCAGGCTTACTGTGCCCTTATGAATGTCCACGGCTCCACAGCTCTGATGCCAGCGCCCGTCCTCTCTGAGGACAGACGGCTCCGACCAGCTGACTCCGTTGTCTTCGCTGCAGGAGATGAGAAGCCTGCCCGAATGGCCTATCATATATAATCTGCCACCCGCCTTGAACAGGATTTCGTGCATCATAGGGAGTCTGGCTCCGCTGTCCCTCCAGGTTCTGCCCTTGTCGTCGGACAGCAGAACCCTGACCTGGTTGCCGGATGCGTAGTCGCCGATATCGGATTTGGGCCCGTCCAGTGCGGAAGTGCCCGGACCGCCGTAGTCAATGGCGGCAACGATCCTGCCATCAAATCCCGCGGCGATTGCCGGAGTGTACAGGTATATGCCGGCGGGATCGGGAGAGCGTGCAATGACTTTTTCCGACCCAATCAGTCCCGGAATCCTTTCGCCGGCGAATACGGAGCCGAGTGCAAAAACCAGGGGCAGTATTGTAAGTAAGGTTCTTTTCATTTTCGGTAATCAGGCGAGAATGATGAATACGCAGGGGCGTTTGCCTATTGTGAAGCCATTGACTTTGCGCCATTCGGCGATAGTCCTTGTGCGTATCAGCTGTGTGGGCAGAGTGATATCCGCCGCTATGCACAGGCGTGTGCCGGGAGCGAGCCCCGACAACATATCGGCAAACAGCGAGTCGTTGCGGTAGGGGGTTTCGATGAATATCTCGCTCTGGTTCAACTGGGAAGACTGCTTCTCCACAGTCTTCAAAGCCTGTCTCCTCTCGTCAGTCTTGGCCGGAAGGTAGCCTCTGAACGCGAAAGACTGGCCATTGAGTCCCGATGCCATCAGAGCCATCATCAGAGAAGAAGGCCCGACCATCGGAATGACTTCGATGCCCTTTCTGTGACACAGGGCAACCAGGGCCGCGCCCGGGTCCGCCACTGCCGGAAGACCCGCTTCCGAGATGAGACCCACGTCAGAGCGCTCGAGCAGGGGAAGCAGCGCTTCCGTCCCGGCGGCTGTGGTGTGCTCGTTGAGTTCGTGGAATTCGAGTTCGTCGATGTGACCCTTGAGACCTGCAGCAGACAGGAATCTCCGTGCCGTACGGACTTCTTCAACCACAAAAGTCTTCAATTCGGGCAAAAGTGAGAGCACCGAAGCCGGCAATACTTCTGCCGGATTGTTGTCCCCCAGGGGGGAAGGGATCAGAAAGAGTCTACCCATATATCGTGAGTCCGTCGTAAGCTGGTTTGACATTGTCCGGAAGCATCCTGGCGAATTCTTCGTGGCAGGGGAGGAGATGGGACAGGTGGGTGATATATGAAGTCCTGGCGCCTACCCGCTCGAAGAACTCGAGGCATTCGTCCAGCGAAAAGTGCGAATGGTGGGGGCCCGGTTTGACGCAGTTGATGGTAACGGCCTCCAGACCTTCCAGTTTGGCGAATTCCTCGTCTTCTATGAGGTTCATGTCCGTAAGGTATGCTATGTTGCCGAACCTGTATCCCATTACCGATATGCCTTTCTCCTTGAGATGCCAGCCGTGGATGGGGATGACCTCCACCGAGTCCACAGGCCCATCAGCGGCGGGGTAGTGATGATATCCGAAGCCCTTCTCCCATCTGAGAATCTCGTCACCCGAGTTGGAATAGACCTTGAACGGGCGGTTGTCGATGATGTGCATATTCCATTCGGGAGCTCCCTGGTATTTGGGCTCGGCGAACGCATATGCATACATCCTCTTCAGACTGTCCTCCACATATTGCTCGCAATATATGTTGACGGGATGTCCTTCGCATACGTTGAGCGCCCTTGTGTCGTCAAGTCCGCCGATGTGGTCCATATGATTGTGGGTCAGAAGTATTCCGTCAATGTGGCTGATGCCGGCCCTGACCGCCTGGGCCCTGAAATCGGGGCCGCAGTCAACCAGTATGCCCAACCCTCCGTATTCGACGTATGCCGATGCCCTGAGCCTCTTGTCCCGCGGGTCGGCCGATGCGCAGACTCCGCATTTGCAACCTAGCATCGGGATGCCCGAAGACGTGCCTGTACCAAGAAAAGTAAGTTTGGCCTGTTCCATCATCTGTCAATAATAATGTCTGTCAATTCTCCCACAAGAGACTTGTCGTAAGGTCTTGTGATGCGTATGTAATTGCCGGTATACCCCGACATCATACCTCCCTTGTCCCGTGACTCGAAGAGTACCTTCTCGCTTATGCCTGCATTTGCGCTGACAAACTCCCTGTGAAGTTCGTCGCATAGTGCCTCCAGCACAGCCACCCGCCTGGCCTTTTCCTGTTCCGGGACCTGCCCTGACATTGTGGCGGCCGGAGTGCCGGGCCTGCGGGAATAGGGGAACACGTGAATGAATGCAGGTCTCAACCTGCGAATGAATTCCACCGTCCTGCCGAACAATTCCTCTGTCTCTCCCGGCAGACCGACCATCACGTCGATACCGAAGAATACCTTCGGACTGCCCGGACGTTCCATGCGGAGACGGATATAATTGATCCTGTCAAGGAAGAAAGCCGTGTCATAGTGTCTTCCCATACGGTTCAACAGCCCATCCGAACCGGTTTGGAGAGGAATATGGAAGTGAGGCTGGAACTTGGTCCCGGAGGCAATCCAGTCAATGATTTCCTCGGTGAGAAGGTTGGGCTCAATGCTTGATATCCTATACCTTTCTATGCCATCAACTTCATTCAAGGCTTTGAGCAGGTCAAGGAAACTCTCTGAGGTGGACCGTCCGAAGTCTCCCGTGTTGACACCGGTGAGCACAATCTCCTTCATCCCCAGAGCGGCTATCTCGCCTGCCATTCGCACACACTCGCATATGGGCACGTTGCGGCTGCGTCCGCGGGCATAGGGGACTGTGCAATAGCGGCAGAAATTGTTGCATCCGTCCTGCACCTTGAGGAAAGCCCTGGTCCTCTCGCCGCTGCTATATGCCGCAAATACGTCGGAATCTGCGCTGCTTCCCGTAAGGTCGGCCACGATGCGTGATTTCTCAGCGGCGCCGTACACTCTTGAAACACCTTCCAGGGCTTCAAAATCGGAACGCCTGAGTTCGGCGCTGCAGCCAGTGACTATTATCTCTGCGGAGGGGTTGATTCTGTGAACCTTGCGCACCAGATTCCTGGATTTGCTGTCGGAAGTTGCGGTTACGGTGCAGGTGTTGACAAGGTAGCAGTCTGCCTTCTCCCTCCAGTCGACGATTTCCCAACCTGCCGACCTGAAACCCCGCTCGTAAGTCGAGGTCTCCGCATAGTTGAGTTTGCACCCGAGAGTAAGGAAGGCTGCTTTCATTTCTCCACTTTGATTGTCCTCTTCGCGCTCTGAGTCCTTTCGGACTGTTGTTCCCGTTGCTTTTGCTGCTTCTTCGCTGCAGGTGTGAAGGCTTCCCTGAGCATCTGCCAGAAGTTGTCGTATTCCTTGGAATAGTTGAGTCCTATGCCGTTGCGTTGTGAATAGTCCAGGAAGCTGGTGTACTCATCCGCAGAATGGGAGAACAGATTGAGCTTGAACTGTCCCGGTTTGTCCAATTTGATCGAAATGTCTATGTCTCCGACAACATCGCCGTTGGGGTTCTTCGACGTCTTGTACTGGCGGTTGCCGACAGTGCCGCCGATCTCGACCCTGTTGTTGAACAGCTGTGTGGAAATGGCCACGTCGAAGATGTTGGTGCCTGTCTGATTCTGCTGATATCCAAGACCGAGGTCGAGCGGGATGTCCAGCTTCTGGAAAATGTTGTTGAGCTGGTTGGACATTATCTGGCTGACGTTGGAATACAGGATATTGGAGCCGTTTACGACGCCGGACTGCTCACTGGGAAGGAAACTGCCCATAACCAGCAGCGCGATGAACTGTTTCTGGACCTTGTCGTCGGTATTGAGAGCCTCCGCCATCTTCGCTCTGTTGTCGGGGGAGAGGTCCGGCACGTCCACGCCGAAGTCGATTTCGGGATTTTTAAGATTGCCGGCCATATTGATCGAACATTCCACTAGACGCCTGCTGGACACGGATGTGGTGTCGGACAGAAGGTTGGCAAGAGAAGTCTTGAGCTTGTATTTTGCGGTGATGTCCATTTCGCTGTCTCTGGGGTCGCCGTTGAACCTGATTTCGCTGCCGTCCTCGAGGGAGAATTCCTTGCGCACTATACCCGGGATTTCGAAGTCGAGCTCGCCTCCGCTGATCTTGTAGTCTCCGATGACATTGAGTTTGCCGGTAGCGGTCTCCATGTCCAGAGTCACGGCCCCGGCACCACGGGCGCTTATCACATTGCCCGTGGACTTGTTGAGCTCAAGCAGAGCGCTGACTTCGGGCGTGGCCCCGGCCCTGACGTGTATGCGTATGTTGCCCTTGCGGCGTTTGACTTTGGCGGGCACGTTGTTGAGCATCTCGTCGTAGGGGTCGACATAGACATCCAGGACCTTTTCCTTGAAGGTGAGAAGGTCGCTGCTCGACGATGCCACCGCTGTATTGAGGGGGACGTGGACCTGTCCGTTCCCGGAAGTCGTCACGGCACCTTCAACCAGGAAGTCATCGGTAGGTCCGGTGATGCCTACCATACCGTTTGCCGCAAGTTTGCCGTAAAAGCGATCGCCCTGGGCCTCGGGCAGGTCAAGTATCTGAAGTCCGTTCATCCTCATCGAGGCTTTCAGCTGCATTTTGCCGTCCTGGTCGAAATGCATTCCTCCGGTGAGTGAGGCCGTTCCTTCTTCCTCATCCCTGACTACCATATTCTCGAGCCTTACCCCTTCATTGGTCAGGCTGACGGGGCCGTCCAGAGTATATGTCACTCCGGTGGAGGCAAGTCTGAATTTGGATGAATTGAAACGCAATCCGTGGCTGCTGATATCCGGTGCCCGCAGGGAGCCTGAAGCTGAGACGCGTCCGCTCATATTACCGCCCATATCCGACATTATTCCGGTAAGGAAAGGTTCGGTGAGCGCGAGGTCCATATTGTCAAGCACTGCCGACATATCGAATTCGCCGCTGTCGGGATAGATGTATCCTCTTGCAAGCAGGGGCTTCTTACCGTCCTTGTCATTGACAAGTCTGAACTCCATCCTGTCATTCGACTTGTCCCAGTTTCCGTCAATGTTCAGGGCTCCGACCATCCTGCCGTCAATGCCTATGCTGTCGGCAAGCAGTGCGACATTCGCCTGCACCGAACCGAGGACGGGGGATATCAGACGGGCCTGACCGTTCACCAATCCTTCCAGACAAATGTCTTTGCCGCTCAGGTCTCCGAGAAGCCCCAGCCCAAGTCTGCTGATGATGAGATTGAGAGTGTCCTTCCCGTATTTGGACACTCCGCCGTCAAGACCGATCTGCTGCTCTGCACTGTGGATTCTGAAGTTGTCCACGTCCACTCCCGAATTGCGGAGATGCAGGTCTGCGTCGTCGATGTCCCAGCGGTTCCCGTCAGCGTTGAAGAATGAGGGAAGGGTGTGGACCGCCACTGTAAGTGAATCCGAAGAGTCTCTTCTCAATAAGCCGTAAAGGGAGATTCTGCCGTCATCCCTGCCCTTTTCGCTTCCGTTGATGTCAAAAACGAGTCCGAGGCTGTCGCAGACAGACCTGAACCGGAGGCTGCTGTTGAGTAAGGATATGCCCGCGGCCTTGATTTCGGCATTGTCAAGTACGGCATTCAGGCTGCCGCAGGAATTGTCGGCCGACAGGGACGTGCCTTTGATGTAATTGCGGCCGAAGGCGAGCCTGGGAGAGTTGATGCCTGCCTTGAAACAGCCGCTGTCCCGGATGGAGACTGATATCCTGGTGGAATCCGCAATATACAGACCCGGCATTGCAAACGAAAGGATATCCCTTGAATCGTGGAAGTCAAGGCTCATATCATAGTTGCCGCCATATCCGGAGAGCCTGGCGGCATCTTTCCCGAAGACGGACGGCATATCCTTTCTCAGGGTGATGTCAGTCAGATATCCCAGCATCTCTGTTACGGAGCCTGTCCCTTTGTACGAGCCTTCGACAAAGGGAGACGAGACTCTGATGCGGTAATCTCCGGGATTGGTGACAGATTCGACCGTAATGTCTCCGGGATGCCGCTGTTTCTTGAGGTCGTCCAGAACGATGTCCCTGACCTGCAGTTTGCCCACCAGTTCTCCCTTGTCCACCCTGAGGAAGTTGGAACTCATATGACAGGACACTCTGGACGCATCGATGTCCCTGGTGTCAAGATTGAGGGCCTTGAGATCTGCGAATCCCAGATTGGCATAGAACTGATACAGTGCATTGCGGGTCTTGGGGGATATGTTGCAAGTGCCCTGGAAAAGGAAGTTGAGATTGGGGTCGTTGCATACAATCTTGCCGTTGAAACTCTTGCCGGTCATCCTTCCAACGGCTTCCAGTCCCGAATAGTCATAGCCCTTGAAAGTCAGCCTGTCAACCAGCAGCGAATCTATCCTGACGGAAGCCGCTCCGGGAGTCAGCACTGCATCTATGCCGGTCCTTGCCGTGAATTTGCCGAACAGGGAATTGTCCAGAAGCGTGCCCAAGGCGAAGTTCTCGGCACGCGCCGTGCCGCGCACCTCTGTGCTGCGCCCCTTGTCAGTCATATGACTGAAGTGGAGCGAACTGAGGAA
This sequence comes from Bacteroidales bacterium, assembly GCA_024401865.1. Classification (GTDB taxonomy): domain Bacteria; phylum Bacteroidota; class Bacteroidia; order Bacteroidales; family UBA932; genus Cryptobacteroides. Next base: position 18,998 of record JAKSKI010000012.1, read on the forward strand.
ACCGCCATCATCCAGCTTGAGCCGTATGTCTGTGTCAAGGTCACGCAAATAACCTTTGGCCGTGCCTTTTACAGTAGCTTCCGACAGAGGAGCGAATCTGCTTATGTCGAACCCGGACTTAGGGCTGAACTCCCGTACGAGAGTGGTGACGCCCTTGGACGTGCAACCGGCTCTCTTCACGGTCGCATCCAGCGCAAGGTTCTCGGAGTGTTCGAGTCCCAGAATCCTTGCGACAATGTCCATATCGATGCCGCTGCCCCTTTCAGTGAACCTCAGGCAGCTTACGTAAATGTCGTTTACAGGTCCGCAGGCATCGGCCGAGGATATGTCCAGCAGGGCCGTGTTGTCTGGAATAGTGCGGATGAAATACCTCAGGGACATTCCGGCCAGTTCCGATTCCGCCACGTGCGCCTTGAGACATACGCTGTCACAGAAGTCGGTGAAAGAGTATGAATTCCTGAATGTCATCCCGAAATCGGGAATGTGTATGTCGGACCAGTTGTCCGTGAGATGGAAATCCGATACCGTCACCTTGCCAAGCCCTATGCTTGCCTCTCCGCTGACAAGAGCTGCACTGTAGCCTCCTTTGTCACTCATTGACAGTTCCCTGAGGTCCAAGTGCAGGATACCCCCCTTGAAACTCAAATCCCGGACCTTGGCCGACGGTATCATTATGTCCAGGTCGTTCCAGTTGAATCCAGGTGTTTCTGTGACTTTTGTGGGAGATATCAGGTTGTTGTATCTGAAATTGAAGTCTCTGACATTGGCTTTGCGTATTGTGAACAGGTCCGGTTTGGGAGTCGGTACCAGCGGAGGCTCGGGACTGTTGAAAATCCTCGGGAGATTGCTTTTCCAACCGCCCTGCTCGGTGGTCATATGCATCATTCCTCCGTCGACGTCCAGTCGTCTTATGATGATGCCGCCACCGGAGAATATGCTCCAAAGCGAGAACGTGCCGGAAGCGGACGCTATATACAGCAGAGTGTCCACAGGAGCGAAGCCATTGCCTGAAATGTCCTTGAACGGGCATTCGTCAATTATGCATAGGTCCTTGAAGGTGAACGAGTTGAAAGGTTTGATGGCGATACTGCCCACAGTCGCGTTGCCATTGAGACTGCAATTGAGCTTCCGTGTAAGTCCGTGGGTTATGGCAGTCTGCACGCGGGGACTGCCCAGCACTATGAATGATGCCAGGATGATGACAGTTACGATGCCTGCCACTCTGCCGGTTATGTCTTTTGGGTATGCTATGGCAAATGCGCTTTTGTATATCCTACAAATGTAATAAATAATTGTTAAATTTGTGCCCGCAAGACAAGATATGGCAGACATTATATTAGGCATAGAATCCTCCTGCGACGACACTTCGGCGGCAGTCATATCGGACGGCTGTCTGTTGTCCAACGTCATTGCCTCCCAGGATGTGCACAAAGCATATGGAGGTGTGGTTCCCGAACTCGCTTCACGGGCCCACGAACTCAACATAGTTCCCGTTGTCAGCGAAGCTCTTTCGAGGGCCGGCATCAAAGCCTCCGACCTCACTGCCATTGCTTTCACAAGGGGGCCGGGACTGCTCGGTTCGCTGCTGGTAGGCACTTCTTTCGCCAAGACTCTGGGCCTGGCCCTGGATATCCCCATCGTTATGGTCAATCACCTTCAGGGGCATGTACTGGCCGGATTCGTGCGGCAGAAGGACGTTCCGGTAAGGGAGCCCTCGTTTCCGTATCTCTGTCTTCTTGTCAGCGGAGGTAATTCGCAGATAGTCAGGGTCGATGACCCTCTGCACTTCGAAATACTCGGACAGACCATAGACGACGCAGTGGGCGAGGCTTTCGACAAATGCTCCAAGATGATGGGACTCGGCTATCCCGGAGGGCCCGTCATCGACAGGCTTGCCAGGCAGGGGAATCCTGACAGGTTCAAGTTCGCCAAACCGCATGTCCCCGGTCTGGATTACAGTTTCAGCGGCATCAAGACATCCCTGCTGTACTTTGTCAGGGACGAGATTGCTAAGGATCCCGACTTCATGGAGAAGAACAAGGAGGATATATGCGCATCCTTCCAGAAATGCCTGATCGACATACTGATGGACAAGCTCGTCAAGGCGGCGAAGCAGACCGGCATCAAGGAGATTGCTATCGGCGGTGGAGTGTCGGCCAACAGCGGGCTGCGCGACAGGATAGTGGCGGAAGGCAGGAAGAGGGAATGGAACACATATCTTCCCGAGTTCAAATTCACGACGGACAATGCGGCTATGATAGCCATAGCGGGCTATTTTCACTACAAGGCGGGCGAGCGTGCCTCCCTGGATGTGGCACCTGTCAGCCGCGCGGCCGAATTCCAGGCATAGATAGATGAAAGAATTCGAAATAACCTGCCCCCTTACCAGGGAGCCCCGCATCAAGGAGATAGAAGCCAAGGCCGGAGGTTGCCGCTGGGTGCTTAGGAAGCGCTCGATCGATGCCCGCAAGGAACCCGTTTGGCGCTATCAGTATGAGGCATACGCACCTGGCGAACAGTATGAGGAATATACTCTGCCCGAATACAGGGACGTGTCCGAATCGGAGCCTGTGGCCGTAATCGGTTCAGGCCCGGCCGGAATGTTCGCCGCACTCAAACTCCTGACCCTGGGACTCAAGCCCATAGTGCTAGAGAGGGGCAGGGACGTCCACGCACGCAAACTCGATATGGCAAAACTGTCCAGGGAAGGAGTCGTCAATCCCGAATCCAACTATTGTTTCGGAGAAGGCGGAGCCGGTGCCTTTTCGGATGGCAAACTGTACACCCGTTCTTCCAAGAGGGGTGACAATAGGGAGGTGCTTCACTCCCTCGTGTCATTCGGAGCCTCTGAGGACATATTGATTGACGCCCATCCCCACATTGGCTCGGACAAACTGCCTCAGATAGTCGAAAACATCCGCAATTGCGTCATCTCCCACGGCGGTGAATATCATTTCGAAGCCTGTGTCAATTCCATAAAAGCCACTGAGGACGGATATGACGGATTAGTAGTAGGCACTGCCGACGGCAGCGCATACAGGGTGCGCAGAGCCATTCTCGCCACGGGTCATTCGGCACGGGACATATACCGGATGCTTCAATCTTCGGGAGGAACTCTGGAGGCGAAGGGCTTCGCCATGGGTGTGAGGGTAGAGCATCCTCAGGAGAAAATCAACTGGTGCCAGTACCACGGCCAGTGGAAACCCGGAGTGCCGGCTGCCGAATATTCATTCGTGGAACAGGTGGACGGCAGGGGAGTATTCTCTTTCTGCATGTGCCCCGGAGGCATACTCGTCCCCTCGTCCACTGAGCCCGGAACGGTCGTTCTCAACGGGATGTCCAATTCTTCCCGCAACGGCAAGTTTGCCAATGCCGGCGTCGTAGTGCAGATCGAGCCTGAAGACGTGCCGGGTGACGATCCGTTGAGACTTCTTGAATTCCAGAGGGACACCGAGAAGAAGATGTTCGAATATTGCGAATCCGTAAGATGTCTGGGCAAGGCCGGCCGTGACATATCCGTGACGGATGGCGCACTGTCCAATCCTATGGCGGCACCCGCGCAGAGAATGCAGGATTTCTGCGAGGGCAGGCTTACCAGAAACGTTCCCGAGACTTCCTACCATCCCGGCGTCATCAGCGCTCCGCTCCACGAGCTCCTGCCGCCTGTCGTGGCTGACAGGTTGAGGAAGGTGTTTCCCAGAGTCAGGATGCGCAATTACTATACAAATGCGGCGCTCCTGCTCGGCGTCGAATCCAGGACATCCTCTCCCGTGAGAATACCCAGGGACCCCGGAAGTCTGGAATACGTGTCCTTCAAAGGAATATATCCCTGTGGAGAAGGTGCCGGATATTCGGGCGGCATTGTGTCCAGCGCAATTGACGGCATACGCTGTGCGGAAGCCTGTGCGAAGGCTCTCGGTCTGCTCTAGGCCGAAATCACCCCACTTCCCAACAGTTCGGGAGCCTCTCCTCCCTCAGTGCTGTACCAGACGGCGAACTGCCCCGGCGTGATACTTCTCTGCGGCTCATCAAAGATGACATACAAGCCGTCCTCCTCCTGCCTGAGCAAGGCATCCTGCAGTTGCTGACGGTAACGGATTCTGACGCGGCATCTTAATTCGCGACCTGTTTCGAGCGATAGGTCAGTCCTTATCCAATGCACTTCTCCGGGGTTGATTTTCAGGGCTTTGCGATACAGACCGGGATGACGCTCTCCTTCTCCTACATAGATTATGTTGCGCTCTATGTCCGTTCCGATTACAAACAAAGGGTCCTTGTGCCCTCCGATGGCAAGCCCTTTCCTCTGGCCTATGGTGTAGAACTGGGCCCCTTCGTGCCTGCCGATGACGGAGCCCCAGGGATTGGCCTTGTAACGGGTCTTTTTGATATGCTTCCTGCCGCTCCTGTAGACCTCCGTCTCGAATACGACGTCGGAATAGTCGTAGGGCTTCGCAAAACTCTCGGGGTGACTTGAATAATATTCGGGGAATATCTCCACGACGTCCCCCTCGGATGAAGCCAGTTTCTGCTGCAGGAATACCGGCAGGTCCACCTTCCCTACGAAGCATATTCCCTGGGAGTCCTTCTTGTCGGCACTGGGGAGTTCCGCTTCAGCGGCCAGTCTCCTGACTTGAGTCTTGTCCATCTCCCCGATGGGGAAGAGCGCCTTGGACAGTTGCTCCTGAGACAGCTGGCAGAGGAAATATGCCTGGCATTTGTTGAGGTCGGTGCCTTCCAGAAGGCTCCATACGGGCGTTCCGTCAGGATTGCAAACCGGATTGCCGGCGGCGTCCAGGGCCTGCCGCCTGCGGCAGTAATGCCCGGTGGCCACCATATCGGCGCCCAGATTTTCGGCCGCTTTGAGGAATGCGTCGAACTTGATCTGCGAATTGCACAGCACGTCGGGGTTCGGCGTGCGTCCTTTGGAATATTCATCGAACATATAGTCCGCGACGCGGGCCATATAGTCCTTGCTCAAATCCACGAAATAGAAGGGAATGCCGATTTTGCGCGCCACCATCTCGGCCACGAATTTCTCCTCCTCCCATTCGCACTCTCCGTGAAGCGTGCCCTCGATGTCGTGCCAGTTCTGCATATACATCGCGAATACGTCATATCCCTGCCGCTTGAGCAGAAGGGCGGCAACGCTGGAGTCAACTCCTCCCGAAAGTCCTACGCAAATCTTCATAATCCACGATTACCTTACACCGCCGCCGAATCCGCCTCCACTGAATCCTCTGCCGCCGCCGAACGAACTGACTCCTCCGAATCCGCCTCTTGACGCGCCTGTACCGGAATGCAGCGCCTTCGCATTCGTGATGGAATCTGCCATATATCTGACGTTGCGCAGAGTTCTCAACGTGGTGTCGGAATCACCGGCAAATACCTCCTCAAAGGCCTGAGGATTGATTTCCTTGAGCTCGCCTGCCACTTTCTCGGCAATTCCGAACAGGGCTCCGAATATGAGAAGGTCTCGCCACAGTCCGACTTCCTTGCTGTAGCGTTCCCTTATCAGAGTGAAGTCATTCAGGAAATTGCGGAACCCTACGAGATTCCTTGCAGTCTGCTGTCCCTTTTTGTTGAATTTGCCCGCAGTGAGCAACTTGGCTTCCTCAAGATGCCGTTTGCCTTCATCCTTGAGGGAAGAAGCCCATCTGGCCACTGCTGCATTATGGTTGGTTGACCAGCGTTTGAATTCGTTTTTCTGGAGAACGAGATCCCTGCCGGATGCTTCCTTCATCATCTCCAGGAGGCCCGCTTCCGAAGGTGACAGGACGCTCAGGTCGGCTGACGGGTTGAAACTCATCTCAATGTTGCCCCTTGCATCGTTGCTGACCCGGATGATGTCCTTGTCGATCATTCTCAGAATCATTGCGGAGGCTATGGTGTCACGGCCTCCTTCTCCCAGACTCTTCAGTATATAGTCCGCTCCAAGAATGTCTCCGTCGCAGGGAATGTCGCGGTACCACTTGATGTCCTTCTCGTTGCAGCCGAGTACCTGCTCCTTCCGTGCTTTCCTGACCGCGCCGGATATGATCAGACTTCCGCTTATGAAAAGGATGAAGAATATCAGGGGGGCCAGTATATCCCATATGCTTCCTTCCCGGTCATCGTCGAAAGACGAACCTTCGAGGGCCTTGGAGAGGGTGTCCTCGAAGCTGTCCCTTTCGACGCTTCTGGATGAGAAGATGCCTTTGTCGAATCGGAGAAGCACAATTACGGACCCGTCCTGCCCCAGTGGCGCCGTGGTTTCGAACACGGCCCTGCCATCATCATTCAGGCTTGTTGTGCCCTCGAATCCGAATCCCCACAGCCTGGTATTGTCCCCGTTGAGGGGAACGGGAGCCTGTATTTCCACCTTGACGCTCTCCGGTACGGGGTTGATGCCGGGAGAAACGAACTGAAGATGCAGTTTGTCATAGTCATCCATTGACTTGACGGCATTGCTCATACGATACCTGATGTTGAATGAGTGATGTCCGTAACTGCCAATGCCCCAGCAGAGCTCGCATTCCTTGCCGTCATCGATGACTCCGCAGCGCCCGGCCTTCCCGTCAATGCTCCTGCGATAGTCCCAGATGCCTTCGTTGACGAATTCGATGCCGTTCTCGGAGACTGAGAAATCACTGATGACGATGTCCGAGAGATTGCCCCGTTTAAGGTACATCTCCGTGCCCGAAACCACATCGATGTCCCACTGCTCTGAGATCAAAGCGCTTCCGTCTGGCTGAAGTTCGGCCAGAACGTATATTATCAGAGCCAGCAGTCTCATCAGATCTTCATTGAAGGCATATCAGACTTGGCCCTGTTCTCCTGAAGGTAGTCTTTCTCCCTGAACCCGAGCATCCCCGCCACTATGGAGTCGGGGAACTGCCTGACGGTCCTGTTGTATGACGTCACGGTGTCATTGTATACCATACGGCTTGTACGCACCTGGTTCTCGTAGAGGTTGACACTGTCCATTGTCTTGATGTAACCGTCATTGGCCTTGAGCTCGGGATAACTCTCGGCGACGACATTGATGCGTCCGAGGGCATCCGTCAGGATATTCTCCTGATTGTCAGCATCCTTTGCGGTGCTGACCGAAGTGATGGAAGTCCTCTGCGCGATAATGTCACGAAGTGTGTTGTATTCGTGCTCGTTGTAGGACTTTATCAGTTCTGCAAGCGCAGTGAGTGCGTCCCAGCGGCTGGACTGCTGGACGCCAATCTGGCTCATCGCATTTTTGCAGAGTTCTTCACTGCCTACGAGCTTGCGCTGCACTCCGATGACCCAGAGAATGAGAAGCGCCACGATGGCGACAATTACTATTACTGACATAATGTTGAAAATATTGGATGTTGTTCCGCAAATATAATCAAACTTGCAGAGATTTCGCCGCCGAAATTCCGGCGAGCGCACCTGTGCAGAAGGCGGCCTGGAGGTTGTACCCTCCCGTATCGCAGTCCGTGTCGGTCACTTCGCCGCAGAAATACAGACCGGGGCATAGTCTGGATTCCATTGTCTTGGGGATAATTTCGTCTGTGCTGACTCCTCCGGCCGTTACCACAGCCCTTTCGTAACCGACGTGACCGGCAATTTCGAAAGACCAGTTCTTAAGCGCCTTGGCTATGCTTACGAGGTTTATCCAGACTTTGGTCTCGGTGCGTCCACGGCGTTCGAGCGTTATGATTTCGGGGTGCATCGAGGTGAATGCCGGGATGAGGTCCCAGGGCATCAGTTTGCCCAACAGGATGCGGCATCTCTCCTTCTCCCTGACGTTGCGGCTTCTGGGATCGCGGTCTATCTCAGACCAGAGTTCCTTGATGCGAACAGTGAGCCCGGTGAGATCCACCCCGGGTTTCAGGTCAAGCTGCAGACTGACTTTTGAACCGTTGACCATAGCCTTTACCGCCTTGCGGCTGAGCTGGAAGCCTATCGGTCCTTCGATGCCTCCGTCCGTGAAATCTATGTCTCCGAACTCCGTGTCGGTCTCATTCCCTTCGATGAGCAGAGTGGCGTTGATGTTCTTGAGGCTTATGCCGCACAGGGATTCCCCAAGTGCGGACAGGGGAGTGCTGCGGTCAATATGGCCTTTGAGGGGCTTCCCTGCATCCTTGTATCCTTTAGGGACCAGGGCTGTCAGAGACGGGAACGTGGGCTCTATCCTGTGCCCGGCGGCCCTTGCCCATTCATACCCGTCACCGGTGCTTCCCGTTCCGGGGTAACTGAGCCCTCCTGTGGCGACAATCAGTTTGCGGGCGATATGCTGCGTCCCGTCCGCAAGGCTGATGACAAAAGAGGGATTATTGCCGGTCGGGACCGACACTCCGGTGACCTCCGACTCAGTCACTATCTTTACGCCCACTGAATTGCAGGCGTTCACCAAAGCGTCAATGATATCCGAGGCATGGTATGAGGCGGGGAAGGCGCGGTCCCCCCTCTCTACGGTGGTGTGCACTCCGAAACTCTCGAAAAAGCCGACAAGTACGGAGGGTGGCAGCGTGTGGAATGCCGATTTGATGAAATTGGCCTTGCTGCGTATGTGGGCGGAGAATTCATTCCACTCCTTGACATTGGTGAAGTTGCAGCGGCCCTTGCCCGTAATCATAATTTTCCGGCCGGGACGCGGCATCTTCTCCAGCACCGTCACCTGAATGTCCCTTCCGGCTTCTGTAGCCGAACGGGCAGCCTGATATGCGGCCATCAGTCCTGAGGCGCCTCCGCCTATTATCGTTATGTCAGATTTCATTACGAAAACAAAAAAGGGAAAGCTTAGCACATCGCACCGCTACAACCTCCTACCCTTGCTGCATTCCTGCCCTGGGGGAGTTCAGAGGGAGCTGGTCGTGTACGACTTTCCCGTTGCAAAGATAGCAAAGAAATTTTATATTTGTAAAAATAACTCCTTCGTATGGACAAATTAACCTGTTTGATCGTTGCAGCCGGCATTATGGTGCCCTGTTCGGCGTTGTCTCAGACCACGGTCTCGCTTGATACCGACAATACAACCCTCGTACTGGAAACCGTGTCCGGCAAGGCTCCGGGCATTTTGTATTACGGCTCATCCTTCGATTCGGCTGTTGCTGCGGCAACGCTGGCTTCGGCCGGCTTCAAGTCCAGTCCCGCATACCCCGCATTCGGACTCTCGGGAGAGGTTGAACCAGCCGTTTCGATAACACAGGCCGACGGCAACAGGACCCTCGATCTCAGAGTGATAGCGGTGGAGGAGTCTGACTGGGAGGGAGGCAGGACGCTTGTCATAACCAGCCGGGATTCATATTATCCCGTCACGGTACGCAACTGCTTCCGCAGCTTCTCTAGGGAGGATGTAATCGAAACATGGGCCGAAATAGTCAACGGCAACACCTCTTCGAGAAAGTCTCCCGGGACAATAGTCCTCAACAGATATATGTCGGGGACACTTCCACTGCGCGTAGGCAACGTGTGGACAACCACCCAGTACGGTTCCTGGGGAGACGAGTCGCGTCTCGTCTGCGAGCCGTTGACCAGAGGCATAAGGATGGTCAAGAACGTTGACGGAGTGCGCAACAGCCAGACTTCTCGCGGTGAAGTGATGATAAGTCTCGACGGCAAACCGCGCGAGGACAGCGGCCGCGTGATAGGTGCGGCACTCGAGTGGGGCGGCAATTATCAGTTGGAATTCAGGTGTGCCAACAGCGACTACGCGTCATTCCTTGCCGGGGTCTGTCCCGACAATGCCGAATACTATCTCGAGGCTGGGGAGACCTTCAGAACACCCGCCCTGGCATATTCATTCTCTGATGAAGGTTTGAGCGGGGTGTCCCGTAATTTCCACCGATGGGGCCGTAAATGGAGGATGCGCCACGGAGATGTGGAACGCAAGGTGCTTCTCAACAGTTGGGAAGGCGTATATCTGGATGTAAGCGAGCCTGCGATGGACAATATGATGGCCGATATCGCGTCCATGGGTGGCGAGCTGTTCGTTATGGATGACGGGTGGTTCGGCGGCAAGTATGCCCGTAAGAAGGACAACAGCGGTCTTGGAGACTGGTTCCCGGATCGTGAGAAACTGCCTCACGGACTTGGCTGGCTTGTCAGACAGGCCGGCAGCCACGGCGTGGATTTCGGCATCTGGATAGAGCCGGAAATGACCAACAGCCTTTCCGAACTGTATGAGGCCCATCCTGACTGGGTGCTCCACGCAGCCAACAGGACTCCTGTCTATACCAGGGGAGGCACCCAGCTTGTGCTTGATATGAGCAATCCCGCAGTTCAGGATTTCGTATTCTCAGTTGTCGACAATATCGTTTCGGACAATCCCGGCATCACTTATATCAAGTGGGATGCCAATATGACGATGATGGAATACGGAAGCCTGTATCTCAAGCACCAGAGTCATCTGGCGGTGGAATACTGGCGCGGCCTGGAATCCACCCTCGACAGAATCCGCGCCAAATATCCCGACCTGACCATCCAGACCTGCGCCAGCGGCGGTGGCAGGGCCAACTGGGGCGTGCTGCCGTGGTTTGACGAATTCTGGGTAAGTGACAATACGGATGCCCTTCAGCGGATATTCATCCAGTGGGGCTCTTCATATTTCTTCCCCGCCATCGCTATGGCTTCGCACATAAGTGTGGTTCCCAACCATCAGGTACACAGGACCACTTCCCTCAAGTTCCGCTGCGACGTGGCTATGAGCGGCCGTCTGGGTATGGAGATTCAGCCTGCCGATATGACGCAGTGGGAGAAGGATTTCTGCCGTGGGGCCATCGCCGACTATAAGCGGATACGGCCCATAGTCCAGTTCGGCGACATATACCGTCTGGTATCACCGTACGATGGTCTGGGAGTCGCTTCGCTGATGTATGTCGCTCAGGACAAGAGCCGTGCGGCGTTCTATTGGTGGCGGCTCGAGAATCTGTACGATTCACGCTATCCCCGTGTCAGGATGCGGGGACTTGACCCGGACAGGCAGTACAGGGTGAGTGAGCTCAACCGTATCGACAAGCGGCCCATGGCCTGCGAAGGCAAGTCATTCTCCGGCCGTTTCCTTATGGAGAACGGCATCGAGATAGCTCCGGTAGTTCACGATGTGGAGGGAATGCCCAAGTCGGACTGGGCCAGCCGCGTGCTGCTCCTCGAATCAGAATAATTCAATAGATATGGATAGAAGGGATTTCTTGAAAACTTCAGCGGTTGCAGCTGTCGGCCTCGGTCTTGGACTCGATGCCGTTGCGGCTGACTCGCAGGCTCCCAGGGATGGAAGCAAAAGTCCGTCAGACGGCGGCTCTCTGATCATCTCGGCTCCGATGCTTCAGAATTTTGCGGAAACGTCGGTCGGCGTGGCATTTGCCGTGTCCGCAATGGCCAACGGCTATGTCCGCTACGGGCGCAAGCCGGACCTCAGTGATGCTGTCACTGTCAAGTGCGGCGGCTTCAGGGTTACTGATATGAATGACAAGGTGATGCTCGTGCGGCTGACCGGACTCGAGCCTTCAACCCTGTACTATTACAGGATAGGTGCCGACCGCATCAACTATGTGCACGGGCACAAGATGCTCCTTGAAGGCTCAGAGGAAGACAAGAGGATATATTCGTTCAAGACCGCCGGTGTCGGTACGGAAGCGCATTTCTGCGTGATCAACGATACACACAACAAGATGGACGTGTTCGATGCGCTGTTCCGCAAGATAGAGAGACTCGGCCCTTCCTGCGTTGTGTGGAACGGCGATATGTCAAGCGTGGCTGAGGATATCGGCAAACAGGTGTCCACCTTCTTCACCCCCGACATCTCCGTTAAGGACTATGCGTCCTGCCGCCCCTACCTCCTGTGTCCCGGCAACCACGAGAACAGGGGACTTGCCAACCGTCATCTGGAAAGGGTCTGGATGTACCGTCAGCCCGAGGAACGCAGTTCGCGCGATTGGGATCTCGGAAGGAATTTTGCCGTGCGTCTGGGTGACGTCGCGATTATCGGTCTGGATACTGCGGAGGACAAGGTAGACAGCAACCCCATCTTCTGCGGACTGTTCAACAGTGAAGCCTATCGCGAGGCTCAGAAAACCTGGCTTGAGGACGCCCTCAAGCGGCCCGAGATAAGCTCAGCTCCGTTCCTTGTAGCCTGCTGCCATATTCCTCTGTATGACTCGCGTCCTGACCAGAATCCTGGGGATGTCTATCCCAATGACACCGATCCCCGCTATCAGACGGATTACGCCCACTGGCAGCGCAGCTGCCTCAAACTGTGGGGCCCCCTTCTGGACAGGGCCGGATGCCAGCTCGTCATTACAGGCCACCAGCACAAGTTCCGCTTCGAACCGTCCTGCTTCGAACACGGATGGGATGAGATAATTGGAGGAGGTCCGGTTATGTCAGGGGAGAAGGCCGACACGGATTTCCCCACTCTCGTCGATGTGAAATCACAAGGCGGCAAGCTTCGCGTGCAGGTTATCAATATGGTGACGGGCAAGAAGATAGCTGAATACAAATATAATCCCAAACGATAGTGTCGGTATATGGAAAAGAGAAATATCATTGGAGTGGATATAGGAGGGACCAAATGTGCTGTTACGTATGGTCTGAGCTCGGGCCCGTCCGAGATAGAGATTGTCGACAAGGAGAGCTTCGCAACGACCTCCTGTGCGGAGACCATTGACAATATCAAGGCGGCCGTCCACAGGGTGTTGGACCGCAATGGACTCAAGGAAGTCTATTCCATCGGCATCAGTTGCGGCGGTCCTCTGGACAGCGCCACCGGAGTGGTGATGTCTCCTCCGAACCTTCCCGGTTGGGACAATGTTCCCATTGTCAGGATACTTTCAGAAGAATTCGGCGTCAAGGCCGCAATTCACAATGATGCGAATGCCTGCGCGCTTGCTGAATGGACGTTCGGCGCCGGCAGGGGGACGCGCAATATGGCTTTCCTTACGTTCGGCACCGGACTTGGCGCAGGTCTCATCCTTGACGGGCACCTGTATACGGGTACCAATGACAATGCCGGCGAACTCGGCCACATCAGGCTTGCCGAATTCGGCCCTGTAGGCTACGGCAAGGCGGGTTCTTTCGAAGGGTTCTGCAGCGGTTCCGGCATACGCCAGCTTGCTCAGAGCGCGGTACGCGAACGTCTTCAGATGGGTATGAAGGTGTCCTGGTGTCCTGATGGTGACGTTGAGGCGATTACTGCCAAGAAAGTGGCGGATGCGATGTATGCCGGTGATTCTCTGGCGCGTGAAGTCTATGAGAAGTCCGCCGGATACCTAGGAATCGGACTGTCTCTTCTGATAGACATCATCAATCCCGAGATGATAGTGATAGGCAGTATTTATGCACGTAACGAGGCGTTTTTCGCTCCTTTGATGCAGAAGGTCATAGACAGGGAAGCGTTGCCTCTTGCCGGTAAGGTGTGCCGTGTTGTGCCGGCGGCGCTGGGTGAGAGCATAGGTGATTATGCGGCACTTTCAGTGGGCGCAAACATATGAAGAAGATTATAGCAGACAGCCTCTGCGAGGCGCAGAAGGCTCTTGAGCAGTTCGTTGGCAATCCCGCATCCGTCGATTCGATCGAGGCGGCAGCTTTGATTATGACAGAATGTCTCCGGGCCGGCGGCAAGATTATGAGCTGCGGAAACGGAGGTTCCCTCTGTGACGCCACTCACTTTGCCGAGGAACTTACGGGGCGGTACAGAGGCAACAGGCGTCCGTTGCCGGCAATGGCTGTCAATGACCCGGCTTATCTGACCTGTACTGCCAATGATTTTGAATATGATGTTGTGTATGCGCGCAGCGTCGAGGCCTTCGGCAAGCCCGGAGATGTTCTGCTGGCGATTTCTACAAGCGGCAATTCCTCCAATGTGGTCAAGGCGGCTGAAGCGGCGCGTGCTGCCGGGATGAAGGTGGTGGGATTGACCGCAGAGGGGAAGACCCGTCTGCAGGAGCTGTCTCACGTATGCATATGTGCTCCACGTACCGCGCATAGCGACCGTATTCAGGAAATCCATATCAAGGTGATTCATATTTTGATAGAGTTGATAGAGTCCGGATTGGGTTTTTGTTAGTTTTTTACTACCTTTGCCGGACATTTGCCACTTTAGCTCAGTCGGTAGAGCATCGCATTCGTAACGCGAAGGTCGTCAGTTCAAGCCTGACAAGTGGCTCCAAATTCCCCCACTTCATTGCGTTGCATTAAGTCTTATCGTGCCGGGCAGCTGTCCCTCGGGGCGCGCCAAAAAGCGCCCGTCGGGCCACTCCCGCTCACGATTCGGCCTTGAGTCAAGGCTTGTTAAGGCCGAAACTCTTGCTTTTGTTCAAAATACTCTGTACCTTTATATTTAATTATTCCGGCAATAAAACAACCATACATTAACAATATGATCAAATATCCCAAAATCGGTATCCGCCCGACCATAGATGGCCGTCAGGGCGGTGTCAGAGAGGCTCTTGAAGAGAAGACAATGGCTCTTGCCAATGCTGTCAAGGTGCTTATCGAGAGCAATCTCAAGAACGGTGACGGTTCTCCCGTCGAGTGCGTTATTGCTGACAGCACTATCGGTCGTGTGGCCGAGTCTGCTGCTTGTCAGGATAAGTTCGAGCGTGAAGGCGTAGGTGCGACCATTTCCGTTACATCCTGCTGGTGCTACGGCTCGGAGACTATGGATATGAACCCTCATTGGCCGAAGGCTGTCTGGGGGTTCAACGGCACTGAGCGTCCAGGTGCAGTGTATCTGGCTGCAGTGCTTGCCGCTCACGCGCAGAAGGGACTGCCCGCATTCGGTATTTACGGACACGATGTCCAGGATCTGGATGACAATACCATTCCCGCAGATGTGGCCGAGAAGATTCTCCGTTGGGCCCGCGCGGCAATGGCAGTTGCCACCATGCGCGGCAAGAGCTACCTCAGCCTTGGCAATACCTGTATGGGTATAGCAGGATCCATTGTGGATGCAGACTTCCTCCAGAACTATCTCGGTATGCGTACCGAATATGTCTCTCTGGTCGAGATACTCCGTCGCGTCGATTTCGATATCTTCGATCCCGATGAGTTCAAGAAGGCTATGGAATGGGTCGACAAGTATTGCAAACCTCAGGAAGGCCACGATTACAATGAGGACCGCGCCTTGTTCCCCGGCACCCCTATGACCACCTTCAACGGCAAGGGCAAGGGCAAGAACCGCGAGGAGAAGGATGCTGACTGGGAGTTTACAGTCAAGAACATGATGATTATCCGTGACCTTATGGAAGGCAATCCCAAACTGCTAGAGATGGGTTACAAGGAGGAGGCTCTCGGCCACAATGCCATCGCGGCAGGTGTTCAGGGACAGCGTCAGTGGACCGACTACAAGCCCAACTTCGATTTCCCCGAGTCTCTGATGTGCTCTTCATTCGACTGGAACGGAATCCGTGAGGCCAAGGTGCTTGCCACCGAGAATGACTTCTGCAATGGTATGTCGATGCTGTTCGGACACCTTCTTACCGGCCGCGGAGTGATGTTCAGCGACGTCCGCACATATTGGAGCCCTGAGGCTGTCAAACGTGTAACGGGCAAGGCTCCCGAAGGACTTGCTGCAGGCGGATTCATCCATCTCATCAATTCAGGTGCAACCACTCTCGACGCCACTGGCGCTATGAGTGACGCTGAAGGCAATCCCACCATCAAGGAGCCTTGGAATATGACACAGAAGGATGTGGAGGCCTGTCTCAAGGCAACCAACTGGATGCCCGCAGACCGTGATTACTTCCGTGGCGGCGGTTATTCCGCTCATTTCGTAACACGCGGAGGCATCCCTATGACTATGATGCGTCTGAATATGGTGAAGGGACTCGGTCCCGTTCTTCAGATTGCTGAAGGCTGGAGCGCTGAACTTCCCAAGGCTCAGCACGATATCCTCGACAAGCGTACGGATCCAACCTGGCCTACCACCTGGTTCGTTCCCCGTACTGATGCTTCCAAGGATGCGTTCAAGGATGTGTACAGTGTTATGAACAACTGGGGTGCAAACCACGGTGCCATCGCTTACGGCCACATCGGTGCTGACCTTATCACTCTGGCATCAATGCTCCGTATCCCCGTATGTATGCATAATGTGCCCGAGGACAAGGTGTTCCGTCCCGCTGCGTGGAATGCGTTCGGAATGGACAAGGAGGGAGCGGATTTCCGCGCCTGTGCCAATTTCGGACCTCTTTACAAGTAGGTGTTTTTAAAACAAGAGTGGCAGGCTGATCACCGCAACGCGCCATAAAGTGCCGTTCGGATCACCTGCCCTCTTGTTTATATACAGAATTCCCATCATCTCCCTTCCGGTTGGCTGTGTTGTGACGCCAGCCGTTACCGGTGTGCTTGCATTACAGACGGATGACTTACGCCGGGAACTGACAAAATATTGTTTGGTTACGGTCCTGTCTGTTGTATTCATCAGCCCGGACGGGTGGAACGGGAT
>JAKSKI010000013.1 GCA_024401865.1 Bacteroidales bacterium
ATCCGAAGTCTCGAAGACCGGCTTGGGAGGACAGTATTCTATATAGGAGAAGAATATGAGCTGCTTCCTGCCGCCCGCTGAAGTGCCGGAGCAGTCGACCGTGGAATAGTCCCTGATACCGAGGGTCTCGGCCCAAACCGTGCGGTTCCAATCATCCATATTGCGGGGGCACTTGGTGACGATGATTATGTCGGCATCCTCTATCCTCCCGGGGAGGTCGCGAAGACTGCCCAGGGGCATCAGATGGTCTTTGTGGAGAGGGCGGTTGTAATCCACCAGCACTATGTTCAGGTCCGCCTTGAGCTTGCGGTATTGGAATGCATCATCCAGCACTATGATGTCTGCCGGCGGGAAATTCTTGTCCCAGCAACGGCGTCCTATGCGCGAATCCTGCAGTTCTTCGGGATGTCTGAGCAGGTGGCAGCCCTCTATCCTGTTTTTGTCGACCGCGACGGTGACATCGGGGAAATTCTTCTTGATCTGAAGGGGCTCGTCCCCAAACATTGCGGCACTGCCTTTGACGGTGACATTCTGGAACCCTCTGCTCTCCCTCTTGTATCCCCGGGACAGGACTGCCACATTGGATTTGCGCCATTTGTCACTGGAGAGGAGTTCGCGCAGAATCATCTCAGTATGAGGTGTCTTGCCGGTCCCGCCCACAGCCAGATTGCCTATGCAGACCGTCGGCACTTCAGCCTTGCGTACCTTGCAGACTCCGTTGTCATACATGCGGTTGCGCAGCTTGAGGACAAAGTAGTACGGGAACAGGAGGAACTTGTCAATCATAATTGTCACAAATATAGTCAAGAATTCCGTATAATTCGTCAGGATTGAGGGTCGTGACCATCTTCATCCTGGTTTCCTTGAAGTCGGGCAGTCCCTTGAAATAGCAGGACAGATGGCGGCGCATCTCATATATCCCCCGCTTCTCTCCCTTGTGCTCCAGAGAGAGCGACAGATGACGTCTCGCCAGAGCCACCTTGTCGGCGGTACTTAACTCCGGCATAACCTCCCCGTGCTCGAGATAGTATTTGATCTCCCTGAAAATCCACGGATGTCCGAAAGTGGCGCGACCCACCATTATACCATCGACACCGTACCTGTCGAAAGCCTGCGCCGCGCGGGGGCCGTCCGTGATGTCTCCGTTGCCTATGATGGGAATATGCATCCGGGGATTGTTCTTCACCTCGCCAATAAGTGTCCAGTCGGCTTCTCCCTTGTACAACTGGCAACGGGTGCGCCCGTGTATCGTAAGCGCCTGTATGCCGACATCCTGAAGCCGCTCGGCAAGTTCGACTATTATTATGGAACTGTCATCCCACCCCAGTCTGGTCTTGACTGTCACCGGTTTGCCTACAGCTTCGACAACCGCCTTGGTTATGGCGACCATCTTGTCCGGTTCGCGCATCATTCCCGACCCGGCACCCCTTCCCGCAATTTTGGAGACGGGGCAGCCGAAATTAATGTCGATCACGTCCGCACCGTGTCCTCCGGCAATCTCGGCGGCACGGTCTGCCATCTTCGCCGCCTCGACCATCGACTCGGGGATATGTCCGTAAATCTGTATGCCGACAGGGGCCTCGCTGTCGGAAGTCTTCATCTTGGCAACCGCCTTTGCGGCGTCGCGTATCAGTCCGTCGGAAGGGATGAATTCGGTATAGACCATATCGGCCCCCTGCTCACGGCAGAGAACACGGAACGACGCATCCGTCACATCCTCCATCGGAGCGAGGAATACAGGTTTGTCGCCAAAATCGATACCACCGATTTTCATAACTGCAAATTTAGCAAAAAACGGGTCATAAAGCAGCATTATTAATTATCTTTGTGACAGAGCATAACACCTTATGGATATGGATAACGTCTACGCCTCCCGTATTGAAGAGCTGCGCTCCCTGATGCGCCGCAACGGCTGGGATGCCGTAATAATCACAGGCTCCGACCCTCACGGCAGCGAATACCCGGCCGAACGATGGAAGCAGGTCCGCTGGCTGACCGGATTCACCGGGGAGGCCGGAGACGTTGTTGTCACCCAGGACCACGCGGGACTGTGGACCGACACCCGCTACTTCATCCAGGCCAATACCCAGCTCTCCGGCACAGGAGTCGAACTTCACAAGACCAGAATCCCCGGGCAGGTGCTCATCCCCGAATGGCTCTGCCTTCATTTCAGCGAGGCCGACAGCATTGTCATAGCTGTAGACGGGCTGGCCGTCGGGGCATCCTTCGTCACGGACGAATTGAGCGGCACCCTGAACGATGCGAAGATAGAGCATTGCGTGCAAAGCATCCCCGATCTGCTCGAGGAACTGTGGACCGACAGACCCGGAATACCTCAAACCCCCATTTTCGCCACAGACCCCGGCGAGACAAGAGAGGACAGGATAGCCTGGTTGCGCGAATGGATGGAAGAGCATTCCTTTGATGCCGTCCTGCTCAGCGCTCTTGACGAAATCGCCTGGATCCTGAATGTGCGCGCCTCAGACATAGATTACAATCCGTTGGTGATAAGCTACCTTCTGGTCTCACGCGGGGACGTCAGATGGTTTGTGCTCAAAGGCGAGGTCGAGGATCCGGACACGCTCCGCACGTTCGGACAGATGCGAGGCATCAGGCTGGAAAGGTACAATGACTTGGAACGCGTGCTGAACGACAGCGGACACATCAGACTGTCCGTCGATTCCGCTTCTGTCAACTACGAGCTCTACGACAAGCTCTCGCACAGTTCTCTGGAGCTCATTCCAGGCACGAGTCCCGTGGGTCTCCGCAAGGCGGTCAAGAATCCTTATGAGATAGAAGGCATGAAACGCGCCCACCTGCTGGACGGGCTTGCAATGGAGAAGTTCCTGTATTGGCTCGACAAATCGATGGAGGCAGACCGTGTGGTCAGCGAATGGGATGCCGCCGTCAGGCTCGGCAGATACCGCGCCGAAACCGACGGATACGTCGGAGACTCTTTCGAAACGATCTCGGCATATGGAAGGAATGCGGCCCTGCCCCACTACGTCACACCCAACTCCGACGCTCCGCTGCTGCATCCTGAAGGGCTGTACCTCTGCGATTCGGGCGGTCAGTACGAATTCGGCACCACTGACATTACCAGGACCGTTCCCCTCGGTCCCTGCTCCGAACTGGAAGCCGAGGACTACACCCTCGTGCTTAAGGGCCATATCGACCTTGCCATGGCAATATTCCCCGCCGGCACGGCCGGATGTCAGATAGATGCCCTGGCAAGAGAGCCTCTCTGGCGCCGGCTCCGGAATTTCGGGCACGGCACCGGCCACGGAGTGGGATATTTCCTGGGCGTACACGAAGGACCGCAGGATATCAGGCAGAATTTCAACCGACAGCCTCTCCTTCCGGGAATGGTCACTTCCGACGAGCCGGGCATCTACCGGGAAGGTTTGTTCGGTATCAGGCACGAGAATCTGCTCCTCTGTACCGAAGCCGGAGACAACGGATTCGGTCACTGGCTGCAGTTCGAGCCGCTCACCCTATGCCACTTCGACACCTCCATTCTGCGTACCGACCTGATGACCGCGGAGGAAATCACCTGGCTGAACGAATACAACGCCATGGTACGCGACACTCTTTCGCCTCTACTTCCCGAAGAGGTCGCTGCCTGGCTCAAGTCCAGGACAGCCCCCATATAGCTCAGGAACTCCGGCCGAGCCGGACAACCGGACCAAAGTCGGGGCAGGACTCCGACGGTTACAGGTCAAAGTCAAAATAGGTATCAGGGAACGGTTCGTCAGCCAGAGTGAAATGCCACCACTCACAGTCGTAGGGCTTGAATCCGTGGGACAGCATTGCCTCTCTCAGAATCATACGGTTGCGATATTGCTCTTCCGTAAGCGGCACAGCCGCGCCCGCCTGCTGACCGGGGAGCACATCCGGGTGTGAAATCATTCCGAAATAGTCGAAGGGGCCGCCCATATCCACATCCTTGCCGGCGGCCATATCGAACAGGGTGAGGTCGACCGTCGAGCCACGGGTATGGCTTGACCGTCTGGCAACGTATTCCTGAGGCACAAGAACACTCTTGTCCAGCTCGGGATAGAAAAACCGCTTCATCCGGACATCCATAGTGTCCAAAGCCCACTTCATAAAATAATCCACGGCTTTCTGGGGCCGGTAGCAGTCATAGATTTTGATACGGTATCCCTTGTCCCGGAGTTCATCGCTCACAACTTTGAGGCTGTCTGCCGCCTGGCGGGTGAGCCAGGCCACGGGATGATCGTATCCGGGAATTCTGTCCCCGATGAAATTGTAGGTCCCATAATACCGGATATCGAGCATGGCGTCCGGGATTACATCACCGACAGGCACAAAGTCATCCCGGAACCGGGAGGTCCTGCAGGCTGTCAGGGCCAGCAGGACAATAATCATATACAGGCTATTCTTCATATACTTGATTTGTCACATTCTGGAAAGGATATCCGAGATGATGTCATCGGAGACGAACCATTCTTCCTCGCTCAGGACCCGGCCGTTCCAACCTTTGAGCGTCCTCAGGCTCAGCATCACCTCCTCTTCCCTGACTTCATCATCGGTAAGCTGCTCGGAAGAGGATTTCCACCCGCTTGGTTCGGCAGAGTTCCAGCTCCGCGTCTGAAGCCCGTCTTCAATCTTCAGCGAATGAGCGGCCGGACCCACTCCGACATATGGCACACGGTCCCAATACGCCGAATTGTGACGGGCCTCAAACCCCGGCAGGGCCCAGTTCGAAATCTCATAATGCAGATACCCGGCTTCGCGGAGCCTGCGGCAGATTATGCCGTACTGGCGTCTGCACTGCTCATCCGACGCCTCACGATATCGGCCGTCAGCGACCATCGACGCCAGAGCGCTCCCGCCTTCCACGGACAGCTGATATGCCGAAATATGCTCGGGATGAAGTTCTGTCACCTTACGGAGAGTGCTTTCAAGCATCTCGTCCGTCAGGTGCGAAATGCCGAAAATCACATCTACACTCACATTCCCCACACCGCTGTCTCGGAGTATGCTGAAAGCCTCCAAGGCCCCGGCTGCAGTATGACGGCGGTTCATCCAGCCGAGTATGGAATCATCCAGCGACTGCACCCCCATACTCACCCTGTCAACCCCTGCGGCCATAAGTCCCCTGACATAATCGGGACCTCCGGTCACAATGTCTTCGGGATTGACCTCAACGGTGAATTCTTCGAAATTCCCGTCCACACAGGACTTCACCGCCGAGGAGATGCGCTCAAGGCACGAAAGAGGCAGCAATGAGGGTGTGCCGCCACCGACATACAGAGTATTGACCGCCTGAGTGCCGCGGATTTCGCTCCGCCTGGACTCAATCTCCCCGCACAGCTCATTCACATAGGACTCAAAAGACCCTGCTCCGCACTCAAGTTCGGAGTAGAAATCACAATAGGTGCAGAAACTCCCGCAGAACGGGACGTGAACGTAGACCATCAGCGCAGCAGCAGCTCGGTCTCGCCGAGGAGTGCCTGGGAGGTGTATGCCTCCACCTTGTATACGCCCTTGTAATATGCAGGCACATTGTTGACATAGATGCTCATATCAACCTCGCTGCCTTCATAGTCCACCTCCCTCGATGCCGTTGCTCCGACAGTCTGGCCCCCGTACATGAACGAGGCGCCGGTGCCGTCATCGAGCACGTTGCCCGAAGGGTCTTTGACCAGCACGAACACACGTACCGGACCACGGGGGGCCAACTCGTTCTCCACGAGGCTCAGGTTGACAAGGAGTCTCACGACACGGCTGCTGCGGTCGGTAACCTTGTCGGACGCATTGTATGCCACAGCGCTGATGCCACGGGCCTTGAGAACGGCACCCGCCGCCACCCTGTTGGACAGATTGTCCACCTGGGCCGTCAGCTTGGCGTTCTGCCTGCGGCTCTCGGCGGCCTCCTTCCTGGCTTCGGCAGCCTGAAGCGTCAGC
This sequence comes from Bacteroidales bacterium, assembly GCA_024401865.1. GTDB lineage: Bacteria > Bacteroidota > Bacteroidia > Bacteroidales > UBA932 > Cryptobacteroides. The sequence goes on from JAKSKI010000013.1 coordinate 5,932, forward strand.
TGGTGATTGAGATTGTTCAGAGAGTCTATCTGGACTATATATCCCCGCATTATCGAACGCAGGGTGCCAAGTTCCTTCTCATACTGACGCATCTTGGCCCTGTTGGTAGCATCCGTCTTCTTGATGCGTTCCACCAGAAGATTTATCTCCTGGCGGGAAGAGTCCAGCTGGCTGTTGATGCTGTCATAATCCGTCGAAAGCGCCTCATAGTCTGACTGCAGGGCCACAATCTGCTCTGTAAGGTCCTGCTTCTCTATCTTGAGGTCACTGACAAGCCTGGATTTCTGTATCCATACATATGCCAGAGCGACGGCCAGTACGACAGCCACCACTATCAGCAAATTCATTGTGGTCTTGAGACCGCCGGCTCCGTGTTTCTCACGTTTTTCGCGCTCGATGCGCTCGAGCCTCTCGAGGGGATCTTCCTTTTCCATAAATCCGTTTTTTAGTGACAGTGTGCAAAAATAGCAAAAATTGTGCTTAATTTTGTCATTATGAAATATCTGATACGCTCCGTCAAATACTTTGTCCGCCTGGCCATCATCCTGTGTCTGATAATCTTTGTTTCCGTCAAGGCCGGATTCATAGAAGGTGACCTGTCCCGGATGTTCGTCAACGGCTATGACTCCCTGTGGCAGATTGCCCTTCTGCTGGCCGTATTCTCCGCCATTTATCCCAGACTCGGATATTCTTCAAGGAACCTGCACCTCAACGGTTCGGACGAGGAACTTCTTCCCGTCATCAGGGAGGTGATGGAGGACAGGGGATACAAGATCGGGAAGCAGGAGGGAGACACACTCTCTTTTGTCAAGAGGGCACCCCTGAGCCGCGCCTTCAAGTTATGGGAGGACAGGGTTACTTTCACACGGATTCTGGGAGGATACAGCATCGAGGGCATCACCAAGGATATCACCAGACTCTGTTCCGCCCTTGAGAACAAGGTCTCTATGCCTGATGAAGATGCTTAGCCGCAGCATCCAAAGCATTCCAGAATTCTTCACCGAAACGCTCTGACAGGGGCTTGCGGAGGAACTGATAGACTCTGACCCCCTCCCGGCGTCCCTTGTCGAACGCGGGCTTGCATATGCTCCAATGATGCACGTTGAGCGCGAGACCGCCGCCGGTCAGCCTGGTCACCCTGACGGGATAAAGGCTGCACGATACCGGCTTGACCCTGCCGGTCTTCTCAATGGCGCAAAGACAGGAACCGTCCCCCGGGAAATGGCAGAACGCACACTCGCAGGAGCCTTCCGACAACGGAGTCACCATATCACCGTCCCTGTCCACCTCAAAAAAGCCCTTGGCATCCACCGCCTTCCTCCCCCGGTCGGTCATCAGGGGCGAGAATACAGGATAATCCCTCTCAAGACTGATCGGCTCGTATTCTTCCAGAGGAGCACCGCTGTCTCCTTCTATACAGCAGGCGCCCTTGCAGACCTCGTAGTCGCAGGCAAAGAAATCATCGACAACATCCTCCGACACGAGGATACCGTCAATCTCTATAATAGTGCCGAACTCCCCTTTCATCTCACGACAAGCTCCATCCTGGCACCTTCGTCCAGCGCCTTGAGAACCTCCCTGACAGCCGATACGCTCACTCCGTCAATATATCCGGACCACATCGAGACAACGTCCCTCCCCGCCGAACTGCGGGTCATCGCCGCATCGATAAGCGCACGGGGATTGGCATAGAAGGATGTCATCACCTGTTTGAGCGCAACCTTGTATGCATTCACCTCCGCCTCGGTAAGATCACATACCGACAGCCTGTTGACCGCAAAGCGGACTGCATCAAGGGCGCGGTACATCTTCTGTTCAGCAATATCGGAAGGCAACCCGTCCATAGAGCAGGGACGGCATCTGACAATGAGAGAATAAGAGTCCACAGGGTAGAATTCGACTTTCTCCTCGAACTCGGCATACATTCCCTCGGAAGCGAGAGCCTTCACCACCTCCTTGCGTATGGCGACGGATGCCACCTTGAAAGTCATATAACCGTTCATACTGAATGGACTGCCGGAATTCAGGCTGACAGCGACACACGGATCTCCTTCATACGAACGCGTATACCAACCCTGACGTAAATCCTTGCGGATGCGGGAGCGGATCTGGGAGCCCTTGCCGCATTCGAAATTGCCCAAAGTGCGGAGAAGGGTCTTCTGCAGTTCGTCCTCATCGAAATCACCCACAATCACAAAGACGCCGTCATTAATCCGGGAGAACTGGGAATTGAAATACTGCCCGACCCTCACCGGCAGGCCGCTGTCAAGTCCGTCGAGGTCCCTGACCGGCAGGAAGTCATAATCGGGACTGGCCATTTCCTGCAGAACCGCATCCGTATCTATTCCGGCTTCTGCGATACTGACGGCCTGACACTTGCGGTAATAGTCAAACCTGGCCGCGTCGTATGATCTGTCGGTCGACAGGGACAGCAGGGATTTAAGCAGATACTGGAGTCTGGTGGTGGGGGCGCTTCCGAGAATGCGCATATCAGACAGACCTACGGACACATCCATCGTGATGCCATTGACGCGCATAAGGTCGACGAATTCGTCGGCATTGATTCCGGCCACATTGAAGCATCCGAGCATATCGGACACGAACGGAGCCTCCCCGGGCTTGATTCCGGGCACGTTGGGGAGTCCTCCCTTGACCATAAGGCCATATTCGAAACGACCTTTGGTATCGGCCTGCTTGAATATCACCTTCATTCCATTGGAGAACGTCCAGGTCTGCCCTCCCGTGATGGGGTCGGGAACCGAGGATTTGAGTTTGAGCCTTGTCTTTGACTTCAATGCCGCGAGAGACAGCGTGTCCGCAAAAGAATAATCGCGGCTGTCTCCCTCTTTCCAGGCATTACTGAATATGGAGGCCATTCGCTCCGCGGGACCTGCACAACCGGACAGGGTCAACGATATGGACCTGTCAGGATTGATCAGGGCCTTGGAGAATCCGTTGAAAAACTGAAGTTCCTTCTCCGAAGACAGCCTGCGCTTGATCATAAAGTCGCAGATGTCCGACAGGGATGCAAGTGATGCGCCGTACAGGTAATTGCCGACACATTTGTCCACATAATCCGCGTTGGTCTCCCGAAGGTCGGCTCCGGAAGCATTCGCGACAAGCTGGTCTCTGGCCATACGGTGCTCGTCTTCAGTCACTCCATCCGAGTCTATTCCTCCAAGCACGGACGCAAGCACGGCCACCGCCTCGTCAATATAGGACCTGTCAGTGGAAATGTCTATGATATAATTCTCGTCGCCTGCCTTTGTGGCACTGTCCCTGTGGACCAGGGATATCCGTCCTATCGGGATGCCGGCATCACGGAAAGAGCGCCTGATGCGCCTGTAAAGAATGGTCTCCAACTCCCTCACAAACATCTGTGTGACAAAAGGCTGGGGTGTGTTCATCGACTCGCGCGGCACCCTGGGGCCTGTTATGCACAGACTGATGGTTGCCACCGTCCCCTCTTCACAAGGAAGGACCTCGCATTGCAGGCCCCATACGGGAGACCACTGATACGGAGCCTCGGCTTCTTCGGCCGGAAGTCTGGGTACCGTCATAGACAGCATATACATCCTGTCGGCAAGCTTGCCTGCGTCGATATCACCGCTGATTATCACCGCTTGAGGGCAATCTGCCGTCTTTATCATATCGAATATGAGCAGCAGGGTCGAATCGGCGGCCGGAGCGTCAAAAGCCGGAACGTTCCTGAAATTCAAAACGGTCGAGCCGTCACGATATGCTGCATATCCTTCTTTCTGATACCCTATGCCCTTGTCCGACAGGAATTGGAACGGGCGGAGGCCCTGAATCCCTTCCACGGACGAAATTGCGTCCCGGGTACCGGACACGTCATCATAATTCTTGCGTACCAGGGCAAAATCGGCATAACCTTTGGATATGTCATTGGTGACAAGGTAATAGCTCACCCCGTCCGGCAGGACTCCCTGCACTATCCTTGGATCACGGGGAAAGGAGGGAAGACTTGTCTGGGCTCCCAGATACAGTGGCAGGACCAGAACAAGGGCTGCAATTGCGGATATATGTCTGCTGTCAATCATCATATATTGTGTAGGACTATGCAAAATTAAAACAAAAAAATGCTATTTTTGCAAACACTTAACTTGAATATTCATTACAAAAACAATTCCAATCATGAAGAAAACCCTCATCGTCCTGGCAACTCTGGCACTTTCCGCCGCCCTGGTTTCGGCACAGGACCTGAAATCCGTATCCGAAGTTTTCAACAGCGGTGCCGCCGCTCTCAATGAAGGCAACAAGACAGAAGCCCTGGCAGCATTCCAGCAGGCACTCACCGAAGCAACAGCTCTCGGAGAAGAGGGCAACGAAGTGGCCGGGAACTGCCGCAACGTCATCCCCAACCTGATGGTTTCAATCTCCAAGGACATGTTCAAGGGAGGAGATATGGACGGAGCCATCGACAAAGCCAAAGAGGCTGTAGCGCTCGCCACTGAGTACGGCGACGCGGAGCAGGCGGGTTCCGCACAGAAGACTCTCGGACAGTTCCTTGTCCAGAAAGGCAGCCTGGCCCTCAAAGCCAAGGATTATGACAAAGCCGTGGAGTCATTCAAGACTGTGCTCGAGGCCGACCCCGTCAATGGAGTGGCTGCCCTCAGGCTTGGAATGGCGCTGGCCGGCAAGGGTGACAACGACGGAGCTCTAGAGGCTTACAACACCGCAGCCGCAAACGGACAGGAAGCCGCAGCCAAGAAGCAGATAGGCAAGCTCTATCTCATCAAGGCCAGCAACGCTTACAAGGCAAAGGATTTCAAGACTGCTGTCGACAATGCTCTCGAGTCCATCAAGTATGATCCTTCTGCCAATGCATACAAGATTGCAGGCAATGCTTCCGCCCAGCTCAAGGACAACAAGAGCGCCGTGGAGTATTTGAGCAAATATGTCGAGATCAATCCTTCAGCTTCCGACGCAGCTCAGGTCAAGTCCACCATCGAAGTCCTCAAGAAGTAAAGCTATACCTCTGATGACCGCTCTGGAACTTCTGGCTCCAGCAAGGAACACTGATATCGGCATCGCGGCAATCGACTGCGGTGCCGATGCGGTATATATCGCAGGACCCGCCTTCGGCGCCCGCAAGGATGCCGGCAACCCTACCGGAAGTCTCGTCCCTCTCTGCGAATACGCCCACCGTTTCGGGGTCAGAATCTTCGTCACATTCAATATCAGCGTACGTGACGACGAACTTCCTGAGATGCACCGGCAGATGCTCGCTGCCCAGGAAGCGGGCGCTGACGCATTCATCATCAGAGACGAGAGAATCGCCTCTTGGGATGATATCCGCGTGCCCCTTCACGCATCCACCCAATGTGCTATCCGGGATGTCGGCAGAGCCCGCCATTTCGAAGCGCTCGGCTGCAAGCGTCTGATTCTGGAAAGGGAACTGTCCCTCGACACCATCAGACAGATATGCGAAGCCGTCGACTGCGAAGTGGAATTCTTCGTACACGGTGCCCTCTGCGTTTGCTACAGCGGTGAGTGCCGTCTGAGTGAATATCTCGACGGGCGCAGCGCGGACCGCGGGGAATGCATACAGGCCTGCCGTTCGCTCTACAATCTGGAAGACGCCGGAGGCAAGGTCCTGGTCAGGGACAAGGCCCTGCTCTCACTCAAGGATTTCAATCTTCTGCACAGGTTGGAAGACCTCGCTGAAGCGGGTGTCTGCTCCTTCAAGGTGGAAGGCAGGCTCAAGAGCGAATCCTATGTCAGGAACGTGGTCCGGGCCTACAGCATTGCACTCGATGACCTGGTGGCCAGACATCCTGACAAATACAGGAGAGCCTCGTACGGCAGGGTGACGGCAGGTTTTGTCCCCGACCTCGGCAAGTCCTTCAACCGCGGTTATACCGAACTCTTCCTCGACGGGAAACGCGGCTGCTGGTCTTCTATGGACGCACCCACTTCCATTGGGGAGCCCATAGGCCGGATTGCCCGCATAAGGCCCGCCGGCGCCAACGTCGAATTGTACCTGGACTCCCTTCCCGCCGGAACCGTACTGTGCAACGGGGACGGATTCGCATTCGTACGCGGAGGTGAGGTCATAGGATTCAGGGGAGACGTCTGCGAAGGGAGGAAGATCGTCTGCAAGAACGTCAGGGGTCTCCGTCCCGGGATACAGCTGAGCCGCAACGTGTCGGCCTCATTTGAGAAGGAAATGGACAGGAACGCCTGCCGACGTGAAATCGGGGTCACACTCAACATACATATACACGGGAAGTTCGACATAGACATAGAAGCCGTGGCGGAAGACGGCAAAAGAGCAATCAGCCCCTTCAAGGCAGATCTTGAGGTGGCGCAGAACCGCGAAAGGGCGGAAGCCGTCATCAGGGAGGGAATGTCCAGACGCGCTGAGCAGTACATCTGCCGCGTTGGGGAATTCAGAGTCTCGACTCCGGGAGGTGTGCTGCCTCTGCTGAGTGCGGCTACAGTCAATGCGATGAGACGCGCGGTGGTCTCCGACCTCGGCTACGGGCACAAGGGAACGGACCCCCACGGGCTGAGTCTTCAGCCCAGGCAACCGTCTGATCGGGACAATGACCCCTCCGTCCGATCTCTCCGCACTGAAGAAGGAGAGACTTCTCCTGAGAAACCGCTGATGCGGTGCAGATACTGCATCCGATACGAACTCGGGATGTGTCCCGTACATCAGGGAGCGAAACCGTGCGGACCCCTGTTCCTGGTCAACAACGGAAGACGTCTCGCCCTCGGATTCGACTGCGGCAAATGCGAGATGACGGTTCTGGAGGAAAGCTAAAAAATTTGCAAATAATTATTGTTATTCAATAAATCTTTATATCTTTGCAGAAAAAGATTTAGATTTATGATTGACTGGTGGCTTTCTCTCAGCTCAGCGATGAAGATTCTTTGGGGCATCACTCTGTCCGCATCTCTCATCTTCATCATTCAGACTGTCCTCACCTTCATCGGGGCCGACACCGATTTCAACACAGATTTCGACGTTGACACCACAGGCATAGACGGGACAGACGGCGACAGCGGAATGGGGCTTCTTACCTTCCGCAATTTCGTCAACTTCTTCCTCGGATTCGGATGGACCTCCGTGCTGCTTCACGACAGGATCAAGTCCGATGCGGTTCTGTTTGTTGTAGCTGTTGTCATCGGAGTAGGTCTGGTGGCCGTGGTGATGCTGCTGTTCAAATGGATAAGCGGAATGCAGCAGTCCGGCAACATCGATCTCCAGAAATCAGCCGTGGGCTGCTCCGGCAAGGTCTATATCCCCGTCCCCGCAGGAAGGAGCGGTATGGGCAAGGTGCAGATTTCCATCAACAATGCCGTACGCGAGTACAATGCCGTCACTGACGGCGAGGCTCTCAAGACCGGCAAAGACATCACGGTCGTGGAGGTCATCGGCAACGACACTGTCCTTGTAGAAGAAATGAATTCTATAATAATCTAACCATAAACTATCAAAGCTATGCTAGTACTGATAATCGTCGCGATCGTATTCGTATCCTTCGCCGCAATCCTTGCACGCTACAAACGCTGCCCCTCTGACAAGGTTCTTGTAATCTACGGAAAGACGGGCAAGAACAAACAGGGGGGAGTATCGTCTGCCCGCTGTATCCACGGTGGCGCCGCGTTCATCTGGCCCGTATTCCAGAGTTATTCGTTCCTCGACCTCACTCCCATTTCCATTGAGTGCAACCTTACCAACGCCCTCTCCAAGCAGAATATCCGCGTCGACGTGCCCTGCCGTTTCACCGTCGGTATCTCTACAGACCCTGACAGCATGACCAACGCCGCCGAGCGTCTGCTCGGTCTGAGCATTGACGACATCCGCGGCATCGCAACCGATATACTCTTCGGCCAGCTGCGTCTGGTCATTGCAACGATGGACATCGAGGAAATCAACGCCGACCGCGACAAATTCCTCGCCAACGTGAGCACCAACGTCGAAGCCGAACTCCGCAAGATAGGTCTCAAACTCATCAACGTCAACGTCACCGATATCCGCGATGAATCCGGCTACATCGAGGCTCTCGGCAAGGAAGCTGCCGCCAAGGCCATCAACGATGCCAAGAAGAGCGTCGCCGAGCAGAACCGTTACGGTGAGATCGGCAAGGCTGAAGCCGACAGGGACAAGGACATCCGTATCGCAGAGACTTCAAGGGACACACGTATCAACACCGCCGACGCCAACGCGAAGGCCGTCGAGGGTGAGAACAACTCCAAGATAGCCATCGCCCAGTCCGACGCGCTCCGCAGGGAGAAGCAGGCTGAAGCCGAGAGAGTTGCCGTCGCTGCCGAGAAGGTTCAGGCCGCAAAGGCATTGGAGGAGGCCTACAAGTCCGAGCGCGACGCCGAACTTGCACGCGCCGAAAGGGAGAAGGCCACCCAGCAGGCCAATGTCGTGGTTGCCGCTCAGATCGAGAAGGAGAAGATGATAATCGCAGCCGAAGCCGAAGCCGAGAAGCTCCGCAGGGAGGCTAAGGGTGAGGCTGACGCCATCTACGCCAAGATGGACGCCCAGGCTCGCGGTACCCTCGAAATCCTGACCAAACAGGCCGAGGGTTTCAACCAGATGGTCAAAGCCGCTGCAGGCGATCCTCAGAAGGCTGTGCTGATGATGATAGCCGACAGACTGCCCGAGCTCGTCCAGACTCAGGTCGAGGCCGTCAAGGGCATCAAGATCGACAAGGTCACGGTATGGGACGGGGGCAACGCCAAGGATGGCAAGACAGCCACTTCCAACTTCATTTCCGGGATGATGGGCTCTGTACCTCCCCTCGAAGACCTTTTCAAGATGGCCGGTATGAATCTGCCTTCCTACCTCAAGGGCCAGGACAGCACTGAGGAGCAGAAGTCGGAAGAGGAGGTTAAAGATTGATTTATGCCGATAATAATAAATATTGACGTTATGCTCGCCCGCAGGAAAATGTCCTGCGGCGAGCTTGCTCAGAAAGTGGGGATATCGGCCGCCAACCTGTCCATCCTCAAGACAGGCAAGGCCAAAGCCGTGAGATTCTCCACTCTCGAATCCCTATGCAAGGCTCTTGACTGCCAGCCCGGGGACCTTCTGGAATATAAAGAGTAGCGACGGACGCAACCTCAGGGGATCAGCGTCCATCGCCGCTTGTCAATAAAAGTACCGGGAGACCCCGGTACTTTTTCAATATCCGAAGATTTCTTCAGTGGAGACTCTCTTTATGGTGCCGAACTTTGACAGGGCCTCCATATCGAAATCGCTCTCGCGACCGAGGATGCCGATGTAATAGTTGCGTCCCTTGACGTACTCCTGCTGGAATTTCACCACGTCATCGAGGTCCATGGTCCGGGCCTTCTCATACACATCGCGCTGCAGGTCGAAGTCAATACCGCGCCTCTGGAGACTGAGGTAATACCAGAGCACGTGGGACTTGATGATGCGCTGTGTGCGGAGGTTGGAGACGGTATTCTCCCTGGCGATGTCAAACGCATTCTGAGATACCGGCATATTGTTTATTATCTCATCGAAAGCGGAGAGAGCATCGGGAAGTTTGTCATTCTGAGTCTGGATGAAATCCATAAAGATATCAGTGTGATCCTTGTCCGTGGGAAGCATATAACGCGCTGCGGCACTGTATGCCAGACCGCGGGCCTCACGCATTTCCTGGAACACGATAGAGTTCATTCCTCCTCCGAAATACTCGTCGTAGAGAGTGACTACAGGCTCCATTTCAACACCAGACTTGTCTCCCCTGCAGGAGATTGAATAAAGAATGGACTGGTTGGCATCGTAAGGCGCGATAAAAATCACATTCTCACCTGTAATCTGATTCTGGAAAGGATTGCCCTTCACCACGGGAGCGAGAGTCTCGGGACAGTTGTGGACCTCATTGACCTTGGCAACGAACTCATCCGCCCCGACGGGTCCGTAATACAGAATCTTGTGCTCGGAAGCGAAGATATTGTGGATTTTGTCAAGAAGCTGAGCATCTGTGAGGGCGTTGAGCTCCTTGTCGGAGAGGACGTGTGTGGAAGGATTCTCGGGGCCGTACTGGATGTATGACCTCAACATGGCGGAATTGGACCACTGATCGGTCTTGGCATTCGCCCTTTCCTGCAATGCGTTGGCCTTGAGCATGGCAAGAGCCTCCGGATTGGGCTGGACGTCGGTGATGAACTCCTCCATAAACTTCATAACCTCATCCATATTCTCTGCGAGACCGTTTACAGACACATATGTGCGCTCGCCAGAGCAGGATACGGAGAAGTCACAGGCAAGGCTGTAGAGGTATTTCTGCACCTCCTCGGGACTCATCCTGCTTGTGCCGAGATAGTTGAGGTAGTCGCAGGCCCAGGGAAGTTCCTTGTCGGCATAACTGCCGGTCTCAAACATATAGTCGAGCTCGAATATGCCGTTGGTGACATTCTTCTTGTAGAGTATCTCGATGCCGCTCTTCGCACTGAGCTTGGACATATCCTTTGAGAAATCCACGAAAACGGGCTCTATGGGCTTGACTGCGGCAGCTGCTGCCTGAACCTCGCGGAGGAATACGCTGGCAGTGTCCCTGTTGGTGAAGATTGGAGTGATGGCAGGCTTGTCTATCTTGGAACCGTCATCCAGGGGTTTGCCCTGCAATTTCTTGACATACACATAGTTGTCAGCAAAATTGTCATTGGCGAACTTAACGATATCCTCTTTGGTGATGGCTGAGAGACGCTCCACCTGATTGACGAAATCACTCCAGGGGACGTCATTGATAAAGCTGTTCACAGCCATTCTGGCCATATATCCGCGACTCTCGATTTTCTGCATATACTCGAGCTTGAGGTTGTTGATGGTGGCCTCAAGAAGGGATTCGTCGAAGTCTCCCGCCTTGACCTTCCCGATCTCGGCAAGGGCAATGTCCCTGACCTCGTCAAGGGTCTGGCCGGGTTTGGGTTCAGCCATCACGATGAACAGGCTGTAGTCCGCCAGATCTTCCACGCCCGAATACATTCCGAGCGTCTTCTGCTGCTGGTTGACATCCAGGTCGACAAGGCCGGCCTTACCATTCTGCAACACGTTTGAGAACGCATTGAGAACAATGGATTCAGGCGAGTTGGCACCGGGGAATCTCCAGGCCAGAATCAAGTTGGGAGACTCGTTGCCAACAACCTCCTTGACGACGGGAGCGGTAATCGGCTCCTCGGGAGCGAACTCTGCCCTGTGGAGATTTTCGTTGGGCTTGAGGGCGCCGAAATACTTGTCCACAATCCTGATGGCCTTGTCGGGGTTGAAATCGCCCGACAGCACGACGGCCATATTGTTGGGCACATACCATTCGTCGTGATATTTCTTCACATTGGTGATGGAAGGATTCTTGAGGTGCGAAGGCAGACCAATGACGTCGGTGTTGTATGGATGGTTCTTGAAAAGTCCCTGAAACAATGCGTTGAAGCTCTTGCTCCTATCCTGGGCATTGTACATATTGAACTCCTCATAGATCGTCTCAAGCTCGGTATGGAAACCGCGGAGCACACAGTTTGCGAAGCGGTCTGCCTGAATCCTGGCCCAGAGTTCGATCTGATTGGAAGGGATGTTCTCCACATAACAGGTGACGTCATAACTGGTGTAGGCATTGGTGCCGCTGGCACCTATGGCCGCCATCAACTTGTCGTACTCGTTGGGGATGGAGAGTTTGGAAGCCTCATACGATATAGAGTCTATCCGTGCGTAGACGGCCTTGCGCACAGCAGGGTCATCTGTCTGACGATAGACCTCAAAAAGAGCTTCTATGCTGTCGAGCATAGGTTCCTCCTGCTCATAGTTCTGGGTTCCGAACTGGCGGGTACCTTTGAACATCAGGTGCTCGAAATAATGGGCAAGCCCCGTGGTCTCCCTGGGGTCGTTCTTGCTTCCCACCTTCACGGCAACCTGCGCGTCGATGCGGGGTTCATCCTTGTTGACGATAGTGTAAACCTTGAGTCCGTTGTCGAGGGTGTAGATGCGGGTTCCCGTGGGATCCCCCTCGACAGTCTCATAGTCATACCTGCTGCAGGAAGAAAGGGCAGCCAGGCAGAGGACAAAGCCTGCTATATACAATAACTTCTTCATATACGTTTTATTTGACTGTGCTTTGAAGGAAAAGTTCGTCCATCTGTTCCTTGTCGATTCTGGAAGGAGACTCTATCATCACGTCGCGTCCCTGGTTGTTCTTGGGGAATGCGATGTAGTCGCGAATGGTCTCCTGTCCTCCGAAGAGGGCGCAGACGCGGTCGAATCCGAATGCGAGACCTCCGTGAGGAGGAGCTCCGAACTTGAAGGCATTGATGATGAAGCCGAACTTATATTCGGCATCCTCCTTGCTTATGCCGAGGACTTCGAACATACGGCTCTGCATATCCGCATTATGGATACGGATGGAGCCGCCGCCGAGTTCGGTGCCGTTGAGCACGAAATCATAGGCATTGGCGCAGACGCGCTCGAGGTCTTCTTTCCTGTCGCTGTAGAACCATTTCTCGTGCTCGGGTTTGGGAGCGGTGAAAGGATGGTGCATCGCGTAGAAGCGCCGGGTCTCGTCGTCCCACTCGAGGAGAGGGAAATCCACAATCCACAAAGGGGCGAATACCTTGGGGTCGCGCAGGCCAAGACGGCCTCCCATTTCGATGCGCAGCACGCCGAGTTGCGTCTGGGTCTTGCGCTTGGGGCCGCACATCACAAAGATGAGGTCTCCGGACTTGGCTCCGACACAGTCGGCTACCTTCTGCAGCTGTTCGGGAGTATAGAACTTGTCTATGCTGGACTTGATGCTACCGTCGGCATTGACCTTGATGTATACAAGGCCCTTGGCACCGACCTGGGGACGCTTGACCCATTCGGTCAGTTCATCAAGCTGCTTGCGTGTGTATTCCGAGCAACCGGGAACCGCAATGGCCCCGATATACTCGCTGCCGTCAAAGACGCTGAAACCGTTGCCCTTGACAATATCTCCTATCTCGTGTATCTTCATTCCGAAGCGCACGTCGGGCTTGTCGGAACCGTAGCTGTCCATAGCATCATACCAGCTCATCCTGGGCAGAGGATTGGGAATATCCACTCCGAGAGCATTCTTGAACATTGCCCTCATCATACCTTCGAAGGTGTTGAGGACATCCTCCTGCTCGACGAAGGACATCTCGCAGTCTATCTGGGTGAATTCGGGCTGGCGGTCGGCGCGAAGGTCTTCGTCCCTGAAGCATCTCACAATCTGGAAATAGCGGTCATAACCGGCCACCATCAGAAGCTGCTTGAAAGTCTGGGGGCTCTGGGGAAGGGCATAGAACTCTCCCGGATTCATACGTGAAGGCACGACGAAGTCGCGAGCTCCCTCAGGCGTGGACTTGATGAGATAAGGAGTCTCTATCTCCATGAATCCCTGGGCGTCGAGATATGTGCGTATCTCCTGTGCGAGGCGATGGCGGAGTGCCAGGGCCCTCTGGAGAGGTGCGCGACGAAGGTCGAGGTAACGGTACTTGGCCCTGATGTCCTCTCCACCGTCGGATACTTCCTCGATGGTGAACGGAGGCGTCTGGGCTTTGTTGAGCACATTGACCTTCTCTATCTTGACCTCGATGTCTCCCGTGGGCATCTTGGAATTCTTGCTCTGGCGTTCGACGACCTCTCCTGTGACCTGGATGACCCATTCACGGCCTACGCCGGGGTCTTCCTCCGTCACGAGCTGGGTAATACCATATCTGTCCCTGAGATCTATGAATGTCATTCCGCCGAGTTTGCGTGCTTTCTGCACCCAACCGGCAAGGGTCACTTTCTGGCCTGCATCACTTATGCGGAGCTGTCCGCAAGTATGAGTTCTATACATATTGATTGTAATGATTACATTTCGTTTCCGACCTTACGGGCACGCTCGGGCTTGTCGAGGTTGATGCCGTCGGCCACCCCTATCTCCACGAGGATGTTCCATCCGGCGCAGAGATCCACGTACTGCTGATACTCGCCTGCATCGGGCACTACGATGGTAGTAAAGGGTGTCTGCCTGGTGGAAATGGCCACAACGTGCACGCCCGCTCCGCCGAACACGGCCTTGTACTTGTCGTATTCGTTCTCGATGGGCTCCACCACGAATACAATGTCTCCCTCCTGCATAACCTCCTCGGGACCGTGAAGGGCATAGGTCCCCTCCAGGAAATCGCTCTTGCGGCGGGTTATTTCATTGGTCTTGAGGGTGAGTTCCTCGGCCACACCGTCATTCATTCCGGCGAAATATATGGTCTTTGCCCCTCTGGCCCAGGAGACAATCTCCTCGGGGACATTGAGAGTGAGAGCTTCGCCCACCTTCTCGGGAAGCCCGGAGAGGTCCATGGACTTGCCTGCGAGGCGGCGGACCACCGCCTCATTGAAGAGCACCTGTTCCACCACGCTCTTGGTGGCGGCTATGGCATTCTCCCAGCCGCAACCGAGCACATAGGTGGAATTGCACTCCTCCTCGAGAGGCGTATTCTCATTGGCAGTGACACCAAAACGGGTCTCGATACCCTTGGCTTTAAGATGTTTGGCAAGAAGCAAGGTCTCCTTGGTGCGACCGGAGTTGGAGGCAAGGATTACAGTGTGTCCCTCGAGCCTGTATTCGCAGCACTGGGTGGCGCCGTCCGTATTGACAGTCTCCCCTATCCCCCAGGTCAGGGCCTTGCGAATGGCGTTCTTGGCCGGCATTATGCGGCTGGAACCTTCTCCGGTAAACATTATTCTGCCTGTTTTTGCCGCAGATGCGGCAGCCGCTTCTGCTGCGGAAGGTTTGAATGAGGATATGGTATCGACCGTGTCCATCATCTCCTTCACGAGATAGAAACGGGAATATTTTTCGTTTTTGAGATTCATTGTACTTTGTGATTACGCCATCAGTTGAGGCAGGAAAGTGCTGAAGATAAGCACAAGCAGACCTGCGACGAGGACGGCAATTGTCTTTTTGGAAACACCCTTCCACTCCTTGAGCACAATGCCCCAGACATTGGAGAAGGTGACGTTGAGCGCCATAAGGATACACCAGCTGAAGGTGACGAGCACCGCCGAATTGCCTTCGAGGAAGCCTTTGCCAAGGCTGAGGCCGAAGAACTGACTGTACCAGAGTATACCTGCAAGGGCGCAGAAAATGATATTGCCGGCCCAAAGGCTGCCCTGCCTGTAATCGGAGAACGTCTTGTTGCGGGAGTTCTGGAAAAGGCAGTAGGCCGCATTGGTGAGGAACCCTCCAATTGTGACCAGGAAGGTGGCGGGGAGGGTGGCGAATATGGGCTTGGTAGCCTCCCAGTGAAGATCGGCGCCGAAACTCAATCCGATGGAGAAACAGGCGCTCATCACACCGGAGAGTACTGCCACGAACAGGCCCTTGCCGAAGTTGAAGTCCTTGACGGCCTTCTTCTTCTCCTCCTCGGGGAGGGCGGCGGTCTTCATTCCGCCTGCAATGCCGATGATTGCGATGCCGATGAGGGTGACGATGACGCCGACCCAGATGGCGGTAGTGAGATCTCCTGTCTTACCGGTGAACACGGGGCCGAGAATTGCGCCCAGACCCGAGCAGAGGCCCAGAGCGATGCTCTGACCGAGGGCTACTCCCAGATAGCGCATCGAGAGGCCGAACGTCAATCCGCCAATGCCCCAGAGCACGCCGAACAGAATGGTCAGCAGAGACTCCCTGGGATATGCGGCATACATAGCGAAGAGGCTCTCGCCCTGGGGGACTGCAAGCAGAGCCCCCAGGAACGGGAATACCAGCCAGGCGAAGATGCCCTGGACAAGCCAGTAGCTCTCCCAACTCCAGCTCCTGACCTTGTTGATGGGAACATAACTGCTTGACTGGCAGAATGCTCCGACTGCAATGATCAGAAGACCTATCAATATCGAAAGAGTCGCGCCCATAACGAATTACCTCTTGGATGTGACTTCCTTGGAATACCTGTCGATCTCGGACATATAGTCACAGCCGACGGGAACGTTATTGCGCTCGCAGAATTCATCGTAGACAGCGCCCCAGGGCATTGCCTTGAACTCCTCGAGAAGAGTGAGGACCTTGTAGGTCTCGCCTTCGAGCTCGTACTTGCGGATGGTCTCCACAGGCTCGAGAAGGGCGCAGAGCATACATTTCTGGGCGGCGCGGCTGCCGATGACATAAGCGCCGAGGCGGTTGATGGCACCGTCGAAGTAGTCGAGACCGTAATGCACGCGGTTCATTGCGCCGGCGCGGACTATTTCGAAGAACAGGTCCTGGGTGAAGTCATCCTTGATGGTCACGTGGTCGGAATCCCAGCGTACGGGACGGCTGACGTGAAGCATAAGCTCGGGGACGAAGTTGAGCAGGGCGCTCACCTTGTCGGCGGGGGATTCTGTGGGATGATAATGTCCGGTGTCGATTGTGGGAATCTTGCCGTTGGCTGCCGCATAAGCGGTATAGAAGTCGTGGCTGCCCACGGTGAAGCTCTCGAGGCCGATACCGAAGACCTTGCCCTCGATGCAGTCCTTCATATCGGACTTCTTCTCGGCAAATATCTTGTCAAGAGAATCCTTGAGATATTCGCGGTACATAAAATGGTTGACACTCTGGTCCTTGCATCCGTCGTGCACCCACACGTTCATGATACAGGGATCGCCCTGAGCCTTGCCGATGGCGTCAGCGATGTCACGGCAGCGCTTTGTGTGCTCGATCCAGAAGTCACGGACGGCCTTGTCGGGATTTGAGAGCGAGAGGTTGCCGCTCTTGGGATGGGAGAACGAAGTGGAATTGAAGTCAAGGGGTGTCTTGTTGTCCCTGGACCAGTCGATCCAGCCCTGGAAATGCTCGACACCCACCTCGTCGCGGTCCACGAACTTGCCGCCGAACTCTCCGTAAATCTCGTGGAGATTGAGACGGTGGCTGCCGGGGATGAGGCTCTTGGCCTTGAGAATATCGGCACGGAGCTCCTCTATGTTACGGGCCTTGCCGGGATAATTGCCGGTTGTCTGGATACCTCCGGAGAGATCTCCTGCGCTCTCGAAGCCGGCTACGTCATCGGCCTGCCAGCAATGCATTGACAGATGGAAATCCTGGAGTTGCTTCAACACCTTCTCCGTATCGATACCATATGCGGCATAACGCTCCTTTGCGATTTCGTATGCCTTCTTTACTGATTCTTTCATTTTGTGTGCGGTTTGAAAATTTTAGTGTCTATGAATTTGTTGATGTCCTTGCGGGAGAGTTTGGCCTGAATCATAACGTTTCCGAGCGCCGTTCCTTCTGCGGGGCCCGCCACGACCGTCACGCCACAGGCGTCAGCGGTCATCTGGTCGAGCAGCTCGTTCTGGGAGCCTCCTCCGATGATGTGAAGGGCCTCTATCTTGAACGGAGCCGTCTCCTGAAGGTTGCGGAACGTCTCGGCATACTTGCCTGCAAGTGAATCGTATATCAGGCGCACAAGATGGGCGTCATCCGCGGGGGCCTCGAAACCGTGGTCCCGGCAATACCTGCAGATGGCCTCGGGCATATCTGTAGGAGCTGCGAATTCGGGAGCATCGGGATCGATCAGACGCTCGCTGGCAGCGCATTCGGCGGACATTTTTGCAAGCTCGGCATAACTGTACTCCTTGCCCTCGGAGCGCCACTTGACGAGACACTGCTCGAGAAGCCACATTCCGGTGATGTTCTTGAGGAATCTGGTCGTGCCGCCAACGCCTCCTTCATTGGTGAAGTTCATCGAGAACGACCTGTCGTTGATGACGGGTTGCTTGAGCTCGATGCCCATAAGGCTCCAAGTACCGCTGCTGAGGTAGGCGAAACCTTCGCTCAGAGCAGGCACAGCGGCCACTGCGCTGGCTGTGTCGTGACCTGCGACGGCTATCACGTTGACCTTGCCGAGGCCTGTCTTCTCCGCCAACTCGGATGTGAGTCTGCCCACCTTCTCGCCGGGATAGACGATGGAAGGGAACTTCCTCGGGCACACGTGGCACACTCCGAGAACCTTGCGGTCAAGTTTCTTGGTGCGGGGGTTCATCAGAGCGGAAGTGCTCAGAATGGTATATTCGCACACTTTCTTGCCTGTGAGAAGGTAGGAGAAGGCATCCGGCATAAAGAGTATGGACCTGGCCTTGTCGAGAGCCACGGAACTCTCCTTATGCTGGGCGTAGAGCTGGAATACGGAATTGATGTTCATAATCTGTATGCCGGTGCGGTCATACAGATCCTCCCGGGGCATCTTCTTGAAGAATTTCTCGGGAATGCCCTCTGTGTAGGGGTCTCTGTACGAACGGGGAAGGGCCAGCAGTGTGCCGTCCTTGGCTACGCAAACAAAGTCGACACCCCAGGTGTCCACGCCGATGGACTCCACCTTGACACCGCGCTTGCCCACCATGGACAAGCCCTTGACGATATCGTCATAGATGGAATATATGTTCCAGCAATACTTGCCTCCGATCTGGAGAAGCGGAGTGGGGAACCTGTGAATGGTCTCCATCTCGAGGGCTTCTCCGGTCACTTTGGCCAATATCACTCTGCCGCTCGTAGCTCCGAGATCGACAGCGATGTAATTCTTCTCCATAGATTACTCCTCCTCGTCCTGAGCAGCGTATTCGGCAAGCAGCTTGGTCTGGACATCACCGGGTACCGGCTGATAGTCGGCAAACTCCATATTGAAGGTAGCGGAGCCGGCGGTGAGGGAACTGAGGGTTGTGGAGTAGCGATAGAGTTCTGCGAGAGGGACACGGGCCTTGAGGATTGCGAATCCCTTGTCAGCGCCCATATCGCCGAGGATACCGCGACGGTTCTGGAGGTCGGACATAACTGCACCCTGATACTCGGAGGGAGTCATAACCTCAACGTTGTAGATAGGCTCGAGAATCTTGGGACCGGCATTGCGGAAAGCCTCCTTGAAGGCATTGCGGCCTGCTATGATGAAGGCGATTTCCTTGGAGTCCACGGGGTGCATCTTGCCGTCATAGACAAACACGCGGATATCGCGGGCATATGATCCGGTAAGAGGTCCTTCGTTCATCTTCTCCTTGATACCCTTGAGGATGGCGGGCATGAAGCCGAGGTCGATGGCACCGCCCACGACGCAATTGTAGAACTCGAGTTTGCCACCCCACTCCATCTCCGAGATGTCCTGGGTCTTGATGTTGAGCTGCGTGTCCTTGCCGTCAATCTTGAACTTGGTGTTGAGCTCTCCCTCTGCGGGGCAGACGAGGAGGTGCACCTCACCGAACTGGCCGGCACCGCCGGACTGCTTCTTGTGACGGTACTGGGCGCAAGCCACCTTGGTGATGGTCTCACGATAGGGAACCTTCGGAGCGAAGAGCTCGACCTCGAGCTTGTACTCGTTGTTGATGAGCCACCTCACCACGTTGATGTGCTGCTCGCCGTTGCCGCTCAGAATAGTCTGACGGAGCTCCTTGGAGTACTCCACGATGACGGTGGGATCCTCGGAAGCAATCTTCTTGAGGGCGTCGCCAAGCTTCTGCTCGTCCTGCTGGACCTTGGCCTTGATGGCGCAACGGTACTTGGGAGCGGGGAAAGCTATCTTGTCATAACTGATGCCGGATCCGGGAGCGGACAGAGTGGTGCTGGACTTGCCGTTCTTGAGTTTGACTGCACATCCGAAATCACCTGCCTTGAGCACGTTGACAGCCTCCTTCTTGGTGCCTGCCACGGCATAGATGGCGGAGAGACGCTCCTTGTTGCCCGATACGGGGTCCTCGAGGTCGATGCCGGAAGCGATGCTGCCGCTCATCACCTTGAAGTATGACACCTCGCCGAGATGCTGCTCGACGGCGTTCTTGTAGATAAAGATGGAAGCGGGGCCGTCCTGCTTGCATTCGGGAGCCTTGGCGACGTTCTTGGTGAACTCGAGGAGTCTCTTGACACCGATATCCTTCTTGCCGCTGACGCAGAATGCGGGATAGACCTCACCGGACTCGATACCGAGCGCAAGGCCCTTGCGGATCTCGTCCTCGCTCAGACTGCCTTCCTCGAAGAACTTCTCCATAAGGGCGTCGTCGAACTCGGCCGCCTTCTCGATGAGAGCCTGGCGGTATTCCTCTGCCTGATCGGCGAGATTTGCGGGGATCTCGAGGTCTTCACGTGTGCCGTTGGCATCCTTGAAATGATAATACTTCATCTTGAGGACATCCACGAAGCCGTCGAAATTGATGCCTGCATTGACAGGGAACTGGACATATACGACCTTGCCGCCGAGAGCCTCTTTGACGGAAGCCTGGACGTTGTCCCAGTCAGCCTTCTCGGCATCAAGCTGGTTGATGGCTATGACGAGGGGAAGTTTCTGCTCGCCTGCACGGCGGAGGAAACTCTCTGTGCCAACCTCGACACCCTGCTGTGCGTTGATGACAAGAATGCCGCTCTCGCATACCTTGAATGCGGCATAGGCGCCTCCGATGAAATCATCTGAACCCGGGGCGTCGATGATGTTGATCTTGTTGTCCATAAACTCTGCGTAGAGCGGAGTGGCATAGATGGAACGCTGGTTGAGTTTCTCAAGTTCGTCATTGTCCGAGACTGTGTTCTTATCCTCAACAGTGCCTCTTCTGTCGATAACCTTGCCCTCGTAGAGCATAGCTTCTGCCAACGTGGTCTTGCCGGATTTGGTTGCGCCGAGAAGGACCACGTTGCGGATGTCTTTGGTTGAATACTCTTTCATTTTGATATTGTTTATTAGTTGAATTATCGTAGTCTGCGAATTTAAGAATTTTCACATTCAATCGCAACATCATCGGCCGTTACGCCAACTTGACCAATTTGCCGGCAAGTTCCAGGAAGGCAAAACTGTCGGGACGCGAGCCCAGCGCCACAGGTTCACCGGCATCACCTCCTTCGCGTATGCTCTGGACCAGGGGAATCTGACCGATGAGTTCCAGGCCGAGGGAGCCGGCGATAGCCGATCCGCCATCCCTGCCGAATATGTAATACTTCTCGTCGGGATGCTCCTCGGGAGTAAACCACGCCATATTCTCCACTATACCGAGGATACGTTTGCCGACATTCTTGTTGCGGAACATATCGACACCCTTCTCCACATCGGCAAGAGCCACGTTCTGAGGCGTGGTCACGATGACGGCGGACTCCATCGGAATGTCCTGCACCAGACTTATGTGGATGTCCCCGGTACCGGGTGGCATATCGATGAGAAGGAAGTCCAGTTCACCCCATTTTACCTGCAATATCATCTGCTTGAGGGCATTGCAAGCCATAGGGCCCCTCCATATCAGGGCCTGGCCACGCTCGGAGAAATATCCGATACTCATCCACTTGACCCCGTATTTCTCTATGGGAAGTATGATTTCCCTTCCGTCCTGCCCGACCGCAGAAGGCGACACGCCTTCCGTTCCCGTCATCGTGGGCACTGAAGGACCGTACACGTCCGCATCGGCAAGGCCTACCTTATACCCCAGGCGGGCCAGGGCGCAGGCCAGATTGACTGCTACGGTCGATTTGCCCACACCGCCCTTGCCGGAAGCTATTCCGATGATATGTTTCACTCCCGTAAGGAGCGAATCGTCAAGTTCCAGGGTCTTCCTGGAGGCGGATGCGGACTCCGTCTGCGTCACCACGGCCTTCACCTCAAAATCCTTGATGCCTCCCCTGACCAGAGCCGCTCTGGCCGCTCCCACAAGATACTCGGTGAGAGGATCCCTCTTGCGCGGAAACCCGAGGGTCACGAGCAGAGTGCCGCCATCGGACGGAATCTCCACACCGCTGACCATTCCGAGAGAGACAATGTCCCTGTCCTGCATCGCGGGATGTCTGACTTCCGCAAGCAGCTTCAATATTTCGCTTTCGTCCATATTCTCATATCCAAAGGATAACCGCCCCCGGGACAGCATTGACTTCCTGGAGGCGGTTGCCCTGCATTATAGATAACGCGTGAATTACTTGAGGAGAGCCTCGCGTGCCGTCACAATCTCGTCACCGAGCTCGATGAGCTGATACCTCAGCTGTTCCACTGTAGCGGCGTTGATAACATAAAGGGGCTCGAGAATCTCGTTGAGACTTGCCATCTCGGGAGTGGCGTTGACTGTCTTGGTAAGTCCGTCGTGCACACAAACGAAGTTGAAGGTGATGTCATTGGCAAGCTCATCGGTGAACATGGGCATAAACTTGTCCACGTCACGGGTGAGGATGAAGAGCTGCTCCACGAGACCGGCTGAAACACCCTCCCAGAAGTAGTTGATTCTGCCTGCTGCATACTCGTCGTCCACGAAGAGGGAGAAAGCCTCCTTGTTGGACTCGATGTCGTATGAAGGAAGTGTGTAGAACTCCATCAGAGCGGGGTCATTGATGTCGGTGAGCAACTTGTAGATGTTCTCTCCGTATGCTGATACGGGCATATCATACATCTCGGCAATAGACTTGTCGGAGGTGAGCATACCCACTGCGCGGTACTTCTGGTTGAGAGTCACGAGACTTGCCGCAATCTGAGGGTCGATGAGGAAGTCGGGCTTGACCATCTTCTCCTTGTCGGAGAGAGACAGCTTGCCGTCCTTGTTTGCCTTGACGAAAGGCACGGACTTGATGCGCTTGGCAGACTCGATGAGATTTGCCATATCGGCCTTGAGAGCCTCTGAAGTAAGCTCGTCGACTGTAGCCATAGAATAGTCAGGAGCTTCCTCCTGGGTCTTGTTGCTGTTGTTCTTGCAGGAAGGGATAGCCACTATGGCAGCCGCAAGAAGGATGAGTGTAAGTTTTTTCATCTCTTATAGTATTGTTTTCTTTTCGTTTCAGCCGGTAAATATAATAATAATTTTTAAAATCCTCTATTCCTTCCTCACAAACTTGCCGGGGATGTCACTCAACAGACACGCGGACAGCAGCACGCACATAAAGAGAAGGACGCACAGGTTGAACCAGTATGTAGGTATACGGGTATTGCCCAGCACCTTCACACCGCTGTAGAACGGAGCCCTTCCGTTACGGCTCCTGGGCGTCAGATATACATAACCCACGCGCGGCACTATCCTGTCACCCACCACCGCGTAGGTATGGGAGGAGTTGAGATTGACGAGAAGGTTCTCCAGCTGGAGGTTATTGTTGGCCTTCTTGAGTTCGGCCAAAGCTTCATTGCCGAGTGACCGGGCAATAGGCACCATCCTGGCATCTATTTGAAGCGTCAGGCGGTTCCCCCTGTCAGAGAGCGTCTTGCGGGCCGATTCGAGATAATCGTTCAGCGAATCATAACTGCCATCTCCCGTATACGGAGCGATACCGCATTCTTCCGAGAGCTGACGCAGCCCCACGGTGAGAACATCCCTGTGTTGGGGATCGACCGTCCTGCCCTTGCGGGTCTCATCCTCAAGGTTCTCCAGCTGCGACTCGAGTTCGTAGATGAATCCCCGTTCGTAGTACTGGCAGGTGAATTTCTCGCAATCGAGGTCGTAGGTCAGTTTTTTGTAGTCATTCATCGAGAATGAAGCCACGGCCAGAGCCTCGTATGACCATCTGGACGGAATCACATCCCCTATCACGGGCACGTTGCCCGTATCGCTGCCGGGGGTCAGATCCTCGAAATGCACCACCAGGCCGCAGAGCAGAATCTGCGGAATCAGCAGAAGCGGAATCGTTATATAGATGGACACCACCGAACTCAGGCACTGCGAGAGCAGCAGACCGATCAGGGATGACAGGAATGAGGACACGAACAGCAGCAGCCACCACAGCCAGAACATACCGTGTATACCCATAATGGCATTGCCCACCAGGATGAAGAGAGCCGTCTGCACGAGGCAGACCACCGCCATATATATCATCTTGGAGAAGATGTAGCTGCCGTATGACAGGCTCAGGAACTTCTCCCTCTTGAGCAGGGCCCTGTCCTTGATAATCTCCTCCGCACTGCCGGACATACCCAGGAATATGGCGACGATGATGGCCATGAACAGATAGGACGGGAGATTCTTGTTGTCCATTATCGTATACACTCCGCTATCGGGAGTGAAATGCGTCAGAAGTGCGCTGATAACGGCGAGAGCCGGAGCCTCGAGCAGCGTGACCATCAGATACTGGATGTCTGTCAGCTTGGCGCTGACGTTGCGTTTTAAGAATATCAGCATCTGCTTGAACTTCCCGGGCCTCTTCTGGTCTGTCGGAGGCACGTCGGACACGTCCGCGGGCGCATATCCGGGCCTTGACGAAAGGTACAGCCCGTGCCACTGCTCAGGAGTCATCCTCCTCTGGTCGGTGCGATTGCCCATACTGTCGAGACTGGTCTCGTCGATGATGTTGAGTACGACCTCGGGATTGACGTTGCCGCAGGACGGGCAGGTGGTGACGTCAGCATCGGCATAATTGGCGGCCGACTTGAAATATGACACGGCATCTATGGGATTGCCGTCATATACGGGGTAGCCGCCCTTGTCCAGAAGCCAGAGTCTGTCGAAGAGTTTGTAGACGTTGGACGACGGCTGGTGAATGTTGACCACTATAAGCTTGCCCTTGGCGGTCTGCTCCTTGAGGAGATTTATGACCTTCTCCGTGTCAGTGGACGAAAGTCCCGAAGTAGGCTCGTCAAGAAACAGTATCGACGGCTCCCTGATGAGCTCCAGGGCTATGTTGAGTCTCTTGCGCTGACCTCCCGAGATGAACTTGTTGATGGGGGAACCGACCTTGAGGTCCTTGGCCGCATCGAGACCCAGCTGGGTCAGCACGGACATCACCCTGCGGTCGAGTTCGTCATCAGGCATCTTGTCGAAGCACAGACGGGCGGTGTACCACAGGTTCTGGTACACCGTGAGTTCCTCGATGAGGAGATCATCCTGAGGCACATATCCTATCAGAGCCTTGGCGGCGGGTTCGCTTATGTCGTGACCGTTGATGGTGATGGATCCGCTCTGGGGTCTTATGGTGCCGTTGAGCAGGGACAGAAGGGTGGACTTGCCCACACCGCTTCCTCCCATTATGGCCACCAGCTGGCCGTTCTCCAACTGGAAGCTGAAGTTATGCATTCCGTTGGGGGACCCGGGTTCGAAACGGAATTCGACATTGCGTCCGCAAAGCTCCACGTGACTCTCCACGTCAATCTTCTCGTAGAGTGCCATTATGGTGGAATAATACATCGGAGCGGCATTGCGGGCATTGGGTCCCGTGCCCTTGAGCACGCCGCTGGGCGGCCAGGTCTGGAATATGCCGTTGAACACCGGCACATCGTTCATAAGGACGGTGGCATCGCCTTCAAAAGAGAATATCAGCTTGTTGATATCCTCTTCGTAAAGAGTCTTCAGAGTCCCTCCCCAGAGGGGCTGTTTCCAGATGCCGTCGCCGCTCTTGCCCTCGACAAAATTGACATATGATTCGAACTTGGCCTCGGAAATGGAAAAATTGTCCCTCACCTTGAGGAATATGGCATCGTGAGGGTCGATGGAACTGTTGCCCATACGGCTGAACTCCTCGAGCCTCAGGAGCATCGAAGACTGCTCTTCCTTGCTGACTCGGCTGATGAGACCGGCGCATATGCCGTCTATTGTTTTGTCCTTGTCCAGGGCGGGGAATTCGTCATAATAGTCCCTCAGGTCAGAGTACAGATTGCCGTAAGACTGCGGATTCTGCACCCCGTAATAATGTTTGAGATAAGCCCTGATGAGTTCCAGGGACTTCTCCTTCTCGACTCCGTTCCTTGCGCCTACGAGAGCGAACAGATTGAGCAGACTTGATAGGACAACGTCATTCATATCGGGACATTTTGACAAAAATACATATTTTACGCGGAAATCTTTTTATTTTTGCCACTGATTATGGAAGTAAGGGCTAAAAAGGCGCTGGGACAGCATTTCCTGACCGACCAGAGCATAGCAAAGGGTATCGTGGACGCCCTCACGCCCGGCGGAGTCCGGGACGTGCTGGAAGTGGGGCCCGGGATGGGAGTGCTCACCCGGTATCTGCTCGAAAGGGAGGACATCAACCCCGTAATGATTGAAATCGACGGTGAATCTGTTAATTACCTGCTCTCACACTTCCCCGGTATCGAGGGCCGGCTCATCGAGGCGGACTATCTCAAACTCGATACGGGCAGGCTCTTCGGAGACAGATACCGCGTTATCGGCAACTTCCCTTACAACATATCCTCCCAGATATTCTTCAAGATACTGGAGGACAGGGAGCGCATACCTGAGGTTGTCTGTATGATACAGAAAGAGGTCGCCGACCGCATAGCGGAAGGACCGGGAAGCAAGACCTACGGCATTCTTTCGGTACTTCTGCAGGCCTGGTACGACATCGATTACGTGATGTCCGTCGGGCCCGGAGCCTTCGCTCCTCCCCCAAAGGTCAAGTCCGCGGTCATACGCCTCAGACGCAATGACAGGCAAACACTAGGTTGCGACGAAAAACTGTTCAAGACCGTAGTCAAGACCTCCTTCAACCAGAGACGCAAGACTCTGCGCAACGCCCTCAAACCCCTTGTGGGTACAGTGGTCGATCCCGACAAGGCACAGGCAATCTTCTCAGATCCCGTGTTCGACCTCCGTGCCGAACGGCTGGGCGTCGAAGACTTCGTCACCCTGACACTCTCGCTCAGCACCAATTAAAGACAAGATACCGACTTATTTGTACTTATACCATACACTTTGTACTATGAAGACATTTTCAACCATACTTGCCGTCACCCTGACCGTGACTCTGGCAGTCGCATGCAAGAGCGGCGGCACATCATCCGAAGCCTCACCCGCCGCAGTCCCCGTAGCCGGGTGCAATGACATTGCGGTGGCGGCACCGGCATCATCCAACGGAGATATGTTCGAAATTAGAGTTATTGCTGACAACGTCAATCCCGACGGCTCCCGTACCGTCAGAGCATTCCCCTGCGCCGAAGTGTGCTCCAGTCAGATTGACGTGACCGTCAAGGACGGCGTGATCATTGAAGTCGTATTTACCGGAGGATGTCCCGGCAATACCACCGGAGTGGCCAATCTCGTGAAGGGGATGACGGTGAAGGAAGCCGTTGCCCGCATGGATGGGATCGATTGCGGAGGCAGGGGCACCAGCTGTCCCGACCAGCTCACGAGAGTGCTCAAGCTCTTCCTATAGATGCTCCACTTCGGGATGGAGCTCTATCCCGAATCTGTTCCTCACCCCGGCAATGACACGGGTCTCCAGTGCCAGAACGTCCGAGGGCGTGGCCGAACCGCTCGCGTTGACTATGACGAGCGGCTGCCGTTCATAGACGGCGGCTCCGCCTTCCCGGACTCCTTTCAGCCCGCAGCGGTCTATCAGCCAGGCTGCGGGAATCTTGACCATTCCCCCGCCGAGAATGAAATGTGGGACGGTGACATCGGCACCGAATTCCCTGCGGGCAATATCTATTACGCGGGCGAATGTGACAGCATCGACCACCGGGTTCTTAAAGTAACTTCCGGCACTGCCGAGCACTTCGGGGTCGGGAAGCTTGGAGTTGCGAAGTGACATGACCGCTTCACGGACCTGCATAGGGGTAAGAGATTCTCCGCTGTCTTCCGGGCCGAGGCCGAGAGACTCACGCACTCCCTTGTATTCGAGTCTGGGGCCGTGGACGCGGCTCACCCTGAATAGGACCGCCGTGACAATGTACCGTCCGTCCGAATGTTTGAACAGCGAATCCCTGTAACCGTAGTCACATTCGCAGGTCTGGAATTTGACCATGCTGCGGGTCCTGGTATCAAAGCATACCACGCCCTTGATTATGTCTTTGACCTCAACACCGTAAGCTCCTATGTTCTGTACTGCTGCTGCGCCCACTTCTCCCGGGATGCCGGACAGATTCTCCGCACCCCAGAGTCCGTTACGGCACACGTTCTCCACAAAATCATCGAAACGCACGCCTGCACCGGCCATCACAGGCACATCGTCGAAACCCATATCCACATACTTGACGTAACTTATGCCCGAATGCAGCAGGGTGCCGGGGAAATCCCCCGTGAACAGCAGGTTCGAACCGCCCCCGATATGCCTGACGGGACGGGGAAGGGAATCCCAGTCTATGGATTCCAGTTCCTTTGCGTTGTCGTATTGGATATATCGTGCGCAACGCACCTTCATCCGGAAGGTGTTGGCGCCGCTGAGGTCGTAATCCGTATACTCTTTCATTATTACTCGAACTCTACCGGGAGGAAGAATTCCGGACGGTGATAATCAGGTCTGGGTGTGTCTATCGGGGCCCAGGTTATGAAATGAGGGACTTTGAGGCCGTCTCCGCACTTGAAGAAATTCATCTTCATCAAGCGGCCGGAGAAATCGCCTATGCCGGCATTGAAAAGGGCGGTGGCGGGGATGGTGATGTCCAGGGTCCATTCATCCAGAGCCTTCTCCTCAAAAGGTACGCTCCCGGCCGAGGCTTTGACCGTGATGCTTCCGAGGACCTGCCCGGGTGCATCCTGCGGATCATTGCGGCCCGTGCGGCAGGCCATCGCTATCATCCCTATGGGGTTGAACTCGAAATTGTAGTAATGAGGGTCCGAGGGGTCGGGCTGAATGAAACACTCGACACAGGAATCCTCATACACAGGCTGACCGAGCTCTGACTGGAGGGCCCTTGTCCCCTGCTCGCGGACGGCATATTGCAGACGGAGAGTTGTACCTTCATGCCAGATGCGGAATCTGACCTCGGGTTTGTAGGGGAAGTCTTCCTCCCAATTGACGCAGTCGAGGGTAATCCATCCCGAAGGTTTGCCCTTCATTATCCGGAGTTTTTGCATAGGCTTGGGTTGTTTCTGTTTGATACCGGTGCAAATTTAATCAATTCTTTCTAAACTGCCCCCTCCCGTCAACAACAAAGCCCGGCCGGTCGGACTGACCAGTCAGGCTTGTGCCTCGGATGAGACTCGAACTCACACGGACATTACTGCCCAAGGGATTTTAAG
>JAKSKI010000014.1 GCA_024401865.1 Bacteroidales bacterium
CCCACAGAAGGGCTTGTATGGTCTTCGATTTGTGACAGCGAATTGCTACTAATGATTTTCAAAAACACCTCCTAATCAAGCGATTAAGAGGTGTTTGTCGTACTGGGTACGGGAATCGAACCCATATTGCAAGATTGAGAATCTTGAGTACTAACCGTTATACGAACCCAGCATAGCGATTGGGAATGCAAAGATAGATATAATTTTGGTTCCTGCAAATATTTTGATGACGGCGGGTGCCAATTATTTGAGAAAACAGAAGAATACTGCTGCTATTATGCATCCGAATGCGGCCAGATGATTCCACTGGATGGGCTGGCTTTTGAACACTAAGGCGCAGATCAGGGTGAATACGGTAAGCGAGATGCATTCCTGTATTATTTTGAGTTGCATCAGGCTGAAGGGGCCTCCGTTGATGTCGGAGCCTATCCTGTTGGCCGGCACCATGGCGGAATATTCAAAGAAGGCGACACCCCACGAGGTGAGTATTATGAGGATGAGCGGCCACCCGTCATTGATGTGGAGTTCGGAGAGCTTGAGCTGTCCGTACCAGGCAACAGTCATGAATACATTGGAGACAATCAGGAGCAGAATAGTCCAGAGACCTTGCATAGTATAGTGTTTTAGCGACGCGAATATAGTTAATTTTTGCTATTTTTGTATCTGCTATGACACTTATCAAATCCATTTCCGGCATCAGGGGCACAATAGGCGGCCCTCAGGGCGAAGGCCTTACTCCAATCGATATAGTCAAATTCACTTATGCATATTGCGCCTGTCTGAAGAGACGCAAGCCGGTTCCATATTCGGAACGGTACAAAGTCGTCGTCGGAAGGGATGCCCGAGTCAGCGGCGAGATGGTCGAACAACTTGTCTGCGGCACATTGGTGTCCTGTGGCGTCGATGTCGTGAAATGCGGACTTGCCAGCACTCCCACCACAGAAATGGCTGTAACATTCGCCGGGGCGGACGGTGGTATCATCATCACGGCCAGCCATAATCCGGGGCAGTGGAATGCGCTCAAACTTCTCAACGAGAAGGGTGAATTCCTCACTGCGGCTGAAGGACGGGATATACTTGAGACAGCGTCTGAAGAGTCATTCGATTTTTCTCCGGCAGACAGTCTGGGCAGCATCACGGAGCACGATTTCACCGATGAACACCTGGATGCCGTGCTCGCTCTCGAGGAGGTGGATGTGGAGGCTGTACGCAAGGCGGGATTCAAAGTCGTGCTGGATGCAATCAACTCTGTTGGCGGCATAATAATGCCCCGTCTGCTCGAAAGGCTGGGTGTCCGGTGCATAACGCTCAACGGTGAGCCGACCGGCAGGTTCGCCCATAATCCCGAGCCTCTTCCTGCCAATCTGAAGGAGCTCAGCGATACCGTCGTGCGTGAAGGTGCCGATCTGGGTATCAGCGTCGATCCCGACGTGGACCGCCTGGCCTTCATCTGCGAAGACGGCTCGCCCTTTGTTGAAGAATACACGCTTGTCGCTGTGGCCGATTATCTGCTCGACGAAGCGGTCAGGAAAGGCCGGGGATCTCTCAATACGGTCAGCAACCTCTCTTCATCCCGGGCGCTCCGGGATGTGACGGAAGCACACGGAGGCAAATATTTCGCCGCCGCCGTCGGAGAGGTCAACGTAACTACCAAAATGCATGAAGTGGACGCGCTGATAGGAGGCGAAGGCAACGGAGGCGTAATCTTCCCTTCGATCCACTGCGGCCGGGATGCAATGGTAGGCGTCGCGCTGTTCCTGAGCAATCTCGCCCATAAGGGGATGAGCGCCTGCGCATACAAGGCCACGCTGCCCCAATATGCCATCGTCAAGAACCGTATTGACTTGAGCGACAATGCGTTGATAGACAAGATACTTGAAGGTATGAAGAAGCATTATGCTTCGGAGTCCCTCAATACGATAGACGGAGTGAAGATTGACTTCGAGTCACGCAAGCAATGGGTACACCTGCGTAAATCCAATACGGAGCCTATCATCCGCATATATTCGGAAGCCGCCACCGAAGCCGAAGCCCAGGCTCTGGCAGAAGAGGTTATGGAACTGGCGCGCAACACAATCAAAGCCTGAAGAAGATATGTTCAGCTTCCGCACAACCCCCATACAGGATCAGTTGGATCATGCTCTTGAAGGGCACCTGGGCGTTTTTTGCACGCCCAACTGCTGGGATGCCGTAAGCGGCAGATATCTGTATGAGCAATTTGCAGCCAGAGGCAACAAGGTAACCGTGTTCGAACCGGACGGCGAGCATATACCGTTTGTGCCTGAAGAGCTGGAGAATCTGGATGCCGTTGTTGTCGAAATCCAGGATATCGGTTCGCGTTATTTTAACTATACCGTTGATGTGTTCAGGCTGATGTCGGCAATGTGCAATGTGCGGGAAGGGACTCTGCCTCTCTACATTGTCGATCATCTCAATCCGGCCGGCCGTGACGTGGAAGGGACGCTTCCTGCCGGAGAGACGGATGTCTGGACCCCGGGAGTGGCCCACAGACACGGGCTGACACTGGGAGAACTGGCCCATCTGTACCACACTGAGATAGGTGCCGGCTATCCCCTTCACATAATATCCGCCTATGCTTCCCGGACCAACAGGACGCTGATGCCCTGGGTGATTCCGCCCTCGGTCGACGTCCCCGGCATATTTACGCCTTATCTGTATTCTGGAGCCAGTCTCTGGAAGGACACGACCGTCACTCCCGGAATAGGCACGTCCAGACCATATGAGATGTTCGGGGCCCCTTTCATCAAGTCTTCTTTGGACAATGTGCCCTGTCCGGAAGGGATTCTGATGCGCTCCTGCAGCTTCGTGCCTGCCTACGGCCCGTATGAAGGGGAGAAATGTTTCGGTTTCCAGATAATACTGCAGCCTGACGCCCATTATCATTCGATACTCCATACGGTCAGGATGATGAGATATTTTACCGAACGGTATTCGCAGTTCGAGATCAGCGAGACCCTGTACACGAGACTGGCTGATCCCGTGATGACAGAATACCTCAAGGGCCGCATCACGTTCGATATTGTCGAGGAACACGTCAAACTGGAGGAGCAGAAGTGGATACGCAAGGCCAAAAGATACCTTCTGTATGACGATCCCCCTTGCAGAATCAAATAAATTGGCTATCTTTGCACCGCTTTTTTAAACACTAGTGTAATTATGAAACAAGGACTTCATCCCGAAACCTACCGTCTTGTAGCTTTCAAGGATATGTCAAACGATGACGTATTCATCACCCGTTCCTGCGCTACCACAAAGGAAACCATCGTTATCGAAGGTGTTGAATACCCTCTCGTGAAGGTTGAGATCTCCAACACATCTCACCCCTTCTACACCGGTAAGACCAAGATTGTCGATACCGCCGGTCGCGTTGATATGTTCTACCAGAGATACAAGAGCAGAAAGAAATAATTCTTTCGACTCAAGGTTGAGCCCGCGTCTCCTGATTGGTGATGCGGGTTTTTTATTGTGGATCGACGTCGATGTGGATATGGCCGCTGTAACGGTATTCGCTTTCGATGGAATTGACTGCAAGCGCGATCCGTTTTTTTGCGGTGGCGGCGGAAGGGCTGAGGGGCAGGCGGAATCTCAGGCGGAGTACACCCGGGGTTTGCATCGGCATTGCATCGGGCATCCGGGATTCAAGTATTGAGGCGAATTTGGCAAAGCGTCCCGGATTGTCATCCCGAAGCACCACATCCGTCAGGCGGCAGAACGGCGGCAGTCCGAAAGTCTCACGTTCCGCCAGCAGGGAAGATGCGTCGGAGCGCTCCGCCAGCAGGGAATAGACGGGGTGCGCCGCCCTGGAAGTCTGGATTACGAGCTGTCTGTGATTGCAGGCAAGACGAGACAAAATGTGCAGGGCCTTCTCGTCCGAGCGGAAATCCTCCTTGTCAAACAGATAGTCTGCCTGAAGCAGGGCCGTGAGCGCATAGCCTGTCCCTGAATCCAGGGCTTCCTGCACTGTCAGGATATCGGTTCTTATTCCCGGAAACAGGGCATCGGCTTGAGATGCGAGATCGTCTTCTTTTTCCCATCCCCGTATCAGACATACAGGGCCCGGACTTGCTTTGATCCGGTTCAGGAGCTTGAAACTGAAGGCTCCCTTTACACCGCGCTTGGCGGACTCGGACTGAAGGTCAATCATATCGATCCGGCCTCCGGCGGTAGCGGAAGACTCCGGATGCCGTACAAATTTGCCGCAATCGAGGTTGTGCAAAGTTTCCAGAGAGGGGGAATCCGTACCCAAAATCACGTCGGCATTGTGGATGCGGGCCAGCATTATTGCAGCGTCGCGCCCGTTATATCTGGGATTGGGTTCGGACTGCTTGTAGGAACTGTCCTGTTCTTCATCTACGATCACGAGTCCGAGGTCCGGGAATGGCAGGAATATTGACGAACGGGTGCCTGCCACCGCAACGGCTTTGCCGGACCTGAGAATCTCGGCAGTACG
This sequence comes from Bacteroidales bacterium, assembly GCA_024401865.1. Taxonomy (GTDB): domain Bacteria; phylum Bacteroidota; class Bacteroidia; order Bacteroidales; family UBA932; genus Cryptobacteroides. Next base: position 4,472 of record JAKSKI010000014.1, read on the forward strand.
ACGCCTCTGGACCGGAGTCTGGGAAGAATTGTGAATGAGAAGGTCATCCTTGAATTCGGCCTTTAGAGACTTCTTGAGAGCATTGCTTCCCGTCATTGTGGGCATAAGGATGAGGGCGCTTCTACCGTTGTCGATGGTGTGGTGCAACTCCCTGGCGTATACGGAGAATCTGTCCGGGCCGCCGATGACTGCAGGCTTCGAGCTGTTGCGGCTCCCGTTCCCCAGGGGCTCTGCCGGCAGGGGAGTTGGGTTCTTGCGGGAGAGAACCAGTTCGGATTTGATCTTCTGCTGAGGGTAAGCCGCCTTGTAAACCTCGCCCATGGTGCAGAGGTAATACTCTGACAGGAATCTCCATAACTCCAGTTCGCTGCAGCTGATGGAGGGGAGCCCCGTGGATACTTCTGAAATCTGCAGGATTTTCTCCCTGTCCATACCGGCCGATGGAGAAGAATCCATCACCACTCCGACATATTCCCTGTGGGCGAATGTCACCTTGACCCTTGTGCCCCGCAGCAACGGTTCCTCGTGGCTGTATGTGGGCATCCAGTTAAGTTTGAGCGGCAGAAGTATCTCGTAGAACATATTGCAAACTTAATTAAAAGTCAATAAAGTCTCAAATTATTTTTGGACTTGCGAAATTTTGTATATCTTTGCATTCCCGTTTGGGAAACGGTGCTGTAGCTCAGGTGGTAGAGCAATGGACTGAAAATCCATGTGTCGCCGGTTCAACTCCTGCCAGCACCACATTATCGGCCTCAAAGTTATGCTTGAGGCCGATTTTTTTGTTATATTTGCGTTTGAGGCCGATATGCCCGGCTGTTGTCGTACTCATATGAAAAGCAAAACTGCTGCCGCCATTCTCAAGGCGATGGGATGGACCCTTGTGGGAGATGTAGTGAAAGAGAAGAACTGCGTGTTCCTGGAGGCGCCTCATACAAGTATCCTGGACTTTTTTATCGGATATCTTTATTACCGGGCAGTCGGCGGACATCTCAGGATAATGATCAAGAAAGAGGCGTTCTTCTTCCCTGTAGGCAATCTGCTCCGCTCACTCGGAGCCGTGCCCATAGACAGGTCGCACCCGCAGAAGACCATAGTCGCCATCGTCCACGCCATGAACGACAGCGATGAACCCTTCCATCTGGCCATGTGCCCCGAAGGTACACGCAAGCCGGTCAGGAAGTGGAAGACGGGCTACCACACGATAGCCACGGCGTCCGGTGCGCCCGTATACGTGACCTTTGTGGATTGGGGACACAAAAGGGTGGGTATACACGGTGTGTTTGAAATCACTTCCGATGCCCGCTCCGACACCGACAGACTTCAGCAGGTCTACGAAAGCCTCGACCTGATTCCCCTTCATCCCGAAAATTATCTGACACATTGATATGAAACAAGTACCGGTGCTGCTCCTTACCGGATATCTCGGAAGCGGCAAGACGACTCTCGTCAACAGAATACTCACCAACCGCAAAGGCATCAGATTCGCCGTCATCGTCAATGACATAGGCGAGGTGAACATAGATGCTTCGCTGATTTCGCGCGAAGGTATTGTCAGCGCCAAGGATGACAGCCTTGTAGCCCTGCAGAACGGATGCATCTGCTGCACCCTGAAAATGGACCTCGTCGATCAACTCACCGGCATTGTGTCCTCGGGCAGGTTCGACTATATCGTCATCGAGGCCAGCGGTATATGCGAGCCCGAACCCATTGCACGCACGATATGCTCGATTCCGTATATGGGTCCCGAATACATTGCCGATGGAATGCCCTTTCTGGACAGTATCGTGACCGTAGTGGACGCTCTCCGCATGCGGGATGAGTTCTCCTGTGCCAAGGATCTCCTCAGAGGCAATCTGGAAGAGGAGGATATCGAGAATCTTGTCATACAGCAGGTGGAGTTCTGCAATATCGTCCTTCTCAACAAAGCCTCGGCCGTCTCGGCGGAAGAATTGGGCAAAGTGCGCGAAATCATCCGGGCGTTGCAGCCCAAAGCCCGGATCATCGAATGTGATTACGGCGATGTGGACTTCGACAGCATTCTGGACACTCGGCTGTTCAACTATGACTCGGTGTCCGGCTCGGCGGCCTGGATCAGTGCCGTGGAGGGCGGGGCCGAAACCGATGACGATGATGATGACGGGGAGCATGAAGACCATCACCATCATCACCATCACGATGAAGGGGAGGTTGAGGAGTATGGAATCGGTACATACGTGTACTTCAGCAGAAGGCCGTTCGACGTCAACAAATTCGACAATTTCGTGGCCCGTCACTGGCCTTCCGGCATAATCCGGGCGAAGGGAATATGTTATTTCGAATCCGAGCCGGATCTGTGTTACCTGTTCGAGCAGGCGGGAAGCCAGACCGGAATGAAGAGCATAGGACAATGGTATGCCACAATGCCCGAAAGCGAATTGCAGGAACAGCTTGAGAACGACCCCGTGCTTCGCCGTGACTGGGATCCGGAATATGGCGACAGAATGCAGAAACTAGTCTTTATCGGCCAGCATCTTGACAGGGACGCCATCAGGGGCGCCCTGGACTTCTGTCTGGCATAGTTGCGTCAGCTCGTCCGACAGTCTCTTCCTTAAAGAGGCGTTGCCGGCAAGAATGGCGTCAGTTGCGCCCTTTGCCCTGGTAAGACCTCCGCAGATGTCTATCCCTATGATTCTGTGGCTTCCGGCAATGGAACGCAGGCGGTCCGTAATGTCGGCAGGGGAGAGGTTTCCCTGGTTCCAGTCCGTTCTGAAGTATTCTTCCGAGAGACAGTCCAGGTCAATCGAGACGTAGACGGGTATTCCGTCATCGGGAACGGGTGCCTCGACGCCGCTTCTGTCTCCTCCGATCCACACCACCGAGACCATTGAAGGCAGTTTGAGCGCTTCCCTGACCCAACTGCCGCAACTGAGTATTCCGGGCTCCTCGAATGCCGAGGCCTGGTCATCGGGATGGTTGTCGAACAGAATGAGATGGAAGGGGCCTTGAATCTTCTCTGCAAACAGCAGGCTCAGGTAATGATAGTCTCCGGAGTCGATCCAATGAACGGCATCTGTATCTATGTCAGACAGTTGCTCCCTGATATGCGAGGCACTTGAGGCCGAACAGTAGCAGTTGGTCTCGTGCACGCTTCTCAGATCCAGCTCCGGAAACAGGTCGAACTGTTCCTCGGAATATAACTCTGACAATAGCAGAATGTAGTTTTTCATCAATGCAAATATAACAAATTGAATTTTTTTGACTATATTTGTTGTCATAAGAATTGTGTATGGCTGAAGAATTGTTTCCACTGGATCCGGGCAAGGTCTATTATTCTATGGACGAGCTTACTCTCGATACGGAAGATGGCCCCAAGACCTTGAAAATGGGGGTGTGGATCAATTTTGATCCTGTCCGCATCCACAGGATGATTGTCAGGGAGAAGATTCTTCAGGTGGATCCTCTGGAGGTGTTGAACCCTCTGGTGAGCAAGCTCAGGCGTGCCGATCCCGATTATTTCAAGCGCTTCATGGGCCTCAAGCTGGTTATCGACTATCCGGGTTACAGTACAGGCATAGTCGCTAGCATCCCTTTTGAGACAGACCCCGTCGGATTCTACAAGTGGTGGCGCAAAGGCAAGCACGAAGACAAGGTGTATCTGTCTCTCGGCAATCAGGTCCGCCTGTTCCAGAAAGTCACCCTGATGGACCCGAAGCTCATCCTCAAGAAAGATCTCGAAATCATCAAATAATATGTCCGATACAATCAAGACTACTTGTCTTCACGACAAGCATTTGGCATTGGGCGCCAAGATGAGCCCTTTTGCAGGCTTCGATATGCCCATTCAGTACAGTTCCATCACCGAGGAGCACAACGCGGTCCGCAAGGCTGTGGGCGTGTTCGACGTGTCCCATATGGGCGAAATATTCGTCAGCGGACCGGATGCGGAATCGTTTGTCAACCATATCTTCACCAATGATGTCAGAGGTATGGAGGACGGACACATTCTCTATGGAATGATGTGCTATCCTGACGGAGGAGTCGTCGATGACCTTCTGGTGTACAAGGAATTCGAGCAGGACCATTATCTTCTTGTGGTCAATGCCGCCAATATCGACAAGGATGACGAATGGCTCCGCAGCAACGCTGCCGGCTATGACGTGGTCATCGACAATCAGTCTGAAGCCTGGGGCCAGCTTGCTGTCCAGGGACCCGGTTCCGAAGATGAAATCGTCAGCCTTCTTGGCATCGACGGCACCGAGGCCGAAGAGGAAATCCGCAATCTCAAGTTCTACACCTTTGCGGATGCCGAGGACGACAAAGGCAACAGAGTGATAATCAGCCGTACCGGATACACAGGTGAAGACGGATATGAGATATACGCCACACCTGACAATATCAATTATCTCTGGGATGAACTGATGTCGGACGGAGTCGCACCCTGTGGACTGGGATGCCGCGATACCCTCAGGTTCGAGGCCGGACTTCCCCTCTATGGTGACGAGCTCAGCGCCGAAATATCTCCCGTGATGGCTGGGCTGTCGATGTTCTGCAAACTTGACAAGCCCGAATTCGTCGGCAAGGAGGCTCTTGCTTCCCAGAAAGCCGAAGGCGCTCCCCGCAAGCTTGTGGGTATCGAACTTCACGATGTGGCTATCCCGCGTGCCGGCTATCCTGTCGAGCTCGAGGACGGCACTCAGGTTGGGGTAGTGACCACGGGATATCATTCGATCAGCCTTGACAGGAGCATATGCTTCGCACTCGTAGATTCGAAGGTCTCGGCGCTCGGTACTCCTCTGTGGATTCGCATCCGCAAGAAGGTGTTCCCCGGTGAAGTCGTCAAGAAGAGATTTTATCAGACCAATTATAAGAAATAACAATATTAATCTATAAACAATGGCTAAAATTAATGAAGGACTCCTTTACTGCGAGTCTCACGAATGGGTAAAAGTAGATGGCAATGTCGCCATTATCGGAGTGTCTGATTTCGCTCAGGAAGAAATGGGTGACATCACTTACGTCGACCTTCCTTCCGAAGGCGACACTGTAACTGCGGGAGAGGATTTCGGCGCACTCGAGAGCGTCAAGGCTTCCAGCGAACTCTATTCTCCTGTGAGCGGCACTGTGATAGCTGTCAACAGCGAACTTGAGGACGCGCCCGAGAAGGTGAACGAGGATCCTTATGCCTCCTGGATAATCAAGGTGGAAATGAGCGACACCAAGGAACTTGATGCACTCATGAACGCTTCCTCATACGCAGAGATAGCAAAGTAGTCAGTATATGGCTGGATTCTGCTATTTCCCTCAGACAGAGGAAGATATCCGCTTGATGCTGGACCGCATCGGAGTGGGCTCGCTTGACGATCTCTATGCCGATGTGCCTTCCGACTTCATATACAAGGGCGAATATGACCTCCCTTCCGCTCTCAGCGAGCAGGAGGTTCGTGACTGGTTCGAGGGCCTTGCAGCCAAGAACACCAGACTCAAGGTGTTTGCCGGTGCAGGTGCTTATGACCATTACACTCCGGCAGTGATTCCGAACATCACATCCCGTTCGGAATTCCTGACAGCGTACACACCCTATCAGTGCGAGATATCCCAGGGTACTCTCCGCTACATTTTCGAGTGGCAGAGTATGATATGCACCCTTACCGGGATGGATGTGTCCAACGCATCGATGTATGACGGGCCTACGGCGGCTGCCGAGGCCGTAAGGATGTGTGTCGCAAGCACCCGCAAGCGCAATACCGTCATCGTTTCCGCAGGCCTTCTGCCCAACGTCATCGAGACCGTGCTCACCTATGCCAAATTCCCCGGTATCAATGTGGTGATGTCTTCGGACGTAAAGGCGGACATCGCCTCTGTCGAAGACCTGGCGGGAGTTGTAGTGCCTTCCATCAACCGTTACGGTACAGTCGAAGACCTCACCGGTCTTGCGGATGCCGTTCACGCCAAGGGAGCTCTTCTGGTAGAATATTGTGACCCCTCGGCCCTTGCAGTCCTCAAGACTCCTGCGGAATGGGGCGCTGATGTGGCTGTGGGTGACGGTCAGACTCTCGGAATCCCCCTGTGTTACGGTGGCCCTTACGTGGGATTCATGGCTTGCCGCAGCGAATATATGCGCAAACTCCCCGGCAGAATCGTCGGCCAGACTGTCGACAAGGAAGGCCGCAGGGTGTTCGTGCTGACGCTTCAGGCTCGCGAGCAGCACATACGCCGCGAGAAGGCGACGTCAAACATCTGCTCAAACCAGTCCCTTATGGCACTTTGGTGCACGGTCTATCTTTCCATTATGGGACCTGAAGGTATGCGCAAGGTCAATGACCTGTGCTGGTCGGGTTCGCATTATCTCAAGCAGCAGCTCCTTGCAACAGGCAAGTTCGAGGATCCCGATCCCGATGCGACATTCATCAAGGAGTTTGCTCTCAAGCCTCTCGTGGATGTGAAGACACTTCAGAAGGCTCTCCTTGATGCCGGATTCTTCGGTGCGCTGGAGATTGACGGATATGTCACCTTCTGCGTGACCGAGAAGCATTCACGCAAGGAAATCGATGCACTTGTCGAAATAGTCAAATCAGTCAGATAGGGGAGGACAGAGATATGAAATACTACGACAAACTTATATTCGAACTCTCCAAGTCCGGCCGTACCGGTTACAGCCTTCCTTCGAAGGTCTCGGACAAGGACTCCCTGCCTTCTTCAGGCAATCTGTGGCGTCAGTCGTCTCTCGGACTTCCCGAAGTCAGCGAGCTTGACGTCGTAAGGCACTACACCAACCTCAGCCAGATGAATTTCGGTGTGGATACCGGGTTCTATCCTCTCGGCAGCTGCACGATGAAATACAATCCCAAGATCAACGAGGAGATTGTAGGCCAGTTCAACGGAATCCATCCTCTTCAGCCTTTGGAGACCGTTAGAGGATGCGCCGAGGTTTATGAAGGCATAGATGCCGCCCTCGCTTCTGTTACAGGAATGAAGCATTTCACCTTCGAGCCCTGCGCCGGTGCGCACGGAGAACTCACCGGACTCATGCTTATGCGCGAGTACCATTTCTCCCGTGGGGATATGGGACGCACCAAGGTCATTGTGCCTGACAGCGCTCACGGTACGAATCCCGCCTCGGCTGCTGTATGCGGTCTCGAAATAGTAGAGGTGAAGTCCAAGGCCGACGGCCTGATCGATGTGGAGGACCTCAAACCCCTGCTCGGTCCCGATATCGCCGGCATTATGATGACCAATCCCAACACTCTTGGACTGTTTGAGCGTGATATCAAGGAAATCGCTGCTCTGGTGCATGATTGCGGCGGACTTCTGTATTATGACGGAGCCAATATGAATCCTCTCATCGGAGTCGTGCGCCCCGGAGATATGGGATTCGACATAATGCACCTCAATCTGCATAAGTCATTCTCCACACCTCACGGTGGCGGCGGTCCCGGCAGCGGCCCTGTAGGAGTGGCCGACAAACTGGTCAACCTCCTTCCCCGATATGACAAGGGCGTTGAGAAGAGTGAGTCCGGCATACGCGTAAGCGGCTTCCACGGCAATTTCGGCGTGATACTCAGGGCTTATGCATATCTACTTATGCTCGGCCGCGAGAATGTCAGGATGGCGGGCAAGCTCGCCACTCTTGGCGCCAACTATATCAAGGAGTCCCTAAAGGATTGCTACAAGCTGCCGATTCCCACTGTCTGCAAGCACGAGTTTGTGTTTGACGGACTGGTCAATGACGGAGCTCGTGAAGGCGTGGCCGGAGCTACGACGCTTGATGTGGCCAAGAGGCTGCTCGATTATGGGTTCCACGCTCCTACGATCTACTTCCCTCTGCTCTTCCATCAGGCAATAATGATAGAGCCGACCGAAACAGAATCTCTTGAGACTCTGGATGCATTTATCGAGGTAATGCGCAAGATTGCAGCTGAAGCTGCGGAAGATCCCGAACTGCTTCATTCGGCTCCTCACGCAACTCCTATCAGCCGTCCGGACGAGACGATGGCTGCAAGACAGCCCAAGCTCACCTGGTTTGCTTAATTGGGAAGATGGCGACAACCGTCAGGTTGTTGCCGTTCACCTTGAACTTTATATCGAATCCCGCGAAGTCCATACCATAGACTTTCGCGGGATTGCCGTGATATGCCGGTCTCGGGTCTAGCGCAAGTATTTCCTTGAGAGACTGGACTTTGTCAGCGGGGAAAGCCGAGGATTCAAGGATATCTTCAGATATCGAAACCCTGAGGTCCGTCCATTCGTTGGTATCCACGAACCCGTTGCGTATGCCTGTGTGCGCATCTGTGTACTCGATATATGGCTTTATGTCAATTATCGGCGTACCGTCTGCAAGATCCGCCCCTGTAACGTTGATGGCGCAATGTTCGAAGTCGACTGATTCTACCCTGACCGACGAGATGCCTATGCCGTTCGGACGGAAAGGGGAGCGTGAGGCAAACACACCGATTCTTTCGTTGCCGCCCAACCTTGGAGGTCTGACTGTCGGGCTGAATCCGTTGTCGGGATTACGGTCGAAACTCCACAGCAGCCAGATGTAGTCGAATCCTTCCATCCCTCTGAGAGCGTCAGGATTGCGGAACCGGCCGGTCAACTCGATCCTTCCATCCAAGGACGGGGCCAGCCCCGACTGGCGGGGCACTCCGAATTTGTCGCCAAGCGGAGAACGGAAAACAGCTATCGGTTCGATTGACATAGGCTGTCGAGTTCGCTCATATATAGATTGTAGATGCCTTCGAAATCCTCAAGATACTTCTTGTCAAGCGGTTCGGATGCCGGAGAATTGAGGGAAAGAGGGTCTATCGGCTTCTTGTTGTGCCAGATGCGGAAGTCCAGATGCGGTCCGGTGGCCGTACCCGTGGCTCCCACATAACCGATAAGCTGACCCTGGGACACTCTGCTTCCCGCCCTGACGTTAGCGGCAAACTTGGACAGATGCATATAGCAGCTTTCGTAACCCTGGGAATGTTTGATTCGGATGCGGTTGCCACCTCCGGAAGGATCCCACCCGCAGAGAGTGACCACCCCGTCACCTATGGAGTGCACCGGTGTTCCTGTGGGAGCTGCATAATCCACGGCAGTATGGGCCTTGACCTTGCCGGTTACAGGATGCCTGCGGTGGTAGGAGAACTTGCTGCTGATACGGTTGTATCTGAGCGGGGCCTTGAGGAACATTCTCTTGAGGCTCTCGCCTCCCTTGCCCCAATATGCCGTACGCATTACTCCCCGTTCGTCCGGAGTCTGGAAACGTACTGCGGGCAGTTCCTTGCCGCCCCCGTTGAAGACGCAGAAGAATACTGTATCGATGGAAATCACTTCATCTTCGCAGACTCTCTGATTGTATATCACTCTGAATCTGTCGCCAGGTTGAAGCGTAAACATATTGACGCTCCACTGATATATGTCCGCGAGGTCCATAATCAGGGCGGGGGAGGCCCCGGAGGCAATCATATCGTTCCACAGGGAGGAACTGATGGTTATGTCCGAGAATTTCCTCTCCAGCTTGACGGGCTTGGAGTAATTCCATACGCTCAGGGAATCCCTGCATTTGAATATGGTGCTGCGTATCCTGTCCTGATTGTATACCATATACTCGAGGTCGCCTCTTGACAGCGAGTCGCCCCCATAGTACGCTTCATAAGTGTTGCCGGCCTTCAGTTTGCGTACGTCGAACACCGTATCGCACAATTGGGCAAGACGGTAGGCGTCGGAAGCGCTCATTCCGCAACGGTTCATAAGGCCCGTGAATGTTTCTCCGGAAGATACTTTGCCGTCGGTACGGAGATATGCTTCCGTGTCGAACCCCAGAGGGAAATACGGCTCTTCTTCCTCCAAGGCGGACTGCCGTTGGCAGGAGGCAAGGAGTGTCGTTGCGATAAGGAGGGAGACGGTGCCGGCTTTGCTCATGTCAGAAATATATTTGATCCATTGTAAATATAATAAAATTCGGTGATTATCGGAAATTTTGGTATATTTGAGGATATACCAATAATATTCAGTTATGTTTGACACGAAGAACGGATTGTATGTGGCCCACAGCCAGGACGGCCCCATCAGCATTTGCGGACGTATGGCCAACCGTCACGGACTTATTGCCGGAGCCACAGGTACCGGCAAGACCGTCACCCTGCAGGTGCTGGCAGAAACATTCTCACAAGCGGGAGTTCCCTGTTTTATGGCGGATATGAAAGGCGACCTCAGCGGTATCAGCCAGACCGGGTCGATGAGCGGTTTCATTGAGAAGAGATGTGCCGAATTCGGCATCGACAATCCCCGTTTCGAAGCGTGCCCCGTTCAGTTTTTCGATGTGTTCGGCGAGCAGGGGCATCCTATGCGCACAACCGTGTCCAATATGGGCCCGCAACTGCTCAGCCGACTGATGGGACTCAACGAGACTCAGTCGGGCGTTATGGACATCGTGTTCAGGGTCGCTGATGACAAAGGCTTGCTGCTGATAGACTTAAAGGATCTGAGGTCAATGCTCAACCATATTGGCGAGCATGCTGCCGAATTCCAGAATCAGTACGGTAACGTGTCTTCGGCTTCGATCGGAGCAATCCAGAGGGCGCTTCTCGGCCTGGAGAGCCAGGGGGCAGACAAATTCTTTGCGGAGCCGTCGTTCGATATCAATGACCTCTTCCGTACGAGGGGAGGCAAAGGCGTTATGAGCGTTCTGGCCGCGGACAAGCTGATGATGAATCCCAAGCTTTACTCTTCCTTCCTGCTTTGGCTGTTGTCCGATATCTATTCCACCCTACCCGAAGTCGGGGATTGCGACCTTCCCAAACTCGTGTTCTTCTTCGACGAGGCCCACACTCTCTTCGATGAAACGCCCAAGGCCCTGGTTGACAAGATAGAGCAGGTGGTGAGACTTATCCGAAGCAAAGGAGTAGGTGTGTATTTCATCACACAGTCTCCCACAGATATCCCGGACAGCATTCTCGGGCAGCTGGGCAACAGGGTTCAGCACGCCTTGAGGGCATTTACGCCGAAGGATCAGAAGGCGGTACGCGCTGCTGCCGACACATTCCGCTCCAATCCGTCTTTCAAGACCGAAGATGCCATAATGGAATTGGAGACGGGCGAAGCTCTGGTTTCATTCCTCGACGAAAAGGGCGCTCCTTCTGTTGTGCAGCGCGCCAAGGTGCTTTTCCCTTTGAGCCGAATAGGGGCAATAAGCCCCGAACAGAGAAAAGAGGCCATTGAGTGGTCCGGGCTTTCCGGCAAATATGACAATGTGATCGACAGGGAGTCTGCTTTCGAACTGCTTCTGGCTGACAGCCGCAAAGCTGCTGAAGAACAGGAGGCTATGGAGAAGAAGGTCAAGTCGCGCAGTTCTTCCAAGCCCGCAAAGAAGTCTATGAGCAAGGCGGCCAGGATCGGATCCGCAGTGCTTTCCGCCGCAGCGACGGCTGCAATCACTTCCGTGACCAGAAGCGCCGGTACCGCCGCCGCGAATGCCGTCACGGGCAAAAAGGGCAAGACGACTGGCAAGGATATAGCAGGACGTGCCATAACCAATGCCACTTCGAGTGCCCTGCGTACACTGACACGTTCGATACTGGGCTCACTTGTTAAATAAACGGACATTCACATGACAAAGAAAATAGGACTCCTCCCGCGCATTATCATCGCCATTGTTCTGGGTATTGCCTGCGGCTTCGTATTCCCCGGATGGGCTGTTCGCGTCTTTACAACCTTCAACGGCATCTTCAGCCAGTTGCTGGGATTCTTCGTGCCACTCATAATCCTCGGCTTCGTGGCTCCCGCCATCTTCGAGCTGAAGGGGCAGGCAGGCAGGATGCTGCTGCTGACAGTCGTCCTGGCCTATGCGTCAACCTGCATTTCCGGCACTCTGTCATACCTTACAAGCTCCACGGTGCTGCCGCATATCCTTACCGTCAGCGAACCTGTCGCGCTCGATGCGGAGTCCAACGGTTTTGCTCCGTACTTTACAATGAATATCCCGCCCATGCTGGACGTGATAGGCGCCATAGTGCTCGCATTCTCGCTCGGGCTGGCGGCATCAGTAATCAAAGGACATACTCTGAGGGATTTTCTCACTGACTTCAGGGATGTGATAGAACTTGTCGTCTCCAAACTCATTATCCCGCTGCTGCCCGTCTATATCTTCGGCATATTCCTCAATATGTCCGCTTCCGGTGCCGTCGCGTCGGTGATGGGACTTTTTGTCAAGGTGATAGTGCTGGTTGTGGTGATGCATATCCTGTGGCTGATTCTGCTGTTCTGCATCGGAGGTGCAGTTTCCCACAAGAATCCATTCTGGCTGTTGCGCACTATGATTCCTTCGTATGTCACGGCATTGGGAACGCAGTCCTCCGTGGCGACCATCCCCGTCAATCTCAAGCAGGTCAAGACAATGGGAGTAAGTGAAGAGGTTGCTGACTTCGTGGTCCCCCTGTGCGCCACCATCCATCTGTCCGGCAGTATTCTCCAGATTACGGCATTCTCTGTGGCGCTGATGATTATGCAGCAGCTGCCGTTCTCGTTCGGATTGTTCCTGGGATTCGTGATGATGCTGGGTGTGGTTATGGTAGCGGCGCCCGGCGTGCCCGGGGGAGCCATTATGGCGGCTCTTGGCGTGCTGGCTTCCATCTTGGGCTTCTCTCCGGAGAATCAGGCGATAATGATATCCTTGTATGTTGCTGTCGACAGTTTCGGGACGGCTACCAACGTGACAGGTGACGGAGTGATAGCTTTGATTGTCGATTCTTTCAGAAAGGACAAGTGACAATATGGACGAAAAGATAATATTCTCAATGTGCGGTGTGGGCAAAACTCTGCCTCACAATAACAAAACCATCCTCAAGGACATATACCTGAGTTTCTTCTATGGCGCCAAGATAGGCATAATAGGACTCAACGGTTCGGGCAAGTCCACGCTTCTCAAGATTATCGCGGGAGTGGAGACCGGATACAAGGGGGAAGTTGTATGGGCGCCGGGATACAGCGTTGGATATCTTGAGCAGGAACCGCAGATGGATCCTGACAAGACTGTGCTTGAAGTGGTGCAGGAGGGGGTTCAGGATGTTATGGACCTTCTGGCGGAGTACAACGAAATAGGCGCCAGGTTCTGTGAGCCTCTTTCCGACGAGCAGATGAACAGTCTTATCGAACGCCAGGGTGAACTTACGGAGAAAATCGAGCATTGCGACGGATGGGAAATCGATGCCAGGCTGGAGAGGGCTATGGATGCGCTTCAATGCCCTCCTTCGGATGCGCTGGTCAGGAATCTTTCCGGTGGTGAACGCCGCCGTGTGGCGCTTTGCCGTCTGCTTCTCAAGCAACCGGATGTCCTTCTGCTGGACGAGCCGACCAACCATCTGGATACGGAGAGCATACAGTGGCTTGAGGCCCACCTGAAACAATACAAGGGTACGGTCATTGCCGTGACCCACGACAGGTATTTCCTTGACAATGTGGCGGGATGGATTCTCGAACTTGACAGGGGAGAGGGAATCCCCTGGAAGGGCAATTATTCGGGCTGGCTGGATCAGAAGACCAGGCGTCTGGCACAGGAGGAGAAGGCTGAAAGCAAGCGTCGCAAGACTCTCGAGAGGGAGCTGGAATGGGCTCGTATGGCTCCGAAGGCGCGACAGGCCAAGCAGAAAGCCCGACTCGGCGCGTATGAGAAACTGGCTTCGGCGGATACCAGGGAGAAGGAGGCCAACCTTGAAATATACATCCCCAATGGACCTCATCTCGGCAACAAGGTGATAGAGTTTCACGACGTCAGCAAGGCATTCGGTGACAAACTGCTGTTTGAACACCTTGACTTTGTGCTTCCTCCTGCGGGAATTGTGGGCGTAATCGGCCCCAATGGAGCCGGCAAGACGACTCTGTTCAGATTGATAATGGGGTTGGAGCGGCCTGACAGCGGCTCGATTGATATAGGAGAGACGGTCAAGATATCTTATGTTGATCAGCAGCACAAAAGCATCGACCCTGATCTAAGCGTGTATGAAACCATCGCCGGCAATTCCGAATGGATAAGGATGGGGGGAAAGGACATTAATGCACGGGCCTGGGTCAGCCGCTTCAATTTCAGCGGGGCGGATCAGGAGAAACTGTGCGGTGTGCTGTCCGGTGGCGAACGCAACAGGCTTCATCTGGCGCTGACCCTTAAGGATGAAGGTAATGTATTACTTCTGGATGAGCCTACTAATGACGTGGATGTCAATACTATACGCGCTCTGGAAGAAGGACTTGACGGCTTTGCCGGATGCGCTGTTGTAGTGTCTCACGACCGCTGGTTCCTCGACAGGATAGCCACTCATATACTGGCATTTGAGGGTGACGGGCAGGTTTATTTCTTCGAAGGCAGTTATTCCGAGTACGAAGAGAACCGCAAGATGCGTCTAGGAGACACTGAACCTAAAAGATTTAAATACCGCAAACTCTCTGATTGACAGAGCGTCTGCGGTATTTAATTAAACCAAAGATAAGTATCTTATTCTCCAACATGGAAGGCCACTCTGAGGTCTTCCACTTCTTCATCCGTGATGGGCTGAAGCTTGCCAAGCGGCTTGGCGAGAATCAGTGACTTGGCTGCGAATTCCGCTACCTCCAAACGGTCGAATGCATTTATGAGCGAATTGGATGCTACTATGACAGAGTCGTTTGACAGCATGGCGCAGGGACGTGTCTTGAACATTTCGGCCATCTCATCCATCTGCCTGTACTGCGCTCCGAAGGGGAACTTGGGGACGTCCTGGAGGAATATCCAGCTCTCCGGTATGGTGCGAACGTCAAATTTGGCATCTGTCGTGCAGAATCCCATCAGTGACGGGCACTGTGTGATTATTATGGCGTTGACCTTCGGATTGCGTCTGTAGATCTCATAATGAAGCGCTGCGGAGTGGCTTGGAGTCTTGCCTGCTTCCGCCATTCCGTCCTTGATCTGAACGATATCTTCTTCGTCGATATCCCAGCGCTGTATGCCCGGAGGAGTGATGAGGAAGTCGTTGCCTCTCCATCGGACTGATACGGTGCCGTAACTGCTGCTCATCAGTCTCTGGTCGCAGGCCCTGCGTACGAGCTTGCAGATGTCGGCCCTGATTGCCCTTTCGTCAGAGGGGTGTTCGACGTTCATAAAGTGCTGGAAGTCATTGGGCAGGTGAGTTTCGATATACTGCAGTTGCTCGTCTGTGAGATAGTTGGGCTTGCCGAGTGTCTTGGCGTTGAGAATGGTACGGGCGCAGAGCTCGAGGGTCTCGAACCTCTGATATGCATCTGCGATGTCGTCTCCGCAGAGCACGACGCCGTGATTCTCCATTATCACCGCCTTGTATTCCGGATTTTTCTTGAATTCGGCCGCAATCTTCTCTCCCAGAGCTTCGCTTCCGGGAATATCATATGGTGCAAATCCTATGGGACCGCATACGTAGCGGGCCTGAGGGATGATGCTGGTATCGGGAATCTGATGAACTATGCTGAACGTGACGAGTCCGGGAGGATGTGCGTGGATGACAGAGTGGATCTTGGGGCGCATTTTGTAAATGGCCTTGTGGAAAGGATATTCGGAAGAAGGTCTGTGCGGGCCTATGATAGTACCGTCCGCCTTTACGCACATTATGTCGGAAGCCTTCAGGGAACCCTTGTCAATACCGGCCGGAGTAATCCACATATCACCGTTGTCGTCCATAATGGACAGGTTGCCTCCGGATGTGGTTGTGAGGCCGCTGCGATAAATCCTGCCTATGATCAGCACAAGCTGGTCTGCGGGATGCATTAATTTTGTGTTCAACTGTTTCATACCGGCAAAGATAGTAAAAATTTTTTAATATTTATTAAAAATCCTTAATAAACGGGTCGCTAAGCAGAGGTTGTAACCCCGTCCTCACTCACGTGATTAGGAGCCACTGGTCTGTAGAGCCATTCTTCGGTACTGAATTTGCTGTCGCTCAAGGTCTGGATCTCATTGAGATTCTCTTGGCTCAAATGTATGCAGTCGTCATTGCCTGCCATGATTTCGTGAAGTTTGGACTGCAACAGGTCCAAAGAGGGATACTGGGGGAGATAGTCCTTCAGGTTGGTCACCCTGCTGCGGACTGACGCTATGCCTTTGCGTGTAAGTTTGCTGTCCGGAGTGGAGAGGGCTTTGGTGAGCGTATCGATGTCTACGTCATACATCAGTGTGCCGTGTACTATGGTTCTGTCTTTCCATACCCTTTTGGCGTAACCGGAGATCTTTTTGCCGTCCACGAAGATGTCATTGCGTCCGGTCTGTTCGGCGTCAAGTCCAAGTGAACGGAGAGCGTCGACAAAAGGGGTGGTGTCCACATTGTGTCCGATGATTGAGTAGTTCATATTCTGAAGGTCGTGGTATACGGCTCCTCCTCCGGTGACGCGTCGAGCCAGCATAATGCCGTGTTCCTTGAGATAGGGCAGGTTGACCTCCTGTTCGGCGTCCTGATTGAGGCCTATAATAACCGAAGGGCGATTGCGCCACAGATAGAAAACCGGCTCTGTAACGTCAAGATGCTCCAGGCACCATTCGTCAAAAGCCATATTATAGTGAGGATCCGTATTGTTGTTTATCAGATATTTCATACTGCTGAATATTAACGCATAAAACAAATTAGCTAACTATTATAACAAAAATGTTATCAGTAATTTGCGCATAAATCCGAGGCTATTTGTACCAGAACCGACTTGAGTTCTGGGTGCGAGGGGATGTGTCGGCCGTGATATCTGACCGAACATCCGGGATAGTGACTTTCGAACTCTTCGAGGCAGTTGACTATCTCGTCCTGGTCGGCAAACATCGCTCTGGTCATTGAAATTTCGGTGGAGACAATGCCGTTGAACTGGTGTTGTTCAAGGGCGAGATATCTGTCGCATAGATCTTCTGAGATTGTGAATGACAGCGCTCCGTCGCGTCTGGGGGAGAGGTATTTCACTTCACCTGTCATTGTCCGCATAATTTCAGAGGGGTGGAATGCGGGGTTGATCAGAATCTTGCGGTAACCGCGCAGCATCTGGGCCCAGAATCCACCCATCGAGTGCCCTACGACAAGGTCGGGGTGTTCTTCGTTGCAAATTGCCTCCAGCATCCCCAGGGCCTCGTCCGGGTCTATTGGGATATCGGGGGATATGACATCGCACGGGCGGAGAAGGTGGTGCAGTGATGCCGCCGTCTTGAATGCCCCTGATGAGGCCAATCCGTGAAGAAATAGCGCCTTCAAGATTATTTCCTGTAGATATTGAGCCTGAAGCGGTCAATAGAGCATCCGGGGCTGTCTTCTGCCGGGACAACAGACACTGACGGTTCGGTGTTATAGATTCTGTATCCAAGTCGGATTTCTTCACCTCCGTTATTTATGTCGTATACTTTATCGGAACCGTTAACTGATAGCGTGTAATGTCCTGTGCAACTGATATTTATTGTCATACAGGCGAATTCTTCTCTCGGCCAGGTGCGCTCAATGGAAACAGAGTCGGTGCAGTCGAAGCTTACCGTGGGCTTGTCACCTTCCATGGGGAACCAGCAGAAGTCGCTCAAAATGATTTCCGCTCCGTTGGATATTGCTTCCATCTCGTGGGGGGCGGGGAAGATGGAGGATTGGGTGGTATATCCGGCGGCTCTCAAACTGTCGCAAACCGTCTTGCGCATCAGCGGGTAGTGCATTGACGAGATGCCGCAACTGCCTCCGATCGAATCGAGCTTTTCGATGAGCTGTGCTGCGCTGAGGCCGTATAGATGCTTCTTGGGCGAATATAATATCAGCACGTCGGAATCGAGCGCCCTGACTCTCTTGCAGAGTTCGTAATCCTCGGTGAAGGCTATCCAGTTGCTGCCAAGACGCTCGGATGCCGCTATGTATCCTTCGTATATGTCGCAGTGGAGAATGGGTTTGATGCCTTCTCGCTCACACGCGTCCATGAATTCGGCAAATGTGGGTATGCATTTGCGGCACGAAATGGTATCTGATGCGAATATGTAATTGTTTCTCAGCGTGTTGAAATCCGTCTCCTTAACCTTTACTTTCTCTTCGATAGGAGAATAGTCGGATGCGTTCCTCATCGTTCTGTTGATGGTGCCGTCGTGCATCAGTACCAGAACGCTGTCGAGAGTGAACTTGACGTCGCATTCGATGGTGGGATAGCCGTACCTGGCTGCCATAGTCACACCGTCAACGCTATTCTCGGGGATGAAATTCTCAATCCAGCATCCGCGGTGTGCGAAAGTCACGGGATATGCTTCATTGTAATTGTCAACGCTGCAGGAGGCGGTGCCCAGTACTGTCAGCAAAAAGGGTATAAGATACTTTTTCATAATACAAATATACCTAATTTTAGTATATTTGTAAGAAGCCTGGCATTATTAACGCTATGAAATTCCGTCACTCTCTGCCTTTGTTGCTCTCATTGGCCCTGTCTGCTTGTACGGGACAGCCAAGTCTTGACGTCGCCGTCTCTCGGGAGACTGAATTCACGGGACGCGGCAACGATGCGGAGCCGCTGCTCTATGTCAGCATTACGCCGGGTTCTCCCTGCCGCATCAATAGTTTTGACGTAGCCCTTACCGGTGATGTGTCCGATGTCGGTGCGTTGAGCGTGACGAGTCACGGGGAGGTCCTTCAAAAGGTCAAGATTGTCCCCGGCAGGGACCGTTACCGACTTCGCTTCGGCCGCAAACTGTATGGCAACGATATGTTTGAGATATGCGCCGACGTCAGTATGTCATCCCGCGAAGGCGACAGAATCGGAGCGGAACTGCTTGCCGTCAATGCCGGAGGCGATGCGGTCGTGCCGGATAGGCCTGTTCCCGGAGCCCGGGAGGTGCTGCTTTGCCGCAAACTCATATATAAACCCGGAGATTTCGGCTCCACGCATTGGCGCATTCCCGCGATACGCCAGTTGTCCGACGGCACACTTCTCATAGTCAACGATCAGCGCAATGACAGCGAACTCGACCTTCCCCAACGCATCGACATAGTAAGCCGCTTCAGTACGGACGGCGGTTTCACCTGGAGCGAACCCTGTTATGTGGCACGAAATGGAGGCCCCATGTACGGATACGGAGATCCCAGCCTTGTCGAGACAGAGGACGGTACAGTGATATGTATGTTTGCTGGAGGCGAGAGGTTTATGCGTTCGGACAGGGACAACAGGCAACGCTCATATTATGCTGTCAGCAAGGATTTCGGGCGCAGCTGGAGCGAACCGGTGGAGATTACCGATATCGTTTGGGGTGACAATCCGGACAATCCCGTATGCCGGAGGTATCATTCTTCCTTCTTTACCAGCGGCAATGATCTTCTTGTGACCAGGGGACCGTACAAAGGCAGGATTATGGTTGCCAACGTCGCGGCGGCAGGACCTCAGTCCGTACTTTACAACCACGCGGTGTATTCGGATGACTGCGGCAGGACCTGGCACGTTTCGGATGTGGCTTTCGGTGGCGGGGCCGATGAGGCCAAACTGATTCAGCTCAAGGACGGGAGAATACTGATGACCACACGGCAGAAAGGTCCCAAGGCGTATGTGCTGTCCCAAGACGGTGGTCATACATGGAGCGAGCCGGGATACTGGGACAATCTCGACGTCTCGAACTGCAACGGCGATATCATACGATACAATGATGATATAATCCTGCTGAGTGTGCCTTCGGTCAAGGAGAGACTGGATATAGGCGTATATGTCAGCTATGACGAGACCCGTTCGTGGTCTGAAGGCAAGGTGATATGCCACGGAAGTTCGATGTATTCGTCTCTTGCCGTACTGTCTGACGGTACGGTCGGCATTTATTTCGAGAAAGGTACGGACGGCAGGGAATTGTGGTATGAGAATGTCTCCCTTGGATGGCTGACTGAATCGGAGCCTCCTGTGCCTGTGCCGGAAGGCGTCCGGTTATGGGAGGGCGGGCCACTCTGGGCGGAATTCAACGTAGGCGCGTCCGCTCCGTCCGAGTCCGGCAGCTATTTTGCCTGGGGTGAAGTGCGCCCCAAGACATATTTCGGGTGGAACCGTTACAAACTGTGCGACGGATTGAGCACACAACTCAACAAGTATTGTACTTCGGCGACATACGGCAAGGTGGATGGCCGGACTCTTCTGGAGAATTCCGATGATGCAGCCTCGGCAATATTCGGCCCGGGATGGAAAGTGCCGTCCAGAAGTGAATGGGCGGAATTGACCGAACGTTGCAAATGGGAGTGGACCACTCTGGACGGGGTGAACGGATATAAGGTCACAGGTGAGGGCGGAGCGGAAATATTCATTCCTACGACAGGCTATTATTCTGGCTCCTACCTCAAGGAATGTGGAAGTTTCGGCTATTACTGGACTTCGGAGACGGATTCCGAATATCCTTATTTTGCCTGGGATTTCTATTTGCAGCAGGCGGGTCGTGGCTGCTATCGCGGTGGCCGGGACAACGGACGTTGCATACGTGCAGTCAAGTATTGATATGAAATTGAAGAGTCTGTTATTGATCTTTTTCGTGCTTCCGACAGCATCTCAAGCTGCTCCTAAGCCGGAGTTATGGCCTGACTGTACTGCTATGGACAGCTGGTTCCACGAAGTCCCGGAAACTGTCGGCAACGGGGATTCAAAACAGTATCGCCTCGACAGTTGCGGGATAGTTCCGGACACAGCGCTCCACACGATGGAAATCCAGGCGGTGATAGACAGCGCCGCCGCAAATGGCGGTGGGGTGATTGTGGTTACACCTGGAGTGTTCCGCACCGGAGCCCTTGTGTTCCGTCCCGGGACCAGCCTCAGGCTCGAGGAAGGCGCCGTTCTTCGGGGGTCAGACCACATATGGGATTATCCTCTCTGTATGACTCGCATCGAGGGGGAGACCTGCCTCTATTATGGGGCTCTCATAAATGCTGATGGTGTAGACGGATTCTCTATATCCGGTGAGGGGACGATCGATGGCAACGGAGAGCCGTTTTACCGCCAGTTCTGGTTGAGACGCAGATGGAACCCCTCCTGTACCAACAAGGACGAGCAGAGGCCCAGACTGCTGTACGTGAGCAACTCCAGAAATGTCCGTCTGGAGGGGGTGACATTCAGAAATTCCCCGTATTGGACCACTCATTTCCATAATTGTGACCGTTTGCTGGTCAAGGACTGCAGGTTCGAGAGCCCTTGCAGAAAAGGGGAAGTCAGGGGGCCGTCCACCGATGCCATCGACCTGGACGTGGTCAGCAACGTGCATATTACCGGCTGCTCTTTTTGTGTCAACGATGATGCCATAGCGCTTAAAGGTGGCAAAGGCCCCTACGCGGATGCATTCATGACCGATTATCCCGGAGTCGACATTCCTTCGCGAAGCATCGGCAACGGAGCCAACGTGAACGTTCTGGTGGAGAACTGCGAATATGAATTCTGCCACGGTTGCCTGACACTTGGCAGTGAGAGCGTGTATGACCGCAACATAGTTGTCCGTCGTTGCCGTGTTACCGGCAATGCGTACAATCTGCTATGGATAAAATGCCGTCCGGATACGCCCCAGCACTATTGCTATATTGCCGTGGAAGATGTGTCGGGAAGGGTTGACAATATGGTCAATGTATACAAGTGGACTCAGTTCTATGACCTGCAGGGACGTAAAGACTTGCCCGTGAGCATCGTGGACCATATATTCCTCAGACGTTGCAGCATCAGCTGCGACAAGTTCATGAACGTACCGGAGGACGGCGGTGTATGTACCCTGTCCGATTTCAAGTTCGAGGATCTGGTAGTGAACGGACACCGTCAGGCCTCCCGGTGATCCGTCATTCCGTATCCGGTCTGGAGGACATTCTGAAATCCAGTCTTACACCGTCCATCAGTTCTTCATAGCTGACAAAGTGGCCGTCGAATCTGCGGCCGTTCTTTCTGGCCACACTTATGTACCTGTTGGCGGGGGAGTTGTCTCGCGCTTTGATGGTGACGTTCCTGCCGTTCGAAAGGTGCAATGTCGCTTTTGTGAAGAGTGGGGAGCCGATGGCATATTCTCCGGATATGGGGCATACGGGATAGAATCCCAGAGCGGAGAATACATACCAGGCGGATGTCTGGCCGTTGTCCTCATCTCCGCAATACCCGTCCGGAGCGCAACTGTAGAGCCTGTCCATCACTTCTCTAACCCAATATTGCGCCTTATGGGGCTGACCGGCATAATCATACAGATATATGATATGCTGTGCCGGCTGGTTGCCGTGTGCATAGTTGCCCATATCTGCAGCCTGCATTTCCGCAATCTCGTGTATCCGCCGGCCGTAATAACTGTCATCATAGACCGGAGGTACCACAAAGACGGAATCCAGCATTTCGGTGAAGCCGTCTTTCCCGCCCATAAGGGATATCAGGCCCTCGACGTCGTGAAGTACCGACCAACTGTAGTGCCAGGCGTTGCCTTCGGTAAATACACCTCCCCATTTGTACGGACTGAATTCGGGCTCGAAACTGCCGTCCGAGAGCCTTCCCCTCATAAGCCGTGTGGCAGGATCGAAAACGTTGCGGTAATTGCCGGAGCGGGACTTGAAGGGGGCAGTCTCGGATTCCGAACGCCCCAGGGCCTCGCCGAGCCTGTATATGCACCAGTCATTGTATGCATATTCGAGTGTGCGCGCCACGCTCTCCCTGATTCCCGCATCGCAGGGTATATATCCCAACGAATCGTAATATTCGTGTCCCAGCCGTCCGGAAGACGGAATCTCCGGATGGACGTTGGTGCATCCGTGTACTATCGTCGCAAAAAGTGTGTCTTCAAGTTCCTTGCTCAAGTTGGAAAGTCCCTTGACGATACCGTCCGCGACAATCGATGCGCTGTTGTTGCCTATCATACAGTTGCGGTGGCCCGGACTGGCCCATTCGGGCAGGAAATCGTTCTCACGGGCAATTCCGGCATAACTCTCGATGATTTCGGAGGCCGTCTCCGGATAGACCAGATTCAGGAGCGGACACTGCGCCCTGAACACGTCCCAGCTGCCACTGTCAGTGTACAGAGTCCCCGGCCTGACTTCGCCGTTGAAAGGACTGTAGTGGACAGGACGTCCGTCGGCATCGATTTCGTAGAACTTGCGGGGGAACAGGGCCGCTCTGTACAGGCAGGAGTAGAAAGTCCTCATCTGCTCTTCGCTTCCTCCGCTGACTTCGATGCGTCCCAGCACCTCGTTCCACCTGTCTTTGGCTGCATCCCTGACTTCATCGAAACTGCGCCCCTCCACTTCCAGAAGATTCCTTCGGGCCTGCTCGGGACTTATGAACGAGGAAGCGATGTACAGTGTCACCTGCTCGCCACGTCCGGTGCCGCCGAATCCGGCAATGGCATCATCTCCTTCAACGTTGAATGAGGTGACAGGCTTGGACGACTTGACTACAAAGTAGTTGGCAAAATTATCGGGTACGCCTCCGCAATTGTTGTCAGTCCTGCCGGTAATCAATCCGTCCTCGATTGACACCTCCGAGCGTGGTGACAGCGCGTCCAGAACGAATCCGGATTCCCCACTTTCCGGATAAGTCAGACGAATGGCCGCCGCTCTCTCCGAGGGGGCGATTTCTATCCTTATGTCGTGGTCGGCCAGATACACGCTGTAGAGATATGGCTTAGCCTGTTCGCTTTTGTGCGAAAACAGGCTGGCCCGTCTGTCTGCAGGATAGTCATCCGTATTCCGCAGGGGCATTATTGCAATCTGCCCGTAGTCCCCAATCCAGGGTGAAGGCTGATGTGCCTGTTTGAATCCTGTGATTTTGTGGGCTTCGTACCTGTAGAACCAGCCTTCAGCCTTGTCAGAGGTCATTGGCGACCAGCTGTGCATACCCCAGGGCAGGGCAGTGGCAGGATAGACGTTGCCGTTTGAAAAGGAATGGTCCGACAAGGTTCCGCATAGCGTTGAAACATAGTCGGCGGGGCAAGTGCGGACCGACACGTCATCCGACGAGCAGGATACAAGCAATACTGCCGATATGAGGGCTGCGTAGAGTCTGCGCATATTGGGTCTGGTTCAGCTGTTGAATAGCTTGAGGTTGTCGAATGAGGGTTTCAGAACCCCTGATTCAATCTTGTGGACGATGTCGACCACCTTGTCATTGAACGGAGTGGGGCATCCGACCTTGCGCCCGAAGGCACATACGGAGCCGTTGATGGCATCCACTTCGGTCAGTTTGCCCTTCTCGAGGTCCTGAAGCATGCTGGCCTTAAGCCGGCGGTGCTTCTTGATGGCAAGAGGAAGCAGCATAAATGCAATACGCTTCTTGACGCAATTGCTGTAATCGAACAGCCTGACCACGTCCTTGCCCTGAATGGGAGCTATGCGTATGCCACCTTTGGCGCATACGTCGAAGCATTCTTTCATAATTGCCTGTGCGACCCTGCGCCGGGAAGGGTCATCCACGGTCTCTCCGAAAGTGCAGCCGAAGACGGCGCTCAGACCTGAGAAGGTGGAATTGATGAGCAGTTTGCTCCAGCGGCTGCCAATGAAATTGTCATCGATTTCGACCTCTCCCATATTCTCGAGCAGAGACTTGACCTCTTCCATCCTTGGATTGCGGCGTCCGTTCACGGTGCCCAGGGAGAAGGTGAGACAGTCCGGCTCGCTTGTGAGTTCGCACACACCGGGGCCCTGCATCGTTGCGCCCCAGGCCACGGTGCAGCCTATGACCCTGTCTTCTCCGATGATCGAGCCGATCAGCACCTCGGGAAGACCGTTCTGGAGCGTAACGATCACTCCGTCGGGTTCGAGGTAATCACCAAGGAACGCTACCGTTGCGGCGTTGTCCAGCTGCTTGGTCATAAGGAAAATGATATCGTACTTCCCGCTCATCTCCTCGATATGAAGGGCGCTGACCTTCTGGTTGAACGATACTGTGCCGGTGACAGTCGCGCCATTGGCCTTGAGTGCCTCGATATGCGCTTTGTTGCGGTTGACAAGGTCTATGCTTACACCTTTTCTTGCTATGTAGGCTCCCAGAATTGTACCGAGGGATCCCGCTCCGTAGATTGCTACTCTCATGATAATGACATTTTATGAATTATTTCTTCAAAAGGCAGGATAGAGCGGTTCCGTCCCCGTCAGGGACGAGTTCCAACTTGCTGCACAGTCCTTCCAGAATTGCCTTGCCTACGGCGAACTCTTCGTTGTCAAGGATGCTTGCATCAAGTTTACGCGGCGTCACTATCTTGATGCCGCAGAGTTCAGTCTTTTCAGAATAGCCCACCTTGACGACAGTGCCTCCTACGGTTCCGGTAATCAGCAGGCACTCTTCGACAGCGTGTGTGAGATGGTCAATGGTGGCTCCCGACAGATTGTAGCGGCCGCAGAAGGTGTTGATGCCGGCCATCATTGCATAATAGTCATACTTGCTTGTCTGAATCTCAAAGCGGTATTCCCTAATGCCTTGGATGAATTTGCGGGTCTTGGTCTTCTGGGGATTGTCAAAAATCTGCTCTGGTGTCCCGGATTCAAAGATTATGCCTTCATCCATATAGAACACTCTCGTGCTGACTTCCCGCGCAAACTTCATCTCATGAGTGACTATCATCATCGTCATCCCCTGTTTGGCCAGCGTCTTCATCACACCCAGCACTTCGCTGACCATTGTGGGATCCAGCGCGGACGTAGGCTCGTCGAACAGGATAATTTCAGGCTCCATCGCCAGGGCGCGTGCTATGGCGACTCTCTGTTTCTGGCCGCCGGACAATTCTGAAGGGTAGAATCCGGCCCTTTCGGCCATACCCACCAGTTCGAGAAGTTCCATCGCCTTTGCCTGTGCCTCCTCGCGGGTTTTGCCGAGGACTTTTACTGGTGCGAAAGACACGTTCTCCAGAATGGTCATAGAGTCGAACAGGTTGAAAGACTGGAATACCATACCCATCCTGCGGCGCAGGGCGGGCACATTGGACGAGTCGGCCAAAATGTCCTTGCCAAGGACCAGGATGCTCCCGGAACTTGGGGTTTCCAGATGGTTGAGGCAGCGCAGGAACGTGCTCTTGCCGGTGCCGGAGGGTCCTATTATGCTGATGACTTCACCCCTGTGTACCTCGGCGTTTACGTTCTTCAGCACTGTAAGCCCGTCGCTGAATGTCTTGCGAAGGTGTGAAATGCTTATTATGACGTCATCATCCGGGTCTGGTGTCGGTTCCGGCTCGGAGGCGGATGCCTTGCGACGTGTTCTGAATACAATCACCGCAGCAGCAACTATGAATACAAGTGCCGTCAGCACCCAGGCAAAGGCGGGGAAGGACGATTCTTGCTCCGGATTGACATTGTTGCGGACCACAGCCACGACTTTGCTGTAGTAATAAGGAACCTGGGCAACTGATTTCTGCCTTTCTTCAGTCTGGCTGATGGTTGACACGACTACATCCATCTTGCCTGAAATGATGGCCGGAATCAATCCTCCGAAATCCATATTGGTGATCTGTATGGGATGACCGTACCTGTATGCGAAAAGGCGAAGCAGTTCGATTTCGTATCCGTCCGGCTGTCCGTTGTATATGAAGCACATCGGAGGGGTCATGCAACTGGTTGCGACTCTCAGTTCGCTGCCGGACGCCGCCTCCGGAATATCCCTGTGACATCTGCCGTCCAAACCCGAGAACCACCTGTCCTTGATCTCCTGATGCTCTCCCGATTTGTCGATGTCGGCGATGAATTCCCTGAATTCTTCAATCAGAGCTGTATTTTCCTTGTTGAAACAGGCCGCGACCGGAAGCCGGTCCATTTCAGTGGATATCGTGTCGAGTGAAGGATACTCCCTCATAGGGATGAGCGCATTGATGTTGTCCATAAAGAACGCATCGATCTTGCCCTTCATCAGCGCCTCGATACCGTCCACATCACTGTTGAACGATTTAATGTTCTTGATAGCGTGCCTGTTGTGCAGGTACGGCTCGGCAAGGGATCCGACCATGGTGCCAAGAATCCTGCCCTCGAGCTCACTCTCGTCATTGTAGAGTTTGTCAGGCTCCCGCTGTTTCCTGATTATCACTACGGTATGGGATTCGTAGTAAGGGACCTGGATGATGCTTTTCTGCCTTTCCTCGGTCATTCCGATAGTTGATACTGCCGCATCGACTTTGCCCGAAATAAGGCTGGGTATGACAGCACCGAAATCCATTGTCACGAATTCGACGGGACGTTTGACGTACAGGGCGAAACGTCTCATCATCTCGGCCTCATATCCGTCAATTATTCCGTTAATGACCATATTGAACGGAGGCATAGAACCCAGCACGGCTACTTTGAACGGCTCGCCATCTGTAACGGCCTCGACATCCCGATGGCTGTCGGCATCGGATTTGCCTATCCATCTGTGCAGCATCTCGCGATTCGTGTCGCTGTTACGGAATTCCGACATGAATTCGGCAAATTGGATGGACAGGGACCTGTTGTCGAAACCGAAGCACGCGGCGATGGGAATATAAGGGTCTGAAGTGGTGAGAGTATCAAGGCTATCGTAACTCTGCAAATACCCCATTGCAACGATATCGTCAATATAGAAACCGTCCACCTTGCCTTTTATGACGGCCTCGACGGCATCTACCTGGCTGTTGAAGGAGAGAACGTTGGTGATGCCTCTGCTGTCGTGGATCTTCTGTTCCTGCAGGGAGCCGAGAAGGACTGACACGCTCCTGTCATTGAGGTCGCTTTCGGTACGCAGGATATTGTCGTTCTTATTAATGGTACAGGATGACAGGAGGCTAATCGAAAGCAGCGGTATGCAGACAATCATCTTTGCAACACTGCTTCTGCGACGTTTGGGCTTGGCGAGAGGGGAGAGAGCGAGCCCAATCAGCCAGGCAATGACAAAATATACGACAGCCACAAAAATGAGGGGCATGAAGGCATCGAAAGTGCGTGCTCGTATGATATCCGATGCCTTGGTGAGGTCCATTACGGCGATGTATCCCACTACGGAAGTGCTTTTGAGCAGGCTCACAACTTCACCCTGGTAGATTGGAATCACGTTCCTTACAGCCTGAGGCAGCACTATGCTGACGAAAGTCTGGCTCTTGGTCAGACCCAGGGACAGTCCGGCTTCAGTCTGGCCCTTGTCGATGCCTTCAATACTTGTGCGCAGCATTTCACTGACGTATGCAGAGGTATTCATTGCAAAGGTGATGATAGCCACAACGATTCCGGAAGCATTGACCGGGGCCAGAATCACGTAATACATTATCATAAGCATAACCAGGACCGGAGTGCCTCTCATTATGTCTATGTATACCTTGGCTATGTTGCTCAGCCAGGTCTTCCTGCTCATTCTCATCCAGCAGATCAGACCGCTGAGAAGTGTCCCCAGAATCACTGCGGACAAAGTGATTGTCAACGTGGCCTCGAGTCCGTTGATTATGTGCATATATCTGTCTTCTACGATGAAGTTGTTGTAGAAGGAGTCTGCAATGGTCCTGAATAATGATGACATATTATTTCCTGATTCTGAAATTGTGCTCGATCAGATCTGAAACCTGCTTGAGGGTCAGTTCATCTTTAGCGTTGAATACGATAATTGCGAGTACGCCTTTCCTGACCTCCTGGGATATGAAACGAAGAGGGGAGTCATCCTCGGCCAGAGCCTGGAAACCATAGGCGTTCCTGCCGTTGAAAAGAAACTTCTCGATGGGATTGAAATCTTCCGGATCGTCCTCGTAGAAGCCCACAGTTTCGGCGTAGTTGGCAAAGGCCTGGTCTTCGGCCGTTTCGCCTTCAGGCGTGTCCCCCACATAGATGTTTATCAAGGCATCATCGGCTTGAGCCCTGTCATTGCGCAGATGTGCTTCCAGGTGAGTGATTTCGTATCCTGTTTCGTCCAGGAACGTGTCCTGCTCGCAGGTCCAGCCTGCAGGGAGGTTTAAGGAAATGTCGTATACCACGTTTGTGATGTTTTGATGCAAATATAACAATTCTTTACGTTATTGCTTCCACAATGGATTTCAATACATTTCGAGTTTACAAAGATGTGACTTGTTATTAAGTCCGATACAGATTGCTGTAGATTCACTATATTTGCGCAGATAATTGTCGCAACTGCCAATATGAAACGAATACTTATATGGCTTCTGTTGTTTGTGGGTATATCCGCATATGCACAGCATACAGTAGTTGTTAATCCTGACGGAACTCACTCCACTGCTATCAAGAACGGTAACAGTGTAACAATAGTTAATCCTGACGGAACTCACTCCACTGCTATCAAGAACGGCAACAGTGTAACGATAGTTAATCCTGACGGAACTCACTCAACTGCTATCAAGAACGGTAACAGTACAACGATAGTCAATCCTGACGGAACTCACT
>JAKSKI010000015.1 GCA_024401865.1 Bacteroidales bacterium
GTGCCTCGGATGAGACTCGAACTCACACGGACATTACTGCCCAAGGGATTTTAAGTCCCTCGTGTCTACCATTCCACCACCAAGGCAGGAGTGAAAAGTATCACGGTTGCAAAGATATGCAAGTTTTTCCGTATTACACACAAATTCATTAATTTCGCAACCCACTTCCCTTTTGGAGTCAACACGGGGGAAGGACATAATGACGGAAACTATGGTTAAAGCGGTGATTTTTGATATGGGCGGCGTCATCGTCGACCTGGATATGGACCTGTGCGTAAGGAATTTCAAAGAGAAAGCAGGGTTTGACGACATAGAGGACTACCTTGACATATATCACCAGAAGGGCTTCGTGAGCAAATTCGAAGAAGGTACTCTGGATGAGGAGGGGTTCTTCAGCGAATGCCTGAAGCACTGCCCTCAAAGCACAACTCACGCGGATATCGAATCCAGCTTCCGCTCCCTGCTGACGGGAGCCAACCCGGACGTCATCAGGCAGATCCGCGAATTGTCCAAGGTCTGCGAACTCTATGTCCTGAGCAACAACAATCCCGTATGCACCAGGCGGTTCATGGACATTCTGGACGAAGAAGGCATACGTAACCTGTTCGGGAAGATGTATTTCTCCTTCAGGATGAAGATGCTCAAACCCGGCAGGGAAATCTACGAAACTGTAATCGCCGACATCGGGCACAAACCCGAAGAGATGCTTTTCGTGGACGACTCCACATCCAATATCAGGGGAGCAGAGGTCGTCGGACTGCGGACTCTCCTATACACCCGCGGCACTGATATCCTCCAAGCCCTCTAGTCCGGTATTCCTTCCAACCTAAAAGTATTTGTTTTCCTGACGGTTCAGTGCGATAAATATGAATAGCATCGTGGTGAAAGCCAGCAGGGACGAGCCTCCGTAACTCATAAACGGCAGCGGAATGCCTATCACGGGCATAAGACCTATGGTCATACCTATGTTTATGAGCATATGCATAAACAGACAGGATGCAAGACAATATCCGTAGATACGGGTAAATGATGAGCGGCTGTCCTCCGCATCCCGGATAATCCAGAATATCAGGAGCGCATACAGCACCACTATTGACAGACATCCGATGAAGCCCCACTCCTCGCCGACGGTACAGAATATGAAGTCCGTACTCTGCTCCGGCACAAAGCCGTATGCCGTCTGGGTACCCTGAAGGAATCCCTTGCCCGTGAAACCTCCCGACCCGATGGCTATCAAAGACTGGTGAACATTATAACCCGCCCCTGCCGGATCCTCCCTCAAACCGAGCAGCACTTCGATACGGGCTCTCTGATAGTCCTTAAGCACATTGTCAAATACAAACTGTGTACAGAAAATGAAGGCTGTGCCGGCTATGAAACCCAGCACCGCATTCCTCCACATACTCCGGCGAAGCCTATGAACGCGACTGTACTTGCGGAGGTAATGGAGCAACAGTATCGTCACTATTCCGAACAGCACCAGAATCGACACCGGAGGGCTTGTCACCAGCGTAAGGACGAACATCAATATGGCCATTCCTATGGTGAATATCAGCCACCCTGTGAATCCTTCACGATAAAGGACAAACAAGAATCCCACGTAGACCAGGGCCGAACCCGTCTCGCTCTCGGCGACAATCACCAACATCGGAACACCCACCAGACAGGCAACGGAAAACAAATCCTTTGCGTTACTCATCCTGAAGGTCGGCCGACTCATCTTGGCCGCCAGCATCAAGGACGTGGTGATTTTGGATAACTCTGCCGGCTGGAACTTGACAGGACCGAATTCAAACCAGGAACGCGAACCCTTGGTATCCTTGCTGAGGAATATCACTGCCACCAGCAGACACAGCACAAAGAAATAGGCAGGTGGGGCCAGTACTTCCCAGATACGCGGATTGATGGCAAACAGCACTACGGATGCGAATACCAAGGATATGCCGAACCACAGAATCTGCTTGCCGCTACGGGTGGAAAGGTCAAACAAGAAGGAATGCTCCCCCCCCTGCACCGATGCATAGATATTGACTATTCCAATCAGCACAAGCAGAAGATAGCACACCACCAATTTCCAATCGACGGTGTAGGCCAGACCTCTGTCGTAACTTCCTTTCATTGTATCAGCCTTGTATTGACTATTCTGTCCTCAACGGGCTTGCGCTCCTCCCTTATGCCCCCGGTGAGGTATCTCTCCACCAGCAGGGACGCGATGGGACAGGCCCAGGTGGCACCGAATCCCGCATTCTCAACATAGGCCGCGACGGCTATCTTGGGATTGTCCTTGGGCGCGAAGCAGATAAACACCGAATTGTCCTTGCCGTGAGGGTTCTGGGCCGTGCCTGTCTTGCCGCAGATGTCAAGACCCGGCACAGCAGCAACGAATGCCGTGCCACCAGCCGAACCTCCGCCGTTTACCGCCATATACATACCCTTGACTGCTGTCTGGAAATGAACCGTATCCACTTTTGTATACTGTCTCTCGTAATATTTCGGATCTATCTCCACCCCTTCCGATGCCTTGACCAGATGAGGGATGTAATAATATCCTCTGTTTGCCATAATGGCCGCTAGATTGGCTATCTGCAATGGTGTGACGCCTATCTCGCCCTGGCCGATGGACAAGGACACGATGGTAGGGAATTTCCACCCTCGCTTGCCATAAACCTTGTCATAGTATTCGGATTTGGGGATGTTGCCGCCTAGCTCCGAAGGGAAGTCGCTGCCCAGCTTGCGTCCGAAGCCGAAGCTCAGCACATAATCCCTCCAGACATCGAATGCCTCCTGTATGCTGCCGTATCTGCCGTTCTCGAGGATGTTACGGAAAACATAGCAGAAATAACCGTTGCAGGAAGTGGCGATTGCATCCAAAAGGGCAAGAGGCGAAGAGTGCGAGTGACAACCGAGCTTGTGCTTGCCGGAGTATTGAAATCCGCTGTTGCAGGGGTATTTGTACTCGGGCCGCAACACTCCTTCCTGCAGTCCGATGAGGCCGTTGACAAGCTTGAATACGGAACCGGGAGGATAGGACGCCATCACAGTACGATTGAACATCGGCTTGTTCTTGTCCTTGATAAGTTCCGAATAGTGGGAGCCGATGTCTGTGAGCACGTCAACATCAATACCCGGACTGGACACCATTGTGAGTATCTCACCTGTAGACGGCTCTATCGCGATGAGACTGCCTCTCTTGCCTTCCATCAACATCTGACCGTACTGTTGGAGAGGAGCATCTATGGTTGTCACTATGTCCTTTCCCGGAATGGCGTCGACATCATACTGTCCGTCCATATATGCGTCCTGAACCCTGTTGCGCGAATCCCTCAGGAAGATGTGATAACCCTTCTCCCCCTTGATGTCCTGCTCCCTGGCTGCCTCCAATCCCGTCTTGCCTATGTAATCGCCCATCTTGTAATCCGGGTGCTTCTTGAGATCATCGGAATTGACTTCGGAGATATACCCGAGAAGGTTGCCTCCGGCATTGAAAGGATATTCCCTGATACTTCTCATCTGCCCACGGAATCCTCTGAAGGCATATTCCTGCTCTGCAAACCTGGCATAGGTCTCCACCGGCACCTGTTTGACGAAATATCTCTCCTGAAACCCTATGGATGTCCTGTATTGGAGATAATATTGCATCTTCTCCTTGACATATTCGGGAGTGATATCCAGCAGATGGGCAAGGAGCAGCGTATCGAACTCCTGCACGTCCATAGGGCGCACCATTATGTCGAAGCAGGTCCTGTTGCCTACGAGAGTGTTGCCGTTGCGGTCATAAATGACACCCCTGGGCGGGAAGATATCATTGTAGACCATCGAATTGTTGTCGGAACTGCGCTTGTACTTGTCATTCACTATCTGAATGGTGAACAGCCGTACAAGAAAGATGACAACGGTCAGGCCCAGACCGAGGAGAAGCTTGTTTGTGCGGTTTATCTCCATTTCGTCCTTTCTTCATCGGTAATCAGAGCCGCTATGAAAAGCGACACCAGGGAACTTGCCGCAAGCGAGGCTGTGAAACGTGCCAGATTGAACCAGAAAGGTCTGAGCCCGGCATCGTCGAGGTGAAGGTATACCAAGAGAAACAGGGCCGTACTCAAGACTATGCCTATGTTCATCTTGAACGGTCCCTGCCTGCGCATCGTAATGTTCTCGGAGCGGGCAAACACCTCCTCTCCAAACACGAGGGAGATGATGTACTTGCGCAGCAATGCCACCGGCAACAGCGCAGCTGCGGTCATTCCGAGAATCCCGTCTGCGAAGAAATCCACGGCGATTCCCATCAGGAAGGACAATATCAGCACCCTGATTGTACCTGTATTCACAGGCATGCACAGGATGATGACAGGAAGGAACGTCAGCATTACGAACTGCGACAGGTTGAAATAATTGCATATCAGCACCTGCGCAACAAGAAGTATCACTACGATGATTATGCTGTTCAAGTGCCTCATATCCTGTCCTCCTTTTCTTCAAGTCCGACTATCTCATCCTTGACCGGATTGCTGACTATGGTCACGTAGCGGAGAGCTTTTAGGTCCTGGAACAAATCGACGGACGCTTCGTTGACCACACCGTCCACGGTATAGACTTCGCAGACCGTACCAAGAGGTATGTCCCCGGGAAGCACTTCCGATATACCGCTGGTGCAGATGGTGTCCCCGGCAGCAACTTCGTAGTGCAGGGGAATATTCTTGAGCAGAGCCCCGTTGGAGGTGATGCCGTTCCAGACCAGGGAGGCCACGACACCGTTGCTGCCGACTCTGGCGCTTACGCTGATCTTGGTGTTCATAATCGTCAGGCCGTATGAGTAATGGGCGTCCACAGCATCAATTATGCCCACCACACCATCTGGAGTTATGATGCCGGAATGGGGTTCCACGCCGTCTGCATAACCTTTGTTGAGGATGATATAGTTGTGCTGGGTGTTACTGCTTATCTTGACGATGGTGGCAGGGATATATCGGAAGTCGGGATTGTCGGAACCGTCCACCGCCCGCGCCCTTTCTTCGGGATAGAGATTGCGGTAATAGTCCAGCTCACGGGAGAGCTCGAAATTCTCTTGCGCCAGACGGTCATTAGCCTTGGAAAGACTGAAATAGTTGCGTATGTTGTCTCCGAAACCCCAGGTGAACACCATCATACGGTGAGTGAGTCTGTTGATCCAGCTGTTCTGAAGCGTGGATGTCCTGTTTATCAATCCACAGGCAGCAACCTCCAGAATTATGAAGATTGCTGCCGCCACTATCGTATTCCACCTGGTACTTCTCTGCATTATCGCATAAGGAAGGAGTAATGGTCAGTATTGTTGAGGGCTTCGCAGGTACCCCTTGCCACGGCGTGAAGGGGATCCTCCGCCACGTGGAAAGGGATGTTGACTTTGTCAGTAAGCCTCTTATCCAGTCCCCTCAGAAGGGCGCCGCCACCTGAGAGGAATATGCCGTTCTCCACTATGTCGGAATACAACTCCGGGGGGGTGTTCTCCAGAACGTGGAGGATAGAGGACTCTATCTTGGCTATGGATTTGTCAAGGCAGTGAGCGACCTCGTCATAGGTGATGGTCGCCTCGACGGGATGGGCTGTCATAAGATTGGGTCCGTGTACCACGAAAGGCTCCGGCTCCACGTCCAGCTCGGGGATTACCGAACCGACGGCTATCTTGATCTTCTCGGCCGTTATCTCTCCCACCTTGATGTTGTGCTGCTGACGCAGGTACTGCTGGATGTCTGAAGTGAACACGTCACCGGCCGTACGTATGCTGTCCTGCTGCACGAGTCCTCCGAGGGAAATAACCGCTATCTCAGTGGTACCGCCACCTATGTCCACCACCATATTGCCTTTGGGAGCCTCAACGTCCAGTCCTATTCCAAGAGCAGCAGCCATAGGTTCGAAGATGAGGTACACGTCTCTTCCTCCGGCGTGCTCGGACGAATCGCGCACGGCTCGTATCTCGACCTCGGTGGAACCCGAAGGGATACCCACAACAACCTTGAGGTTTGGGGTGAAAAGGCTGCGATGCCGGCTGCCGACTTGCTTGATGAATCCGCGAATCATCATTTCGGCCGCATTGAAGTCGGCGATTACGCCGTCCTTCAGCGGGCGGATGGTCTTGATGCCGGGATTGGTCCTGTCGTGCATCAGCTTGGCCTTCTGGCCTATGGCAATGCACTTGCCGGTATTGTTGTCAATGGCTACGATGCTAGGCTCGTCAAGCACTATCTGACCGTTCTGGTAGATGATAGTATTGGCCGTACCCAAGTCTATAGCGAGCTCTTGATTGAGGAAGGAAAATGCCATATATCCTATGTTTGATGATATCCTTACAAATATATAAAAAATACTTAAATTTGTCTCAATTATTTCAGTCAGATGGGCAGAAAAATATATGCAGTCTTCGTGGCCGGAGGAAGCGGTACCAGAATGGGCTCCGACCTTCCCAAACAGTTCCTCGAACTGGGAGGCAAGCCCATATTGCAACGCACTGTGGAGTCTTTTCTGGAAGCCTGTCCCGATGCGGTGGTGATTACGGTACTCCCCCAACAGCACATCCCTTTGTGGAAAGATTTGTGTGTTCGCAACGCTCTCAACTGCCCCCAGATTCTAGTGGCAGGAGGTATGACGCGATTCCATTCCGTACGCAACGCCCTGGCCAAAGTGCCGGACGACGCCATAGTGTCAATCCACGATGGGGTAAGGCCACTGGCCAGCCGCGGTCTCATCGAGTCAATGATTTCCAGGATGGAGGAATGCGATGCTCTCGTACCAGTCATTCCCGTGACCGACTCTCTCAAATACAGGGATGGCTCCCTGCCCGAGCCGGACAGGAATGCGATTGTGGCGGTGCAGACTCCCCAGATGTTCCGCTCCGATATTATCAAAGACGCTTATAATCAGGCCTACAGGGCCTCGTTCACCGACGACGCTTCCGTCGCGGCAACAAAAGGGGTCCGCATATCCTTTGCGGACGGGGAGAAATCCAACATCAAGATCACCACTCCCGAGGACCTGAGCCTGGCGAAGTGGCTTATTTCGAATTCCCTTTGACCAGCAGAGGCCTTTCGAAGGCAGTGTCGAGAACTATTACCGTATCCGTCGATTCGATGTAAGGGATAGTCTGAAAGTCCTTGATTATGACTTTTATGAGTTCCTCGTTGTTCTGACAGAAGACTTTTACGAGCAGCGAATATTTGCCTGTCACGAAATGGCATTCCACCACTTCTGGAATTTTGCGGAGACGGTCTATGACTTCCCTGTATTTGCCTGTCTCCGACAGTGTGATGTTGATAAAGACACACACTCCCAGGCCGAGAGCCTGGGGCTTGACCATCAGTCTGGAACCTGTGATGACACCGTTCTCCTCAAGTTTGTGTACTCTCTGGTGTATGGCCGCTCCGGATATCCCGCACTCTCTGGCAATCTCCAGATAGGGCTTCCTGGCATTGGATGTCAGGGATGCAAGTATTATTCTGTCGATATTGTCGAGCTGGAACTGTGCCATAGGCTATTTCTTCTTGAATTTGCGGAACTTGCGGGCGGAAGGGGCCGTATCGGCTATGATTGCCTTGCAGGCCTCTTCAGTGAGGGTGGACGCGTCTGTGCCCTTGGGTATCTTGTAGTTTGACCCGGCGTGCTTGATATAGGGACCGAACCTGCCGTTGATGACGGAGATGTCGGAATCTTTGAATTCGGCTATGGGAGCCTGGACAGCCGGTTTGGCATCCGCTTCCGCTATCACCCTGACGCATTCGTCAAGAGAGATTCTGACAGGATCCGCACCCTTGGGAAGGGTAAAGTTCCTGCCTCCGAATTGGATGTACGGGCCAAAACGGCCTTTTCGGGCGACAATGTCGACACCGTCGTGATTTCCCACCACCCTTGGCAGCTGGAACAGCCTGAGCGCCTCTTCAAGTGTGATTGTCTCAATAAGCTGACCCTTGGCGAGACTTGCGCAGACCTTGTCGTCCCCTTCGCCCTTCTGTACATAAGGGCCGAATTGGCCGAATCTGGCCACCACCGGTTTGCCGTCAGCGGGGTCGATACCGAGGTCTCTGGACACGCGGCTGTACTGACCGTCCTTCATCGTCTCGTCGACTCTCCTGTGGAACGGGGAGTAGAACCTTCCTATGAGTTCGTTCCACACCAGACTGCCCTCGGCTATCTTGTCGAAATCCTTCTCCACCCTGGCGGTGAAGTCGTAGTCCATTATGTCTTCGAAGTTGGCTACGAGATAGTCCGACACTATCATTCCAAGGTCCTGCGGTATGAGTTTGCCCTTCTCCGCGCCTATCAACTCCGTCTTGGTCTCAGTGCGGACGGTTCCTCCTTCAAGCCTGAGGTTTTGCACTTCGACCTTCCTGCCCTCCTTGTCTCCCTGCACTACGTAGCCGCGCACCTTGGTAAGAGTGTCGATGATGGTGGCGTAGGTCGAAGGACGGCCTATTTCGAGCTCTTCGAGCTTCTTTACGAGAGAGGCCTGCGAATAGCGGTAGGGGGGCTGGGTGTATTTGCACTCGGCCCTGACTTCCCCGCAACCGAGCCTCTGCCCGGGCTTTACGGCAGGCAGCGACACTTCCTCGATGTCCTCTTCGTCGTCGACGCTCTCCATATAGAGTTTGAGGAATCCGTCAAACAGGATTTCCGCGGCCTGTATGGAATATGATTCGCTGCGCTTGTCGGACGCGACCCTGACTCCCGTATTTAGAACCCTGGCCTCAGCCATCTGGGAAGCGACCGTACGCTTCCAGATGAGGTTGTAGAGTTTCTGCTCCTGGGGAGTTCCCTCTATCGTACAGTTCCCGATGAACGTGGGTCTTATGGCTTCGTGTGCCTCCTGTGCCCCCTTGGATTTGGTCTTGTACTGACGGGGATTCGAATATTCCCCGCCGTAATTGTCGCAGATGTATTTCTTGGCCGTAGCGAGCGCCAAAGAGGACAGATTGGTGGAATCCGTACGCATATAGGTTATCAAACCCCTTTCGTAAAGGGCCTGTGCTACGCGCATCGTCGTGCTGACGGGCAGGTGAATCTTGCGGGCGGCCTCCTGCTGAAGGGTGGACGTAGTGAAGGGAGGCGCGGGGTTGCGGGTGCCTTCCCTGCTCTCGACCGTATCCACGGTATATGTGGCTCCGATGCTGTCCTCGAGGAACCTGCGGGCCTCTTCTAGCGTGGAGAATCTGGTATTCAGCGTGCCCTTGACAGTGCTTCCGTCCACGTCGAAAAGCGCTTCCACCCTGTAGGACGGCTCCGGCACAAAGGCCGCAATCTCCCTCTCCCTGTCAACAACAAGCCTGAGGGCAACCGACTGCACACGGCCGGCCGAAAGTCCTCGCTTGACCTTACGCCACAGCACGGGCGAGAGTTCGAAACCGACGAGGCGGTCGAGCACACGCCGCGCCGTCTGGGCTTTGACGAGATCCATATCTATCTCCCTGGGATTGGCCAGGGCGGCTTCGATTGCGCTCTTGGTCACTTCGTTGTAGGACACTCTCCTGGCCTTGGTGTCATCGAGTCCGAGCACCTCTTTGAGATGCCAGGCTATGGCTTCCCCCTCGCGGTCCGGGTCGGATGCAAGCAATACGGTGTCCGACTTGGTTGCAAGTGACTTCAATTCTGCGATTATCTTCTCCTTGCCCGCCGAAATGACGTATCTGGGAGCGAATCCGTCGGAAGTGTCTATGCTGAGATCCTTCTCAGCAAGATCCCTGACGTGTCCCTGACTGGCTCTGACCGTGTAGCCTTCGCCGAGATAACCCTGAATCTGTTTTGCCTTGTGTGGAGACTCCACGATGACAAGCTTTCCCGCCATACACTTAATTTTAAATCCGAGTGCAAAGAAAATCACAAACTCGGAGATTTTCAAAATTTAATGAGTATTTTTGTCGGCAGTTAAACGGGCCATGATTACATCATGGCAAAATTGGCACGAAATGACTGACGAGACCCGACGCAAGATAACCAAATGGTTCTGGATAATACTTACGGCACCCTTCGCCATTATCCTGTTGATGCTTCTGCTGGTCTGGATGTTTGCAAGAATCCCCTCCTTTGAGGAGTTGGAACATCCTGACAACAAGCTTGCCACCCAGCTGATAGCGGACGACGGCAACACGGTTCTGTCCACCTTCCACATAGAGAACCGCACCTATGTCGCGTACGAGGATCTTTCGCCGCACCTGGTGAACGCCGCCGTCGCCACCGAGGACGCCAGGTTCTACAAACATTCGGGTATAGATACCAAGGGACTTGCCCGCGTGGCCGTGAAAACCCTGTTGATGCACGATTCCAGCCAGGGAGGAGGTTCCACCATCACACAGCAGCTTGCCAAGACCCTGTACCCCCGGAGGGAGGTCGAGAGCCGCATCCCTGGCTGGTCTTCGGTCGTGATGGTATGGACCAAGCTCAAGGAATGGATCACGGCCGTCAAGCTCGAGAGGAACTACACCAAGGATGAGATAATGGACATGTACCTCAACTCCATCTTCTTCGGCAGCGGTGCATACGGCATCAGGGCGGCTTCCGAGACTTTCTTCGCGAAGGAGCCCTGCGACCTTACCGTGGAAGAGGCGGCTACTCTCATCGGAATGGTCAACAAACCCACCAGATACAATCCCGTCCTTCATCCCGACCTGTCCCTCTCAAGGAGGAACTTTGTCATCGGGAGGATGAAGAAGGCGCATTTCCTCACCGGCAGACAGGCCGACTCCATCTGCAACCTTCCCCTGAATGTCGAGAAATACCAGGTCCAGGACCACAATTCCGGTACGGGACCTTATTTCAGGGATATGCTCCGCAGATATATGAATGCCGAGAAACCCCGCCGTGCCCGCTATAATATGGAGGAGGATTATTCGGCTGACTCCCTGCGCTGGGAGCAGGATGACCTGTACGGATGGCTGAACAAGAACAGGAAGGCGAACGGAGACAAATACAATCTTGACAAGGATGGCCTGAGGATATACACGACCATCAACTACAAGATGCAGAAGTATGCGGAGGAAGCTGTGGCGGAGCATTTGGGCAAGGACCTTCAGAAGGCATTCCAGCGCGAGCTTCAATGGAAGAAGAACCGTCCTTTCGCCAATGACGTGGACCAGGGTACAGTGGATCTGCTGATGTCTAACGCAAGGAAATGGAGCGACAGGTACCGCTCCCAGCGCAAGGCGGGAGTCTCCGCGTCCGACATCCTCGCCCAGTTCGACAAACCGGTAAAGATGAGGGTGTTCTCCTGGAACAGCAAGGGCTACATCGACACCGTGATGACGCCCAACGACTCCATAAGGTATTACAAGGGTATTCTCAGGGCCGCGTTCGTGGCCGTGGAACCTTCTTCCGGACATATGAAGGCATATGTCGGAGGCCCCAACTACAGATATTTCAAGTATGACAACGTGTCCCAGGGCAAGAGACAGGTTGGATCGACCATCAAGCCGTTCCTCTATACCCTGGCCATGCAGGAGGGCCTGGAACCCTGCCACAAGGTTGTCAACGTGCCCCAGACCTTCGCCCTCCCCGACGGCACCACCTGGACTCCCCGTTCCACCGACAAGGAGGAATGGCTGGGCCGGACGGTCACCCTCAAGTGGGGTCTGACTCACAGCTCCAACAACATTTCCGCTTACCTGATGGGGCAGTTCGGGCCTGAGGCGATGGCACAGATGATGAAGAAGATGGGCATTCAGAGCCATCTGGACGAAGTGGTCTCGCTCTGCGTGGGCCCCGCCGACCTGTCTCCGTTCGAGATGGTGGCGGCATATAACACCTTCCCTTCGAAGGGCGTGTACGTGACTCCCCTTTTCGTCACAAGGATTGAAGACAATCAGGGCAACGTGCTGTCTGAATTCACCAACACCAAGAGGGAAGCCCTCAGCGAGCGTACGGCTTACCTGATGGTCAACCTTATGGAAGGTGTGGTCAACCACGGCACCGGCGCGAGGCTGCGCTCCAAATATGGTCTGAAGGGAGAGATTGCCGGCAAGACCGGCACCACCAATGACAACTCGGACGGCTGGTTCATCGGCTATACTCCAGGCATCACGGCCGGCATCTGGGTCGGCGGCGAAGACCGCCAGGTGCATTTCCAGTCCCTGGCCCTGGGCGGAGGTTCCAATATGGCACTGCCGATCTGGGGTATATTCATGACGAAATGCCTCTCTGCCGGAGTGCTCGGCGAAGACGACAGGTTCGTGGCTCCCGGAGGCATTAACCTCAACCTGGACTGCGAAGGCGGAGACATCTCGGAGACTGAGGCTAACATAAGTCAGGACAATAATTTCTTTGATTGATTATGGGCAAGTACAATTCCATTGCCGTGATTTACGGCAGCGACTCTTCCGAGTGGGAAGTGTCCTGCAGGAGCGGCGAGTTCGTGGCATCCCGCATCGATGCCGACAAATATGACGTTTACCAGATATTCGCCAGATTCGGCAAATGGCAACTTGTCGCATACCGCAAGAAGAATGCGATGAGGGTGACCTTCCCGGAGGGCGCGCGTCCCGAAGTGGACAAGACGGATTTCTCCGTCAACGTGCTGGGTGAGAAGGTCAAGTTTGACTATGCCTATATAGTTCAGCACGGGGCTCCGGGAGAGAGCGGGGAACTCCAGGGTTATCTCGAAATCCTCAGGGTGCCTTTCAGCACCTGCAATTCCTCCGTGTCCACCATCGCGTTCGACAAATATGCCTGCAAGAGCTATATCCGTGACCTCGGCATCGTCAAGTGCGCTCCCGACGCCCTCGTGCGCAAGGGGTCCTCTGACATCGCCTCTGTGTGCGACAGGGTGGAGGGCGAGTTCAGGTTCCCGGTGTTCGTCAAGCCCACCATTGGCGGCTCGAGTTTCGGTGTGACCATGGTCAAGAATCCGGAAGACCTCCAGGGTGCGGTAGAGTTCGCTTTCTCCGAAGGACCTGCGGTCATAATTGAGCAGGGCATCCACGGCCGCGAGCTCACGTGCGCCGCATATTTCGATGGCAAGGAAGTGAAGACCCTGCCACTGATAGAAATCGTGACGGAGAACGAGTATTTCGACTATGACGCCAAGTACAACGGCCACAGTCAGGAATTGTGTCCGGCAAAACTCAGTGCAGAAGAGGAGGCCCTTGTCAGTTCGACCACGAAGCGCATCTACAGCTTCATGGGTTG
Organism: Bacteroidales bacterium; assembly: GCA_024401865.1. Taxonomy (GTDB): domain Bacteria; phylum Bacteroidota; class Bacteroidia; order Bacteroidales; family UBA932; genus Cryptobacteroides. Next base: position 13,138 of record JAKSKI010000015.1, read on the forward strand.
TGCCGGCATAGTCAGGATGGACTACATACTCTCTCCCGAAGGACTCTATTTCCTCGAGGCCAACACCATACCCGGTATGACCAGCGCCTCCCTGGTGCCCAAAATGGTCCGCACCGCCGGGATGGACATCACCGATTTCCTGTCCGTTATCATAGAGAATTCCTGAATGCGGCTCGCAGAGTTCATCCGCGAGAGCACTGCCGCGCTGGAGCCGCTGTATCCCGGCAGGGAAGCCGGCGATATCGTGTTGCTCCTGTGCGAAAGGCGCTTCGGCGTGAAGCGGCATACCCATATCCTTCACCCCGATTTCGAGGTGGATGAGAGCAGGGTGGAGGGAGATATGGCCAGGCTCCTGGCGTGGGAGCCAATCCAGTATGTGACCGGGAAGGCCGATTTCTTCGGTATGGAGTTCAATGTCAATCCTTCGGTGCTGATTCCAAGACCTGAAACCGAAGGCCTGGTGGAGATGGCTCTGCCCTTCCTGAAGGGACTGGAACACCCTTCCGTCCTGGATCTGTGCACGGGGTCCGGATGCATAGCCTGGGCCGTCAGCAAGTCTGTGCCGGAGTCCGAAGTGACGGGCGTGGACATCTCGGAAGAAGCCCTCAGCACCGCCGCGGGCCAGATGGAAGGTCCCGGTCCGTCTTTTGTCAGGGCCGACATTCTGGGCGCCCCCTTGACTGACTGCCGATTTGACCTCATTCTCAGCAACCCTCCCTATGTCTGCAACGGCGAGAAGTCCTCGATGAGGCGCAACGTACTGGATTACGAACCGGAACTGGCTTTGTTTGTCCCTGATGACGACCCCCTTGTATTCTACAGGGCGGTGGCACGCTGGAGTTCCGTACTGCTCAAATCCGAAGGTATGGGTATAGTGGAGATCAACTCCGGCCTCGGAGACGCGACGGCAAGTGTTTTCGAGGCCGCCGGGTTTGTCGGAGTGAGCGTGGAGAAAGACTGTTTTGGCAGGAACCGTTTCGTCAGGTTCTTCCAAAACCGCACTGTACAGACTCCCGAAGGACAGGCAGCGGTTTAAACGTTTATTTGTGGAGACAAACGGATAATTATATGTCACTTTGCAAAAAAGTGACTATGGACAAGTTTGTACTCATTCCCCTTGTGGCGGCATTGTCCGCCTGTACCTCTTCCATCTCTATCCCGGAATCCCCTTCTCCCGCCGGAGTGGACATAAGTCTGGAATCTGTCGCACGGATGATCTCCGAACTTCCTATCGGGGAGGAACAGCTCAGAGAAGTGTATGATGCGGCCCGTTCGTCTGCAGGCAACGGCTATGACGAGGAATATATGATCAGGGATATCTTCGAGGCCCCGGGGTGCGGGGTCGGTTCAGACCTCAAGTCAAGGGCTGAAGCCGGCAAGTCCTACAGCCGGCCTCTCCGCGACCTCATCACGGGTTATCTGCAATCCCGTTACGGAACCAAATCCGGGACAGCCGACGTGAGCGCCTATGTCAAGGCCCTTACCGAATCCGGATTCCAGCTGTACATCCCGTACTCGGACAATTGGGACGGCAGGACTTTTCCCATCATTACCTTCGACCCGGGCTATGGAGCCGAGTCCAATTATGGTTACGAAATCAGCCTGACAGAAGACGGACTGCACGTTGTGGATTCCGTATATGTAGACGAGAAAGTGGCTGAGAGCCGCCCCGTATGGGTGGTCAACAACAACGATGACAGTGCCTTCACGCCCCTGGAGCTCTATCTCAAATCCAAGGGCACGGTGTCCGCGTCCAACGGTAAAGGCAGGATGTTGTACCTCAAATCTTTCAGGATGCTGCGCAATTACGACAGCTGGTTCGGAGGGGCCAGCGAGTTCTGGGTCAAATGCGGGGCGGTCAACGGGTTCTCGGCCAGCACTGAAGCGGAGCTCAAGCTGTATTCGCCCACCGTGACCGATTTTATGATAGTCATCAAGAGGAAGGACAAGGGCTGTCTGATTCCGCTCAATGCCATTATGATGACGGATTTCACCTCCCAGATGGACAAAATGGCATTCCTTGTCACCGAAGATGACGGAGGCACCACTACAAGTTGGAAATGCTCCGCTACCGTCAAGGTGGAGTCCAAGAGTTATGGATTTGACCTGGACATCCCCTACCACGACAAGGACGACATTGTGTGGAGAGGATCATTGAGCGCAGAGTTCTTCCAGAGGGAGGATGAAGTCAAGGGCAGGTTCGGAGACGTGGAGATAGGGTTCGCTCTCGAGTGAAACAATTATTTTGTAAATTAGCGGAATCAAAACGCAAATCTTATGTTTTCGAAAGAGACCTATTCAGCCCGTCGCGCCGCCCTGCTCGAGAAGATGAAGGGACAGACCGGAATAATCCTTTTCATAGGCAACACCGACTCTCCTGCACAATACCGGGACAATTGCTACAAGTGGAGACAGGACAGCAACTGGCTGTACTTCTTCGGCATCGACGAGCCGGGATACTCCGCAGTGCTGGACCTGGATTCGGGAGAGCAGACCATCTATGCCGACGATCCGGACCTGGATGACATCATATGGTCAGGACCCGTAATGTCCGTGGCTTCCCAAGCGGCCGAAGTCGGCGTGAACAACACCCTGCCCTCATCCAAACTGTCCTGGACAGTCTCTCAAGCCTTGATCAAAGGCAGGAGGATACATTTCCTGCCTGTATCCAGATACTATAATGCCTTGCGTCTGTCATCCCTGACCGGACTCGAGCCCGGAGAACTGTTCGCCCGTGACAAGAACGGATGTCCGGCGGCTTCCGAGGCTCTGGTTAAAGCCGTAATCGCTCTCAGGCTCGTCAAGACGGGAGAGGAGATCGCTCTTCTGGATGATGCGGCAATACTCGGACAAAAGATGCATTCCATCGCCCGCAAAGGCATCAGGCCCGGCCGGATAGAGCAGGAGATTGTCGGCGAGATGGAAGCGGTGGCTCTCTCTTACGGGTGGGGTGTGAGTTTCCCCACCATTCTGACCCAGCACGGCGAGGTGTTCCACTGCCACTCACACAATATGCCTGTCGTTCCCGGCAATCTGATGGTCGTCGATGCCGGTGTGGAGAGCAACGCCCACTACGCCTCCGATTTCACGAGGACCTACCCTACTTCCGGGAAGTTCGACTCCCGTCAGAAGGATATCTACCGGACGGTGTTTGAATGCAACGAGCTGGCCTTCTCGCTGGCAAAACCCGGAGTTACCTACGCCGACGTGCATAAGGCGGTGGCCGTGAAGATGCTGTCCGATCTCCGGGACCTCGACCTTGTCAGGGGCGACGTGGACTCTATGGCCGAATGCGGCATTGCAGGCCTGTTCATGCCTCACGGACTGGGCCACAATATGGGACTGGATGTCCACGATATGGAGGACCTTGGAGAGAATCTTGTCGGCTATGACTGCGACCAGACCCGTTCCGGCCAGCTTGGTCTCGGAAGCCTGAGGATGGCCCGCAGACTCGTGCCCGGGAATGTCGTCACTGATGAACCCGGCATATATTTCATCCCCGATCTTGTCAGACAATGGAAAGCCGAGGGCCTTGACAAGGGATTTATCAACTACAGCAAGCTCGAGACCTATTTCGATTTCGGAGGCATAAGGGTGGAGGATGACCTGCTGATAACAGATGAAGGAGTGCGCCGCCTCGGTGGGCCAAGGCTGCCGGCTTCTCCCGAAGAAGTGGAGGAGGCGATGGCTTCAGACCTTGAGTGCTGACGCTGCCCGGGATTCTCCGCTCGATGGCGGACCTTTGTCTGCCACGTTGCTGCACGGTCTGCGGCAGACCGCTTATGATGGAGGAGGATGTCATTTGCCTTCCCTGTCTGGCAGACCTTCCGGTGACAGGTTTCGCACGGATGTCTCACAATCCTATGGCGGATGCCTTGAATGAGCGCATAGGCAGAATGTACCCCGATGAGGGGGGAATTCCCTACTGCTATGCCGCAGCCCTGCTGTATTACAGCAACGAATCCCCTTACCGCCAGATTCCCCGGAAACTCAAATATGGAGGAGATTTCCGGGAAGGGTCTTATTTCGCACGTATGCTGGGAAGGGAACTGGCTTCTTCCCGTCAGTTCGCGGACGTGGACACGGTTGTTCCCGTCCCCCTCCATTGGAAGAGGAAGAGGGAAAGGGGCTACAATCAGGCTGAACTGATAGCCGCAGAAGTGGCCGCAGCCCTTCCTTTCGCCACGCTCGACAAGACCCTGCTTGAAAGAACCAGATTCACGTCCACACAAACAGCCCTGAAGACAGAAGCCAAGGAGTCCAATGTCAGAGGAGCCTTCAAATGCAGAAGGAGCAGGACAGGCACCGTACCCCGGCACATCCTCATTGTGGATGACGTATTCACTTCAGGAGCCACCTCCGGGGAGTGCTTCCGAGCCCTTTATGACAAATATGGCGGCGGAACAAGATTTTCCGTCGCCACATTGTCGTTTGTACACAATGACAACGCCTAATTGTACCTGATGGTCATAATGGTGATGTCATCATTCTGCTCGTTGCCGTCAGTATACTGCTTGACGGTGTCGTAGAGGTTCTTGCAGGCTTCTTCCGCTTCAGGGCAGACCTTCACGGCTGATGTGGCCCAGTCGAGCAGTCTCTGCTCTCCGAACTGGTCTTTGTCGGCCCTTTCAGCTTCGGTGACTCCATCGGTGTAGAGCACGAGCTTGCTACCCTTCCTCAAAGTGCAGGTCTCAAGCACATAGGGGAATCCTTCAAACAGGCCTGCAGCTATATTGGGCTTGGGTTTCATAAATGAAGCCTCGCCTTCGGGAGTTACCGTCACTATCGGATTGTGACCGCCGTTGCAATACTGCAATTCTCCTGTCTCAAGGTCAAGACGGCCCACGAACAGGGTCACGAACAGACCTGTGGTATTGCCTTCCGCAAGGGCGTCGTTCATCTTGCTCATAACCTCGTTCATAGGCAGGCCCATCCTGGTGATGAAACGGAAACTGGCCCTTGTGATAGCCATTATCAGTGATGCCGGAATACCCTTGCCGGACACATCACCCACAGCAAAATAGAGAATATTGTCCTTGATGAAGAAGTCATAGAGGTCTCCGCCGACTTCCTTTGCGGGAAGAACCATTGCGTAGAGTCCCACCCTGTCCGTATTGAGGAAGTCTGTCGGAAGCATTGACATCTGAATCTTGCTTGCGATATTGATTTCACTGATGAACTTCTGCTTCTCGGAAGTTGTAACCTGGAGTTCCCTGATGTAGTCCTTGAGGGATTTCTGCATATATTCGAACGAATTCCTGAGCTGTTTGAGCTCATCCTCGCTCCTGATTTCGGGCAACTGCGCATCGAAGTCTCCCTTGGCTATCCTGATGACCGAATCGGAGAATTCGGACAGAGGCTTGGTAAGCCTGCGTATCATATAATAGGACAGCAGGAACATTGTGATGACGCCGAGCAGTCCTATCAGTATCATAAAGATATTCATTCGTGCCGCGCGGGATAGCACATCCTTGTAATCGCAAGAGATATATGTCTTCCAACCGTTGGAGAGAGGTGCATATACGGCAAATGATACCTTATTGCCTACCGAGTACTCCATAGCGCCTGTCTCCCCCCTGCTCAGGGCTTCGGCAAGCAGCAATACGTTATTGTCGGCGCCGGAGGCATAGTACATGGTGGAGAACACAGTCTCGCCGCTCAGGTCAATGCCGCTGCTGTTGGATATGAAGGCCCCGCTGCGGCTGACAAGGATGATGTTGGAATTGGGATAGGGCTTGATGTCGGCAAGCAGTTTCTCTATCCAGTCCAGCGAGATGTCGGCCGTCATGACCGCAATCACTTCTCCATTCTCTCCGTAGATAGGATAACTGTATGTGGACAGCAGTTCCTGAGCGCCTCCCTCATCAAAATAAGGCTCGCTCCAACAGTCTTTCCCCATAAGGAAAGGTATCTGGAACCAGTCCATATAGAAATAGTCGTACTGGGCGCTGCCCAATTGCTTGGAAAGGATTCCTCCTTCTCCGTCCTGATACGAATAGGGGCTGAAATAATACTTGCCCTTGAAGACCTTCTTATCAAAGGCGATGGCGCTTCCTATAATATTGGGATTCTCCTCGACTATCTGGTGCGTGATGTGATAAAGGTACTGTTCGTCATCAAGATTCTCCTTTACGAGCCAGGCTCTGGCCTGGACGTTCATTTCGACTTCCAGAAGAGTCTTCTCTATCTTTGCGATGGATGCATCACGCAGATTCTCCGCTGACTTGACTGCCTCTTCCGCAACTATTGTGTAGGACAGTACCATTGCCGTTCCGATGGCAAGTATGAATATTATGGACGAGATGCCCACAATACCCAGACTCAAACGCGTGGAAAATGAATGTATCCTCTTCATCGTATGATATCGTTATATTCAACTTCCTCCGTGATGTACCCAACGTCTTCCAGCGCTTTGACTATGGACTTGAACACCTTGGGCTTGACGGGGGCGAAATCTATCCTGCCGCTGATTTTGTTCTGCTGAAGAGCGATGTACGCATCGAGCATACGCCTCTGCGTCTCCCTGTTGGTGTTGATGTTGGCCGCCTTTATGTACTTCCAGGTGATATCGAGTGTCTCATCCCTGTGGGTCCTTGCATAAACCCATCCGCGCTTAGATGCCTTGATGAACTTGTCAATCACGTCCTTGTGGGAATTGTAGTAGTCCTCCATAACATAAAGGCCGTCTTCAGGACACTCGTACCCGAAATCGGAGAAGAAGAGAATCTGGTCTTCGGGGATTTTGCCTATGGCCAGTTCCAGAGCTATGAGTTCGCTGTAGGAGTAGCAAAGGGTGGCGTCCACAGCCCCATAGACATACATACCGATGCCGTTGAGGAACGGCACCCAGTCAATGTGGATATTGTTGTACGTCTCAAGCATCTCGCAGAAATCGGAGAACCCAACCTTCCACCTGCCAATCTTCAGTCCGTCCATTTCAACGGGACTGCTGATGGGTTTGCGGGACACACAGCACAGGCCGCTCTCCTGGGTGGTCTGGAACACATTCAAAATCCTGGCTCCGTCAGCCCGGGCTATTATGCCCTGTATCAACTGAAAACCGGCTATCTGAACCGAGCCCGACTTGAGCATATCCATCGAGCTCACGGACGAATTGATTCCCGGATGCTTTATCTCTACATCCAGGCCCTCCTCAGCGAAGAAACCCTTCTCACAGGCCACGTAGAATCCGGCGAACTGAGCCTGCGGAGTCCACTGCGGGGCGAAAGTAACCTTCTGAGCGTACAGACTGCAGGCACACAATGCCGCAGCCAAAAGCGCTGTCAATCTTTTCATTCGGTATATCTTTGACGTAATATCTTCATATCATCTTCGGACAGGCACAATATGTCCGTGAGGAAGTTCATAAGTGAGCCGTACCTGCTTTCGACCAGGTCGAGAGCCTGTCCGAAGTAGTCGGGATTGACACCTACGAACGTACGTATTGCAGCCCTCTCGTCTTCAGTACGGACCATAGAACAATAGCGGTCGACCTCCTCCCTGTAGAACTCGTTGGATATTCCGAAATCCTCCATTACGAGTTTCCTGTCAGCGCCGAGAGCCGTCAGCAGCAGGGCAGCTCCCAATCCCGTCCTGTCCTTGCCCTGCGAGCAGTGCCAGTACACCGCTCCGGATTCGGTATTCACGATGTTCTGGAGGAAACCTGCATACTGCATCTGGGTGAAGTCGGAAGTCACCATTTCGACGTACATCGACCTTGCCACTTCCTGCACCTTCTTCTGCCAGGCATTCTTGACAAGCCAACCACCAAGGTCCACGTATGCTTCCGCAGGCAGGGCGAGGCCTTCCATCGCCTGGCTCGCTTCATTGAAAGCGGGCATCCATATGTTGAGAGCCCCGTCTATCTGCTTGTCCGGCTCCCGCTTGACCTCCATACTGGTACGGAAGTCAAACACTTTGGAAAGGTGGTACACCTCCCGCAGTTTCCGGACGTCTTCGTCCGAAATCCTGTGGAAAGCACCGCCCCTGAGCAACAGTCCGCGTTTTATCACCCTTCCGTCAGGAAGTCTGTACCCCCCGAATTCACGGGCGTTGATAACACTGTCAAGACCTATGCTCTGAGTGGCAAAATTCATTTAGACTATCTTGATGATGTTGGAGAATCCCGTGATGTCAAAGACCTCCTTCACCTGGGGCTTCATATTGGTCATAACCATTGAGCCTCCTTTGGAAGACACGGATTTCTGGAGCATGAGGAAGAGACGGAGACCCTGGCTGGAGGTATATTCCATATCAGTGCAGTCGAGTTCGATATCGGGATTGGAATCTTCCATCAGAGGAGTGATGTCTGTCTGGAACTGATCTGCATTGGTGGTATCAAGCCTGCCAGACAAGGTGACGAGTGTCTTTGCGCCGTCTTTGGTAATGTTAACGTTCATAGTTTATTGTTAGTTTAATTTTTTAACCATTGTGAATACATTCTTGCCGTTCTCGAAATGATAGTCGAGCGAGTCCATCATCTGCTTGCAGAGGAATATGCCGAGTCCGCCTATCTTCCTCTCCTCAAGAGGAGCGTTGATGTCGGGTTCGGGATTGGAAAGGGGGTCGAACTCGACACCTCCGTCCTGAAAGACAATCTTGAGCACGTCGGTGGACCCGTCCACACTCACGTCCACCCAGGTCGAACCGGAATAGTCGAGGATATTCTCCTCAACCTCTTCGACGCAGAGTCGGATTTTGAACTTCAGGTCTTCGGAAAGTCCTTCGACCTCGGGGCAGTTCATTACTGATTCGATAATCTCAGCATTACGCCCTTCAATTGGATCAAATTTCTTTTTCATACGCTATACTGATTCTGTAATTATGCAAAAACCTTGTCTATAAGGAACACGAATTCTGCATACGCCTCCTTGTCGGACAGTTCCGACAGAGACGCGGCAAGTCCCCTATAGTGCCATTCGTGATCGGCACGCCCGCCTGGAGCGTGGAAGAGATCCCACAGTTTGTCCCCCTGTGCGTGGTAATCCCTGGCGATAGCCCTCATATTGGAGAGTTTGTCACCGAGAGCTACCATCTTGGCTTCGATCGGAGCCGCGGCAAGTCTGTCAATAGCGGCCTGCTTGCGCGAACGCCAGCTGTCAGCCTCGCTGACTCCCGCAGTCATCTCATCGGACTCGGACTTCACGATCGAAGCCACCCTGTCTCCAAACCCGGCCCTTATCTGCTCTATGGTAACTTCAGTGTCCTCGACGGTGTCGTGGAGGGCTGCGGCGGCCAGCAGTTCGGGGTCATTTGTCATTGTAGCAACTATTTCCATAGCCTCAAGCACGTGTATGACATAGGGGAAACCCTTGCCCCTGCGCTCAGTGTTCGAGTGGGCATCGACGGCAAACTTGATTGCCCTGTCGACGAATGAGGTATCAAGATATTTATTCGCCATTTTCTAACATGAAAGGTAATTGTTTGGCTGTCTGAAGTATGCGCTCGGCTCTCTCGGCATTGTAATCGGACGAACCGCCAAGCAGGTCGAACATATGTTTGAGTCCGCCTGCACCGCCCTTGTTCTTGAGGATGGTTACAACGCAAAGATCCTGGATGGCAACAGTGGATGAAATGATATCCAGATCCGTGTTGCCAATCTGATACACTGCCAGCGTGTATGCATCCTCACTGTTGTCCTTTATCATCCGGTCGACGTCTCCAAGACTCTTGAACTGCAGATGGTTGAGGACGGCAAGATAGGGTAGTATCGAGGACTCGTGAACCTCGGCCTGATTGATTGCCGCAATCCTCTTGACAAGTTTGTCGAAAGGCCTGAGGTTGAGGAAACTCTTGAACGAATCTCCGTTGAGGGGCACGTCATCGAACCGTCCGCTGGCCACGAGATTCTGTACCTGACGCCGGTAGTCGTTGATGTTGGTGCGTATGAGACTGAACTGCTCATCCGCAAGTTCAAGCATACCCGCGAGCCTGTTGAGATTGCGGAGATACTCCTTGGGGACCTCGACCCCCGACTTGTATCCCGTGTCGTGGTACATTGTCGCCCAGACGTGCTGAAGCGCGGTACGCATCTGAATCTCCACCCTTATCGTGTTGATTTCGGGATGCATCGGGTCATGATGGAGAGACTTCGGTATGCGGCAGATGTAGTGGAGCGAATTGTAACCGAAACTGTCAAGTTCGTGCATCTTGCGCTTGTCCACGCTGTTGGCCCAGTCTACGTCGAAGATACGGTCGACCAGGGCGGATATCTTGTCCACCTCGTCGGAATAGAATGTGATGATTCTGGCTCCGACTATGTCGGTTATATCCTCAAGCGTGGCATATTTGCTGCCCTTGATCTCAAGTTTGCCCGCAAGGCTTTTCTCTGTCTTGATCCTGGTCTCGATGGCATTGAGATAGATTCCGTTGGATTCTATGCTCTCCTTGAGCTTGTCATAAACTATGTCCCGTATGATTTCGAATACGGGCAGATTGTCGCGATACTCCTCGAGTATCATCGTACAATGCAGGTCCAAGCCGTATTTTTCGAGTCCTTCTGCCATATTATCTTACTTCTTCAATGTCCCAGTCATCCGTGCGGAAAGGTGCCGCAGGGATGCCGTAGTTGTTGTATACCGAACCTGCGCTCCAGTCGCGGAAGCAGTATCTGACAGCCACCGGCTCCGCCACTTCGGGACAAGTCACCTCGATGGTGCAGTTGCCCTTATGCCAAAGCCTTCCGACAGCAGGATGAAACACCTTGTCGGCACCGGCCACTTCGAATCCTCCCAAATCGGTTCCCATAGGTGAGAGAGCTCCGGCTTCAAGGGTCACGTATGCCTTGCCGTCCTTGAATTCCACTCTCTTGTAAGTGGGGGCGTCAGCTTCTATCATGTCCCAGCCGTAGTCGTGACAAAGTGCCAGATATGCGAGCCTCTGACCTACCTTCTGCTTCTCGCAGGGATGTATGGTGCCGAATTCGCCGATATCGCAGAGCACCGCCATTCCGCTGTGGGGAATGACGGACAGGGTCTTCTGCTGGGCCTCGTTGAAATAACCGAGTTCGCAGTTACGCGGATCTTCGTATCTGTATGGAGCTATCTGCGCGAAATAAAACGGAGCGTCGGGCACCTCAAAACGGTCTCTCATCATTCTGACATAGGCTTCCTGAAGCCTTATGTACCGCTCAGGCTTGAATCTGTTGGACTCGCCCTGATACCAGATCATCCCCTTGAAAGTATAGGGCACCAGAGGCGCGACCTGGCCGTTGAAGAGCATACAGGGCACTGATATGGCCTTGACTTCGATATCGGGATTGTCCAGATACGCAAGGTCGTAATCGGGGAATTCGGTACTGATTGTCTGCCTGTCCATAAACGCCTCGATCTTGCACCCTCCCCAACTGGAGACTATGATGCCGACAGGCACATCAGTTGCGGACTGGAGAGTCTCGGCAAAGAAATACGCAGTCGCACTGGTGACGGCGACGGTTGCGGGAGTGTGTTCCTCCCAGCTGCCCCTGCTCTCCTCCAGAGGTGTTCTGGATGCTTTGCGCTCTATGTTGCAGATGCGAATGGGCCTCGAAGGCCTGGCGGACACGATGTATTCCGTTCCGTTTCTGACCGGTTGGCTGTTGTATCCCTTGACTGGCATTTCCATATTGGACTGACCCGAGCAGAACCAGACCTCACCTATGAGCACGTTCTTCAGTGTGACGGGCTGTCCGTCGCTGACGGTTATCTCATAGGGACCGCCTGCGGAAGGTGTGTCGATACGCACCAGCCATTTGCCGCTGTCAGGGTCCGCCACGGTCTTCACCCTGGCCTTGCTCCACGATGCGGAAACGGTGACGGTGCTGCCTGGAGCGGCCGTACCCCATATTGCGGCACGGGTCTGCTGCTGGAGTACCATATTGTCACTGATCACCGAAGGGAGCGACACCCTGGCGTCAAGTTCTGACACGGCCGCAAAAGCCGTCAGTGCCAGTATTGTCAATATCCTTTTCATACTGTCAGAATTTGAGGGTCACGGTGATGGGATAATGGTCCGAAATGTACGGGATGCCGTCGTAGCTGTCCCTCAGCACCCGGAAGTTGTCACAGGAATCGAATCCGGAGTAATAGATGTAATCTATGGCTCTGGCCAGCTCACCCTCCTTGCCGAAGCCGTTGTAGGTAATGCCTGTATCCGTCACGGGGGCCTCCCTCCGGGCGCTCTTCATCCTCAGGTCGAGGTCATCCAGACAGGGATCATCCTCCGTGGTATTGAAATCGCCCGTAAGCACCATGGGCAGTCCGTCCGGATTCATTGCGGCTATCCTGTCCACTATGAGTATCAGGCCGTTGCGGCGGGCCTGGGCGCCTATATGGTCGAGATGGGTGTTGACATAGAAGAATTCCCTGCCCCCCTTCTTCATCTTGAGCCTGGTCCAGGTGGCGGTACGCGGGTAGGCCGCATCCCAGCCCTTGGAGGGCTCGTCCGGGGTATCGGAGAGCCAGTAGGTCCCCCAATCCAGCAGCTCGAACTTGTCCGAATTGTAGAATACGGACATCCTCTCTCCCTTTTCGGAACCGTCATCACGGCCCACACCTACGCTGCGGTAGCAGGGGAGGCTGTCGGTAATGTACGAGACCTGGTATCCGTGCGCCTCCTGAACCCCGAAGACATCAGGCTTGACTTCCCTCAGCATAGTGAGCGTTGCGTGGCAGCGATTGTCCCAATGATTGATGCCATCGGGAGAATTGCCCTGGCGCATATTGTACGACATAACCTGAAGTTCGGTCTGCGAGCAGGCGGCGAACATCAGGACAAACGGAAGGAGGAGAAGGAATTTGCGCATACGGAATTAGAGTTTATAGTAACTGCTGAGTATCGAAGAAAACCATCTCTGGGGCAGGATTCTCTTGAGTATGGTCGAGAGATACTGCTCGAAAGTGGATATGACATACGCGCAGCGGGGTCTTCTGGCGGAAACTATCCTGCTGATTCTGCGGGCAAGGTATTCGGGCTTGAGCCCTGTCTGCTCGTCATTTTCGATGCTGGCCAGAGATTCCGCATACGTCTTGTAGACCTGGAAGGCTTCAGGGTCCGTGACGGACTGGCGGCGGGAGGTGAATGCCGTGGCGAAATCACCCGGTTCTATGAGCACCACGTCGATGCCGAAGTTCCTGACCTCCATCCTGAGAGCCTCGCAATAGCCTTCGATCGCAAACTTGCTGGCGCTGTACAGCCCCTGGAAAGGCAATCCCATCAGTCCTCCGATACTGCTGAAGCATATGATTCTGCCTGAACCCCGGCTTCTCATCACGGGCAGGACATAGTGAAGGAATCTCACCATCCCCATCCAGTTGACGTCCATCTGCATCTCGGCGCTCTCGAGGGAACAGAACTCCAGAGGTCCGCCTATGCCCATCCCCGCATTGTTGATGAACACATCTATGCGTCCCTCTTCAGAGACTACCCGGTCGACCACAGCCTTGCACTCCGCAGCATTGCGGACATCAGCCTTGAGATAGGTCACGCCGGGCACGGGTTCGCTCTCACGGCGATAGGTTCCGTACACCTTATGGCCGTCTGCACTCAGTCTTTGGGCCATTGCTCTGCCGAATCCGGACGTAATGCCTGTTATCAGAATAATCATAGCCTACAAATATAACAAAATCTTTCGATATGCCGAATATGCCGTACTCCAAGCCGCCTGCAAATTGAAACCACCCGTCACTGCGTCAACATCCAGCACTTCTCCGGCGAAGAACAGGCCGCTGCAGTTGCGGGACTCCATTGTGCCGGGGTCCACCGATGACAGGGACACCCCTCCGCAAGTCACGAATTCCTCCTTGTAAGAGCCCTTGCCGGCAATGGCATACGTATCTGCCGTCAGGGCCGACACCAGCCTGTTGAATACCTTGGCTCCGACTTCGGACCATCTTGCATCCTCCCTCAATCCCGCCCGGTTGAGAATATGCTTCCAGAGCCTGTCACTAAGGCCGTCGGGATGAACGCTGGATACGAATTTCGAGGCATTCTCACCACGGGCCGACTCGGCCCACCGGCGGATCCCATCCTCGGAAGAGCCTGTCCAGTTGACCGTCAGGGCCGATTTCCATCCCCTTTCAGCAAGATGACGGGCGGCATACGAACTCAATCTGAGCACCGCGGGTCCGCTCACACCCCAATCGGTCACCAGCAACGGGCCGGAAGCGCGGAATCCGGTGCCGGCAATTCCGACAACAGCTTCAGGAGCCACCGATCCCATAAGCGCCCTCAGCGCGGAATCTTCGATGCGGAAGGTATACAGGGAAGGTACGGCGGGAACCGTCTCCGCCCCCAGCGATTCTGCAAGAGCGGCTGTTCCTCCTCCGGAAGCTATCACCAGGATATCGGCCACGCCGACGGAGCCATCAGTGAAGTCCAGCTTGAAACCGTCTTCCCTTACCACTGAGGCCACCCTGCTCCCGCAACGCAGTTTCACCCCTCCGCGGCGCATCATCCCGGACAGGGTTCCGACCACTTCCCGGGCATCGTCCGATACGGGGAACACTCTTCCGTCAGGCTGCGTATAGAGTCTGACCCCGGCGTTTTCGAACCAGGCCACGGTATCCCGGGGACCGAACGCCGAGAGAGCCCTTTTCATAAGGTTGTATCCTCTGGGATAGACATCCCTGAGATTGTCGACAGAGGCGAAGGAATTGGTGATATTGCACCTTCCTCCTCCCGTAAGGGCAAGTTTCGCCATTGCAGAGGGGCCGGATTCATAAACGGTCACGTCTGCACCGGGAACGTCTTTCACGATGTTGGCGGCACAGAAACATCCGGCCGCACCTCCTCCTATTATGGCTATTCTTTTCAAAGGCTGAAGCTCTCGGGCATCTCCATCTTGAACAGGTTGCGCCGGTGCATCGAATCTATCTTCTCCCTTATGGCAGGATCATCACATTCTCCGGTGCGGATATATCTGTCGAGCACTTCGTAGGTGAATCCGAATTTCTGCTCGTCCGAACAACTGTGAGGAAGTCCGTCATCGGGGGTCTTGTCCACCCAGCGGGAAGGGATGCCGAGAGAATGGCCTATGCCGCGTATCTCCTGAACCACGAGTTCTCCTAAGGGGCTGAAATCCCCGACACTGTCACCCCAGCGTGTGGCATATCCCACCCAGTTCTCCGAAAGGTTGCAGGTGTTGGCCACGCGGCCGTTGAGGGATTGGGACACGGCATAGAGCACGGACATCCTCACCCTCGGCGGAATGTTCTGCTCCGCCTGGGCCGACAGCGTAACCCTCTCCGATACCACGGAGAAGGAGTCGATGATGTCTCCTATCGGGACGCACAGGTACCGGATACCGAGATAGCGGCATATCTGGTCCGCCTCGTTGAGACTCTGCCCCCGGGAGGGCATGGCCACGCCCACTACCCTGTCCGGTCCGAGCGCCTCCGCACACAGAGCGGCCGCCACGGTGCTGTCCTTGCCTCCGCTCATGCCGAGCACGGCGACACTGTCTTTGCCGTTGGCATCGAACCAGTCGCGTATCCATCGTACGCAACGGTCTTTCATTTCCGAGTATTCCATAACGAAAGTAGAACTATCTGCTGTATACGACCGTGACCGGGGAACCCATCCTGTGCCTTGTGAATTCGAAGGCGGGGGCGGACGAGGCTTCCCTCTCCTCCTCCATAAAGCCGGAAATGTCTATCTCCACTCCGTTCAGGAGGAAATCCGTCTCGATGTCACGGAGTTCGCGTGAAGCTTTGTCAAGTTCTGCACGGATGCCCGTCATATTCATTTCCCCTTCGGCGAGTTCGGATGCTATGCGGGCCTTTTCTTCTCCCTCGGCGAGGAGGTAGCGGTCTCTGAGCCTGTCCAGTTCGCGTGAAGCCTCGGACACACGGTTGCGGTATGACCTGACCTCTGCTATCTTCTCCATATACCTGCCCGTCTGTTCGTCGCGTATGACAGGTCCGGGCGCCGCAGGATCTTCGGTACGGGGGTTCAGTCCGGCTATCTGGCGAAGTTTCACCGGATCGCTCACCACCGAATGGACAGGATTGGCCTCATATTCGACGACATAGACGTTGACGCTGTCGGCCGTGCACTCCCTGTTGGAAGCGAAAATGCTGAAACGTCCGTCTTCGGTATTGACAAAGAGGAAATCGTCATACGGCGAAGAATAAGGGAATCCGAGATTCTCCGGCTCTCCCCAGTCTCCGCGGGACTCGTCCCATCGGCTGACATAGAGGTCGTATCCCCCCATTCCGTACAGATCCCTGGAAGCGAAATATCTTTCTTGTCCGCATATCATAGGCAGGAATTCTAGGGAATCCCTGACAGGGAGGCGAAGAGTGTCGGTCTTGTCCGGAGTGCCGAACACAAAGGCGGAAGTATCCCGGACCGCATGCCAGGAGAGGTCATCCAAAGGGTAATAGAGGAAGAATTCGTCCCTGTGGAATCTCTTTCTGGCCACTACCGCCGGCTGCTGGCAATACTCGGTGAGGCTGATGCCGTTCTCCGCCCAGCGTGCCGCCTGCTCGAAAGGCGCCCTTTTCAGGGAATCGGCATACAGTTCCAGAGAATCCCTGTATTCGGCCAGAGCCCCGTCAAAGTCGTATTCGTACATTTTGCGCATATTCTGGCCCGAAACCGCAATACCGCAAAAAGCCATAATGACAACAGTAAACAGCTTTCTCTTCATATTCTCGCAAATTTATTCATTTCTTTGAAAAAATGTAGTAAATTTGTAGGCTTATTTGCGAAATTTTAATATCAAAAACAATTTAATACAGTTATGCAAAGCAAAGGTGCAATCAGACTAGTAGCGATTCTGCTGCTCGTAGCCTGTCTCTGGCAGCTCTCCTTCAGCCTCGTTTCGGGAATCGAAGGCAGGAAAGCCGGGAAGGCCGGCGAAAAAGCTGTGGCGGAAGCCCTTCAGAGCGTTGAATTCAGCAAAATCGCCGTAGAAAATCAAGCTTATTGCCTTGATTCCATCAGGAAGGAAAAGGCAAGATGGTACACAGACTCCATCTCTTCCGAGAAAGTTTATTTCGGATACACGTACAAGGATGTGAGAGCCAAGGAAATCAACCTCGGTCTTGACCTCAAGGGCGGTATGAACGTCATGCTCCAGGTCCAGCTCGAAGACCTCGTCAAGGCTCTTGCCGGCAACAATGCCGATCCCGATTTCCAGAAGGCCATCGCTCTCGCCAAGGAGCGCAGCGTGACTTCCCAGTCCGATTTCATCACCCTCTTCGGTGAGGCCTGGGCTGAAACGGCCGGCAGCAGGCGCCTCTCCCAGATATTCGGAACTTATGAGATGCGTGACCGCATCAAGCCCGAATCCACCAACGATGAGGTTATCTCCGTCATCAAGGCCGAGGCCGAGAGTGCCGTATCCAACTCCTTCAACGTGCTCCGCAACCGTATCGACCGTTTCGGTGTCACCCAGCCTTCCATCCAGAAGCTAGGCAACAGCGGACGCATCCTTGTCGAACTTCCCGGTGTCAAGGAGCCCGAGCGTGTGCGCAAACTCCTCCAGGGTACCGCATCCCTCGAGTTCTGGACCACATTCGACAATCAGGAAATCCTCCCTTACCTTATGGAGGCCAACGATCTTCTCGCCCAGCTCAATCAGGACAACGCTGTGGCCGAGGAGACTGCCATGGATGAAGTCGAAGCCGACGACATAGTCGCCCAGGAAATCAAGGATCAGGAAGATTCCGAGTCCGAAGGTCTCGAGGCATACAGGAAGGCCAATCCCCTGTTCGCAGTGTTCCAGCCTTCCCAGGCCAGCGGCACCGCCTGCATCGGTTACGCCAATGCCATCGATACCGCCAAGGTCAACAGGATGCTCAACAACCCCAGGGTTGCGAGCCTCTTCCCCGCAGAATTCCGTCCCATGTGGTCCGTCAAACCCGCCACATACATCAGCGACAATACCTATGAGCTCGTGGCCATCAAGGCATCCAGCCGTGACGGCAAGGCTCCTCTGGACGGCGGCGTAGTCACTGACGCAAAGGTTGTCTACGAGAACAACAGGGGCGCCGAGCCTTCCGTCTCAATGACAATGAATGCCGAAGGCGCCAATGCCTGGGCACGTCTCACCAAGGAGAATATCGGCAAGCAGGTGGCCATCGTTCTCGATGGTACAGTATATTCATATCCTACCGTCCAGGGCGAAATATCCGGAGGATCCTCATCCATCACCGGTCACTTCGACGTCGAGGAGGCAACAGACCTTGTGAATGTCCTCAAGTCCGGCAAGCTCCCCGCTCCCGCGACCATTGTCCAGGAGCAGGTTGTCGGTCCTTCCCTCGGTGCCGAGTCCATCCGCAGCGGTCTCATATCGTTCATCATCGCATTCATCCTCGTCCTCGTCTATATGGTGTTCTTCTACCAGGGCGCAGGACTTGCCGCTGACGTCGCTCTCGTGACCAACGTCATCCTCCTCTTCGGTACACTCGCATCATTCGGCGCAGTCCTTACCCTGCCCGGTATCGCAGGTCTCGTCCTGACCCTCGGTATGGCCGTCGACGCCAACGTCATCATATATGAGCGTATCAAGGAAGAGCTCAAGGCCGGCAAGGGTCTGGGCAAGGCTGTCCACGACGGTTATGCCAACGCATACTCCGCCATCATCGACGGCCAGGTGACCACACTGCTCACCGGACTGGTGCTGTTTGTCTTCGGTTCAGGCCCCATCAAGGGCTTCGCTACAACCCTCATCATCGGTATCATCACCTCCGTGCTGACCTCCATCTTCATCACCCGTCTCATCTTCGAAGACCGCATCAAGAAAGGCAAGGGCATCACGTTCGAGAACAATCTTACCAAGAATTTCCTCAAGAACACCAAGATCAACTTCATCGGCGGACGCAAGTTCTCCTACATCATTTCCGGCGCTCTCATCATAATCGCCATCGGTTCGATCTGCATCAAGGGATTCACCTATGGTGTCGACTTCACCGGAGGCCGCACCTATGTGGTCCGCTTCGACCAGCCCGTTCAGGCCGAGCAGGTGCGTGAGGCCGTCCTCAACGTGTTCAACGAGGCTGCAGCAGCTGACGAGAGCGTAAGCAACTCTTCGGCAGAGGTCAAGCAGTTCGGTGGAGACAGCCAGATGAAGATTACTACCTCCTATAAGTATCAGGATGAGTCCACAGCGGTTGACGCGGAGATCGAAGGTATGCTCTACGAGGCGTTGAAGGGCCTCTACAGCGACCAGAGCCTCACGCTCTCCGATTTCGTGTCCACGCTCGACAACCCCAACGGTATCATCAGTTCCGACAAGGTGGGCGCTTCCATCGCCAATGACATCAAGCGCTCCGCAGTCATCTCAGTGCTCCTCGCACTGCTGATCATCTTCGGATATATCGCATTCAGGTTCAAGGGTTGGACCTGGGGTCTCGGCGGCGTCGTGTCCCTTGCGCATACTGCCATAATCATCATCGGATTCTTCTCCCTGTTCAGCGGAATCCTTCCCTTCAACCTCGACGTTGACCAGACTTTCATCGCGGCTATCCTGACCATCATCGG